>JAUCGG010000094.1 GCA_030378015.1 Desulfococcaceae bacterium HSG8
AATTCCTTATTGTAGCTGAGTAGTTACTCTTTTTTAATCTGCCGAATTAATCTGCAACAAACGTGCCAGAGAAAATGATAATTATATCTTATTGAATTTTATAATCATAAATAAAAAAACTCCGAAAACCTGCGGAATCATATGATCATTTTTTGTACAAAGGTAATACAAAATCTGTATATATACCCTGTCGGAGGATGTTGATTACATAAAAGGGCTTTTATGTGGAAAACCGGTTTTTGTTGAGATAGGGTGTAATTATAATTAAAAGTGTCAGGTTCAGTATGTGTCCTTGTTCCCGGGCTCCGTTTGGGAACACACCTGCCCGGCAGACTCTGTCTGCCATGCAAAACGGAGTTTTGCCTGCAATTGCGTTCCCATACGGAGTTCGGGAACGAGGATGGCTCACCCGGCTCACCTGACACTTTTAATTGCACCCGTTGAGATAGGAAAGTGAAAAGTCTGAAGGAGATACTGACTATATTGACGCGATGTGCAACTTATAATGCCACGAAGGCACAAAGGCGAAGTTTCTTTGTGTATTCATATAGTTGAGCCATTATCTCTCTGCATCTGACGCTATGTGCAACTCAGAATGCCGCAAGGTGCGAAGGTTCTTTGTGTGTCTTTGTGTCTTCGTGCCTTTGTGGCATCAGGTGATATGCCCTGATCTGAGCCGTCTGTCTTTTCTTCGGTTAAAAAAAAATTGCAGATGGCGTTATGTTAAGAGATGTGGGAAAGAAACCCGGCTTTTTCGCAGGGAAGGAACTAAGCCGGGTTTCTCCTCCCGTTTTTCCGGAATGACAGACCCAAAATTCCGCGCCTTAATTGCTTAAAGGGAGGAAAGCAGACAATGCCTACTGAAATGAATCAGGACTTTTTCCACCAGTCCGATTTTTTGCCATCCTCTTTTTCAGAGCCTTTTTTTTTCTTTTTAGACGACTTAGCTGATTTTTCATCCTCTTTTGGTTCAGTATCAGGATCTTTGTCGCCCTTTTTCTCGGCTTCAACTGCTTTGTCGCTGCTTTCTTTCACCTCAGGTTCAGAAACCTTATCTTCCTTCACTTCAGCTTTAGTGCTTTCCTTCACTTCAGCTTTAGTGCTTTCCTTCACTTCAGCTTTAGTGCTTTCTTTCACTTCAGCTTTAGTGCTTTCTTTTAATTCAGCAGCAATCTTTTCTCCTTCTTTAAGCATTTCCTCAAAATATGCCTTAACCTCCTCCGGGTTAAAATTCAGAAAGGTTCCACCCGAGGCAAAGTGCTGGACAAACACTTTCCCTACTGCATATGTAACCGAACCAGCAGCAACAGGCATACCTATTACGCCGAATGCCTGGCCCACACCGGGGATAGCTTTGAGAAGACTGGATACGGTAGCTCCCAAAGGTAACGAAAGACCGCCCCCGAGCAAAGAGGAAATTATACTTTTCCCCTTATCTTTGGAAAACGGAATATCATATGTTTTGGAGATTCTTCTCAGCAGATTCAGATGAACTCCGGTCAGGGCCACCAAATCCACCATAGGTATGGGAATCAGTCCGACCCCCATTGCACCTAATACGTGATTCCTTATAATTTTATCTGCTTCCTTGTCTTTTGTTGCCAATTCTTCTGACACACTTGCCTGAATTTCCATTTAGCACTCTCCCTAGTGAATTCAATTCATGTCTGTATTTCGTAAAGGAGCTTCGCTCCCGTCGGAATTATTTTCATAATCTTAATTAAGAGTAACTTAAATGTTGCCCGAAAATTTAATCCTAATCTGTAAAGCCTTGCCTGGCAGGCATTTACCGATTCGCCATCTTATAAGAACCGATTTTAATTTGTTTTTATAACCATTTGGATCTGTTATTTTTTAACAATCTGATAACATTATAAATTTCTAAAAACCGCATATTGCAGTATTTTCATATTTTCGAACAAGGGAACATCATATTTCAATATTCTTCAGAATAAATATTAATATTTGCAAGATGTTACATTTCTTATGCAAAAAAAACAATTAATATCGGCTCTTATATAAACGAGTATTCCCGAACCTTTGCCAGACAATGATTTACAGCTTAGAAACAAATTTTCGGGCAACCTTTAAGGAGTAAGATACAGTCCGGGCTTATCGGGCTACTGCAACAACTTGTGTAAATTCCTCTCCCCTTTTCTTAAAGGGGGATTTCTGCCACAACAGCCTTTTTTAGCAAGAAAAATCCCCGGCCCCTTTAAGAAAGGGTGGACGAACTTGTAAGTTGCGGTACTATGCCTATAAGCCATTGATCACAACTAAAGCGTGTATCGGATGACTTTGCGATGTTTTATTCACATAAACATAATCATAAAAGATTATGAAAGCTGAATTGCTACCGCAAAGTCATACGATACACGCTTTAATAACAGTTTCAGATCCACCTTTCCTTTAATTCCCTTTCAGGCAGGCTGAGGACGACAAATTACAATTTGCTCCCATTACGGAAGCCTCTCGTTACCAAGCTTTGCGTGGGAATGCAGGCCGGACACTTTTTTCGAGTCCTAAGGATATTCTTTTACTATCTTTACCGCCTCATTTTCCTGCTACATTGGCTGATTTACGGGTTGTTAAGAATCCCGCCCTCTTTTGCGATGGATTTCTGACATTTCCATAACAGGGTGCCTCGTTTCAGAAGTGAATGCCCGGGTTATAAATTCCGCGGAATGCAAAGCTTGCTTTGCAAAAATCCCGGACTGGCAAAGCAGGCTTTGCACTCAGCGTTCGGAAAATTCTGTATATACCCGGACATTAAATTTTGAAACACAGCACTAAGCCTTCTGAACCTCCAATTCCTGGGAATCTTTGTTACCTTTCCACAGTTCATAGCCTATAAGCCCGGCCAGTGCTACAACACCGAATGCAGATGAAAGAAGCACTGTCTGGAGGGTCCCCACCGTTTTTGCACCAAGCCCGACTGCCTTTGTACCGCTAACTGCTACCTGATTTTCGATCATTGTTCCGCCTCCTTATTTTATGTGGTTGTATTATTTCAGAGATGACGGACTTCATCTCCGTTCCCTGTACCAAACTTTATCCGACTCCTGCTTTTTCCAGTTCCTGGCATATAATGCTGCTGATTTCCGTCAGATGATCAAAGATAAAAAAATGTCCCCCCGGGAACTGCCTGACAGCTATCTCCCTGGTTGTCACTTCCTGCCACGTCAGGGCTTCGCTGCGAGTGACGTTATCATCCGATCCGATCATGACCGTTATAGGAATATCCAGTCGTAACCCGTTTTTATATTCATAAGTTCCCACGGCTTGGAAATCTGCCCTGAGAATAGGTTCCATAAAATCCATCAGGTCGCCCTCAGCAAGAACCTCTTCCGGGGTTCCGCCATACTCCCGCATCTTGTCAAAGAATTCCTGCTTGGGGAGCAGATAGAGATCCTTTTCTTTGATCCGGGTCGGGGGCCCTCCGCTCCCTGAAACAAACAGATGACGCGGACGGGGATATCCTTTCTCGACAATTTTTTTAGCCAGCAGGTAAGTAACCTTTGCCCCAAGGCTGTGACCGTAAATGGCGTAGGGTTCCCCCAGTTCTGCCTTAATGTTTGTTAACAAATCTTCGGCTATCTCATAAGCATCTGTCAGCAGGGGGTCACCCATCCTTCTGCCGTGTCCCGGCATATCAACCGCGGCCACTTTTACCGCATGGGAAAGGCTTTTTTCAAGTTCCCTGTAAGAATAAAAGCTGCCCCCGGAAAAGGGGATACAAAAAAGCGTTGGCTTCTGCATAGTCTTAAATAAATTCCAAATTACAACCGGATATTTGAATATTATATTGTAATTTGATTTGTGATTTCTGACTTATAGGCGTTTTTTGTCATAATCAATTACCTTGCCCATCCTAATCTGCTCAAGCAGCCCTACCCGGTGCGATATCAGTTTCTTATCCTCCGGATTCTCATCAATCTGGCGGCAGAGGGTTTCAATCGCATCATACCAATAGCCTTCTTTTGCATATTCGTAATACAGTTCACTGCCTGACATGCCGGAGGTTCGTTCTGTAATATTCTCCGAAGGTCTGACATATTTGATGGTTGCGCTCCCTAAAAAATCAGCGGACCGTTCCTTGGGCGCTGGCACAATAACCATGAACCATTCATATTCCACATCCGGTTCAAGCGTAACATTATAATCGGCAAGGCTGATCTGATATATTCCCTCTTTATCAGGGCCGTCAATATGTGTTTCCAAAACCGGGTCTATCTTTCCGTATTCGTTCAGCGTTACTTCGATCTTACCAGGCCAGGGGCCGGAGATATACCACCACAATGCAGGCTGGTTGTTTGCAGTGTATCCTGTCTGCAGGGATGCGAGCGGGGCCATCATTGAAGGCATGGGAGCATCTCCTCCGTGCCCATGGGCGTCGCCTTCAGAAGCCTGATTTTCCTCTTCTTCATGGTTTGCGACCTGAGCCGTTTCATCATTTTCTTCCTGAGTCACACCGCTATCTTCAGCTCTGGTAACCCCGCGAGTCTCTCCCCTGCTGATCCCGCGAGTCTCTCCCCTGCTGATCCCGCGAGTCTCTCCCCTGCTGATCCCGCGAGTCTCTCCCCTGCTGACTCCGCGGCTGACTCCCCTGCTGACTCCTCGGCTGACTCCCCTGCTGACTCCTCGGCTGACTCCCCTGCTGACTCCTCGGCTGTCTCCCCTGCTGACTCCTCTGCTGACTCCCCTGCTGACTCCTCGGCTGCCTCCTCTGCTGACTCCCCGGCTGACTCCCCTGCTGACTCCCCGGCTGACTCCCCTGCTGACTCCCCTGCTGAGTCCCCGGCTGACTCCCCTGCTGAGTCCCCGACTGAGTCCTCTGCTGAATCCTCGACTGATCCCTCTGCTGATCCCTCTGCTGATTCCTCGACTGATTCCTCTGCTGATTCCTCGACTGATCCCTCTGCTGATTCCTCGACTGATCCCTCTGCTGATTCCTCGACTGAATCCTCTGCTGAATCCTCGACTGATCCCTCTGCTGATTCCTCGACTGATCCCTCTGCTGATTCCCCTGCTTGTACTGGCAGCCCCGGCGCCGATATCCCCGCCCTCCCTTCTGCGTATCTCACCATCTTTATCCGGGGGGTTATAAACCGGCATATCTTTAGCCGCGACAACCTTAGGTGCTTCATCTGTCTGAGCGGCACAGACGGATGATGTCAGGCCGAGGACCAGAAGCGGACATAAAGCAAACATCAGCATCACAATTGTCATGCTATAACTTTTTTGAATTTTCATGATAACCTCCTTTTTTGTATAGGGTTTAGGTGATTTCCAATAATAAATATACCAGTTTGTAGTTCCGCCTTCAGGCGGCGTGATACCGCATGAAGGCGGGGAACTACAAACTTCTTTTCCGGAAATCGCCTTACATCCAATTTCCTATTACCAGGAACGGCGCCCAGTATAACGGATGCCAGTAACGGCGCTGGGCAATCAGTTTTTTCTGCACATTCTGCATGGCTTTTGCTTTCGTAATGCCGGTCTGAAGCTGCCGGTAAAATTCCCTGATCGCCAGTGAAGTGGCTTCATCATCCACAAACCATAATGTTGCAATCGCTCCTTTCACACCGGCCTTGACAGCAACACCTGCAAGTCCCAGCGCTGCACGTTCATTTCCCAGCGCGGTCTGACAGGCACTTAAAGTCAGCAGTTCCACCTTCTGTTTGCGATATCTGCTGAGACCGATCAGATTTTCCAGGTGGTTCATGGTCAGCTTATCTTCATATGCCAGCAGGAAGCTTTGCTCAGGTGTGCCGCCGAATACACCGTGGGTGGCAACATGCAGTATTGAATATGGATTATTTTTGAATTCCTGAGTCAGGTTATCAATGGTATAGTCTTTATTTTTTATCATTACCTGACCGTTCATGATCTTTTTGATATCACGCAATTCTGCCTCTACGCTGGGCAGGGGTGAAAATCCCTGTCTTCCCTCGGAAAGACCGCTGATAAGGATATTAATATCTTTTTTCTCAAACGGCTTCATATCCGTCAGGCTGATTGCCGGGATGATCCCGATAGCATATTTTTCTACGAGAAAATGTTCCCCGTCATGAAATGTGGAAAAAGGAACCAGACGAAGCACACCGTCCGGAGCTACAACAAGTGTATCAACCTCGTGAGCCGTCAGATCGGCCTCCAAAGGGCGGATGACCCAGTCATAGACCTGCTGGGCATCGTGAAGGAAGCGGTTATTCGGACGGGTCTGCAATAGTTCCCGATACTGGGTAATTGTTTTTGCAAGTTCCTCAGATCCGACCGGAACACTTATATATTTTATGCCGTCCGGCAGGGTCAGCAGCATGGCGATGGAATCCGACAGGGGGATGGGATAAAGCACTGCGGTGTGAGGCGGGGTTCGCTCAAGGGAAGTTTCCTGGCCCTTCAGAGCTATAAGACATTCATCTGCAAAGAAATCTTCCAGTTCGGCTGTCTTCAGAAGTTCCATAGTGTCCCTGGCTTCGATCAGCTTTTTCTGCCGGGACGCGTTATCCTGAATTGTTTCAGATTGTTTCAGCAGCATCTCTGCAAGTCCGGCATAAACCGGCTTTACCTTTTCATTAAAAACATCTTCCCTTGAACGAAATCCCCTGAATAGCATCTGCCGGATGGGAGTCAGGGTTGATACAGCCTCTTTATAAGCATTAATGGCATTTTCAATATCACCTTCCGCTCTGAACAATCTTGCCAGTTGCCACTGCCAGAAATATAATATTTTGGGGAACTTTCCCTGCTGTGCAAAGAAAATGGCACGGCGGGTTAACCGCATTGCATCCTGGTAACGGCCCTCGGATTCATACAACTGTCCCATATATCCGTTAGCATCGGAAATAATACGGGGATCATCCAGTTCCCCGCCGATCAGTTTTGCTTCTTCCAGGGCCAGGTAAGCGATGTACGTTAATTCTTTATCCGGCTGATCAATTTTTTCCCGGAGCTTCCAGATAAGGCGGCTCAGGGTGATCATATTCGAAGCTTTATGAAAAGAATCAGGCAGGGCTGCAATTTCATCGAGAAGATACGGTGCAATATCAGAAAGCTGCTGATATTGCTCTTTTTGGAATTCGACACGCGCCAGGTTTAACAGAACCGTTATTTTCAGATCAGCATCTTTTTCCGAATCCGCTATAAGCTCAAGGCATTCTTCATAAAGCCCTGCTGCTGTATCATAATCATGATCTGCTGCAAGGCCGTTTCCCACATTGTTCAAAATAGTGGCCACTGCCCGGGGATCCTTAGCTTCCTTAGCTTCTTCAGCCCCTTTCAGCAGGTATTTGACAGCATCTTCCATGTTGCCGAGACAAAAATTGATATCTCCCAAGGTACTGAGAAAAATGATATTCCGACGACGGTCTTTACTTTTTTCAAAAACAGGAAGTGCCCTGTTAAGAGCAGCCAATGCTCTGTCATGGTAGCCGATTGACTGATAGGCATTGGCAAGATGAACTATTGTGTCAAGATAAATCCCTGCATCATTATCGGCATCCAGAAGGGATATGGCCTGATCCCATTGTGATGCAGCATGCTCGAAGTCACCTTTATGGTAAAATTCTTTCCCTTTTTCGATGAACTGATCAGGTGTGATTGCGGCCAGGGCTTCCATGCCTGTACAGGTAAGCAGCAGGCCCGTCACAAGCATAATGATCAGCCTTTTTTTCAAAACGAAATTTTTTCTGATTTTCATATTACCTCACAATGTCAGTGGTTAGTGGTTAGTGGTTAGTGGTCGGTTGTCGGTTGTCAGTTGTCAGTTGTCAGTTGTCAGTCGTCAGTTGTCAGTTGTCAGTTGTCAGTTGTCAGTTGTCAGTTGTCAGTTGTCAGTTGTCAGTTGTCAGTTGTCAGTTGTCAGTTGTCAGTTGTCAGTTGTCAGTTGTTCCGAATTTTCCGGCAACTGACAATTATATTCAACTTATATTCTATCAAACTTCGGACAGTTTTTGCAAATCAGCAGATTCAAAATTTTAACCCATTGAAATTACAAAATTTAAATTTCAACTCTAAAATCTGTGAATCCTATAAAATCAGGATGTTATAAAAACTGTCCAAAATATTATTCTATATTACCATTTCAAAAATTATTTGTAAATATAAAAATATCAAATTACAAAGCTGAACGCATCAAATTTAAAATAAATTCCGAATTTCAGATAAGATTATGATTTGTAATTTTTGATTTATTTGTAATTTTTGATCTGTTTTTTGTGTATTGTAACGCGATGTACAACTTATAATGCCACGAAGGCACAAAGGCGCGAAGTTTCACGAAGTTTTTCTGTGTTTCTTTGTGTATTCATATAGTTGAGCCATTATCTCTCTGCATCTGACGCTATGTGAGTTCAGAATGCCGCAAAGGTGCGAAGGTTCTTTGTGTGTCTTTGTGTCTTCGTGCCTTGGTGGCATCAGGTGATGTGCCTGATCTGAGCCGTCTGTCTTTTCTTCGGTTAAAAAAAGTTGCACATGGCGTTATTGTATTATCATGAAATACCTCTTGATCATTGGTACAAAAAGAGGTATGTTCGTTGCCGGAGAATTCGAGGCAACTGACAACGTACCACTGACAACCGACAATCAAAGGAGAGAAAAAAATGAAGAAGAAAATCTCACAAGGTCTGATGATCATTCTGGCTGTGATGTTCGGGATGTTTTTTATCAGCCCCTTACAGGCAGCCGAGGTGATCTATATGAACCCTTCTGCTGCCGGCGAAGCCAACGGGAGTACATGGGCAGATGCCTACACCGATTTGCAGACAGCCATAAACCAGGGAAACGAGGGCGATGAAGTATGGGTAACAACAGGAACATATACCCCTGGAAACGATTCCTCAGCCACCTTTAACCTGAAAAAAGGCGTGGCAGTTTACGGCGGGTTTGCAGGTACCGAAATTACCCTGAATGAGAGAGACTGGAAAAACAATGTCACCACACTCAGCGGTGAAATCGGGACAGCAGATGATGTTTCCGATAACATCAAACGCGTGGTCAGTTGTAATAATACTGTTGATAAAAACACCTTGCTGGACGGATTTACCATTACAGGAGGGAACGGGGACAAGGGCGCGGGAATTTACAACCTCAGGGGAAGCCCTGTGGTTGCAAATTGCACATTTATCAGGAACATTGCCACAACAAGCGGCGGGGGAATGTATAACAGCAGCGGGATCCCGAAAGTAATCAACTGTATTTTCATTGAAAACACTGCCAATGTAGGCGGCGGGATGTACAATGAAACAAGCAATACCGTGGTAACAAACTGTATTTTTAAAGGAAATATTGCCAATACCAACGGCGGGGCCATGATGAATAAGGGAAGCAGTCCCACAACAGCAAATTGCCTTTTTGTCGGTAATACCGCGGACGTTGGCGGGGGTGGAATCTACACATACGAAGATGGCAGTCCTATAATTGCCAATTGTACTTTCAGCAAAAACATTGCCCTGACCGGCAGCGGGGGCGGGGTTTATGTGAATGCCGGAAGCCCGAAGATATGCAACAGTATTTTCTGGGGAAACAGCGCGTCTGAAGGTAAAAAGCAGAATATCTATGCAAGCAGTTCTTCTTCCACCATTGATTATAATGTTATCGAGGGAGATAGCAGCTTTATGGGCAAAAATACGACTGAGGATCCTGTTTTTTTCCGAAATCCTGACGCTGGGGACGATGGGGTCGGGGATTGGAAAACACCGGATGATAATGATTACGGAGACCTGCATCTGAAAGACCATACATCCCCTGCTGTTGATGCAGGCAGTAACTCCCTGATCCCTGCGGATACTGCTGATGCGGACGGTGACGGCGATACCACTGAAAAGATAGATGTGGATTTGGGCGGCAGTGACCGCCGCATTGATGTGGAAGCAACAAATGATACAGGTAACGGGGAAGCACCTGTTGTTGACAGGGGAGCTTATGAATATGAACCCCCGCCTCCGCCTACAATTGCAAGTGTAATTCCGAATTCCGGCCCCATCGGGACACCAGTCACCATCGGGGGAACCAATTTTATGGACGGGGCAACCGAAGTCAGATTCGGCGGGACATTGGCTGCGGGTGTGACAGTGACTTCCGATGTCCAGATGACAGCATGGGTAGGGGAGGGGGATACCGGCTATGTCCTGGTGACAACCCCCGGGGGAACCGCCACAAGCGAGGTGTCTTTCACCTTTGTCTATCCGCCTGAAATCACATCCGTTGATCCTGCTTTGGCAGGTACGGGTGAAACTGTAACTATCACAGGGAATAATCTTGCAGGGACGACTGCTGTTAGTTTCGGTATTACAGAAGAAACCCCTGACGGAACAGCAGCAACAATAGATTTAAATTCGATAACAGATACCGAAATCATCGCGGTGGTAAGCCCGGGAACAGCAACAGGGAAAATCAGGGTGAAAACCCCCGGGGGAACCTTTGAAACTACTTCCGATGAACTGACAATAGACGAACCCCCGAAAGCCACAACGCCGGTGGAAGATGTCACGGTGAACAATGATGGCCAGACCACCCAGGGCACCGTTGACCTGGCAAGCGTATTCACCGATACTGATGATGACGGTCCCATAACAAAGGAAGTGTCAGGGAATACCAATCCTGATATTGTGACAGCCACTGTTGACGGAGATACCCTGACCCTGGTTTATTCCGGCAAGTGCGGTACATCAACCATAACCGTACAGGCAACTTCTGCCCAGCGGACCGGAACGGATGACTTTATCGTTACAGTTTCGCCCATGGCCGGTGATATGAACTGTGATAAAAATATCAACCTTGAAGACGCTGTCATTGCCCTGAAGGTTCTGACCGGTATAGCAGACAGCGGGGTTTATAACGCAGATGTTAACAGTGACGGAAAGGTTGATGTTGAAGACTTGGTTTATATTCTGAATAAGATTCTGGAATAGTCAGCAGATCGAAAGCTTTTGCAATCAGCTGCCCTGATCTTCGTTTAGGCCCGGCCTCGCCGAAGTCCGAACCGTGCGGCCCGAACGAAGATCAAGGCCTGCGGGTATTTTAAAAAATCGGGAGATCATGATGTATTACAGGAAAATTTTTCGGTTAACAATGTTCTTGTACATATTAATAGCGGATCTGTCTGCTTTCAATATCTGCGCCCAGGAAAGAGATAGAGAATCGCAGCATTATTTGTATTCCCTGATAAACCAGATCGGTTTTGTCAGAAGAATCCCGGTCAGACCCAGCGGGGTCATATTCAGCGCGGAAGGAGAAATGGACATGCTGAGTAACGGGGACCGGGTTTACATCAGGGAGACCGGGGAAGCGCCTCTTATCGTGGGCAGAACCTATATGATATATGTAACGCCGGAACCGATAAAAGACAGGAGGACCGATACCTATGTCGGAACCCAGCATCATCTGACGGGCCTTGTTGAGATTGTCGAAAAAGAGCCGCGTTTTACTGTGGCTAAGATCGTTCAATCCTTTCGGGATATAACGATAAACAGTTTCCTGATGCCTTACACCAGACGTTCCACTGAAATTACCCTGACCGAGAGTGTCGAAGGACTTGACGGGGAAATCATTGCGCCGGAAGATAGTAACATCACCATCATGGGGCAGGACAGTATTGTATTTATCAACAAGGGAAAACGGCATGGTGTAGCTCCGGGGCAGCAATACAGTATCTATGAGCGGCATACAGCGGTTCCCGATCCCCGGGCCAAAGAAAAAATTCATCTCTCGGCCGTTGATTTCGGCAAACTGATTGTTCTTCATGTCGAAGAGGACATATCAACAGCCGTAATCACCCGTTCTGAAAAAACGGTTCTGGTCGGGTCAAAAATCCGCAGTCCGATCCGCTGATACAAGCCCCTCCTTTTCTCTGCTTCCGGCCTTAATTTCCAGTATCCGAAGAGACCTGCGAGGTTTTCAGAACCTCGCAGGTTTGAAAGCCGAATGCTTCGGAGGCCAAACCTGATCGGCTCCCCGCCGTTGACTTTAATATCAGGTTCTGTAAATTATGGCATCCTTATATTTTTCGGTTTACAGTTCGTAGTTCCGCCTTCAGGCGGTCGCACGTCCTGCCGCCTGAAGGCGGAACTACAAACCTGAAAAGTGTCAATACTTTTATGCCGATATAGGAAAGCTGCAAGGATCGGACATGCAAAACTGCTGATTGTCACAACACCTTCGGCGATCATCACTGAAACCATAGTAGGCGTGATTCATAATAAACAAGTATATCCGAATCCGGACATCAATTATCGTTTTGCAGAAGGAGATTTCGTTGCTGTTATGGGGGATAAGTTTCAGATAAAGTGTTTTAAGGAGTTGGTCTGATCAGTAGATCGAAAAGTTTACGGTAAACCTTACAGACGGGTGCAATTAAAAGTGTCAGGTACTCGGCCCCTTGTTCCGAACTCCGTTTGGGAACACACCTGTAGGCAAACTCTGTCTGCATCCGCAGCTACCTGACATTTCATGCAAAACCGGAGTTTTGCGGGCAACAGCGTTCCGAACGGAGTTTGGGAACGAGGACTTACCTGACACTTTTAATTTAATTACACCCCTTGCAGACAGTGGATTCCGGGTTAAAATTAAAAAACATCCGTTTTTTAATTTTTCCGGAATGACAGTATATTACCCGTCATTCCGGGGAAAATCGGAAGATGAATATCTTCCGATTTTAACCCGGAATCCACTGTTAAACAGAAACTTTTCGATCTGCTGATTATTTACACATGGAAATGGGCGCATTCCCAAAAAGTAGGAAATTCTCGTTCCCAGGCTCTGCCTCACTGCCATTAAGTTAAGAGAAACTCCCCCTTTGAAGGGGGATTCAGGGGGATGTTTTTTCAACACGTTACACCCCTGCCCCTCAAGGGGGGAATTGATTCCTTAACTTAATGGCAGTGAGGCTCTGCCTGGGAATGCGTTTGCAGATGCTCTGCCTCATATTTCGGTTCAGAATCAATGAGTTAAGCGCAAGGCAGAGCCTTGCAGGATGCATTCCCAGGCGGAGCCTGGGAACGAGTAACATATTGAATTTTATGATCTGTACATTTAACCTATTTTTGGGAAATGCTCCCCCATGGAAATTCAAGATGAATCTTACCGAGGACAGGTGAGTTTCTTAAGCACGGCTATCTGTCAGACATTTTCAAATACGAACATGCTCAAGCCGTATCTTCTTTCTGAGTATGTTTTTTGACGTATGTTCAAATTGCGCTGTGATATCTGATACAAAGAAAAGTGATTTCCCGGTCTGACTCAGCAAAGCTTCCTTTCCGGGGTTTTCTTCAAGAAACCCCTTCACCTTTCCTGCCACCGCTACAGAAGAGTCTATAAGCTTCACACGCTTCCCGATTTTTCTCTGGATGATATCTTTTACTACCGGGTAATGCGTACACCCCAGGATAAGCGTATCAATCTGCCTGACTTTCAGCGGATGCAGATATTTTTTTATAATCATCCTGGTTTCGGGTTTCCTGAGCCAGCCTTCCTCCACCAGAGAAACAATAAGGGGGCATGGCACTGACCAGACCTTTGCGTCAGCATTCATGGCCCTGATTTTTTTTTCATAGATGCCGCTGTTAACGGTGGCCCGCGTTCCGATGACCCCGACCCTGAGCTTTTCAGAGGTCTTTACGGAAAGCTCTGCCGCGGGGGTAATCACCTCGAATACAGGGACATCAAATTTTTCAGTCAGTTGGTCTGTTGCAACACTTGACGCGGTGTTACATGCCACGATAATGAGTTTTGCGCCCTTGCGTAAAAGAAATTCTGCGTTTCTGAGCGCGTAACGGGTAACGGTTTCAGGGCTTTTGGTTCCGTAAGGTGTGCGTGCGGTATCCCCGAAATAGAGGATATCATAGCCCGGAAGCTGTTCTGTCAGTGCTTTTACAACCGTAAGCCCTCCGATTCCTGAATCAAATATTCCGATCATATAACCCAGCAGTGAAAAGTTGAAAGTTTTGAAGTTAAAATTATCAGTAGATCGAAAAGTTTACGGTAAACCTTGCAGAAAGTGGATTCCGGGTTAAAATTAAAAAACATCCGTTTTTAATTTTCCCCGGAATGACACCTTAACATACTGTCATTCCGGGGAAAATCGGAAAACGAATGTTTTCCGATTTTAACCCGGAATCCACTGTTTGCCAAACTTTTCGATCTACCCATTATCCTGCCCAAAAGAAGATCATGGCCGAAAAATGTAGGGTGGGGTTCTACCCCACCAATTTACGGAGGGGGAGTATCTGATAAATATCATTGATATCCCGGCAATATATGGTGGGGTAAACCCCACCCTACTTCAATTCGGCGACTTGTTCTGATCAGCTACTTAACAAATACCTTTCCGATATTCGCTGTTGTAAGCGGATCTTCACTGTACATCCCCAGGCCGGTTCTCCTGATGGCTTCCATGCCTCTTTCATCATAAACAGGCATTTCAACATCCGGGGCATCCCCGGGCCTTATTTCCCCTGCAATCTGCATGGCTGCTTCCAGTTTGGCAAAGGAAAAATCAGAAAAATAACGGAGAAACCCGAAAGGATGGCGAATCATATGAACACCGTATTTCAGGCACAGGGCCAGCCCCGTGCGTACATCTGCAATGGCTTGGTCTGTAACATGTTCCTCATGAGTGGTTCCCGCACTCTGGAGTGTAGGAATGTCAATGGCCAGGTTCATATGAGCCATAAGAATGTTGACGATATTATGGCCTATCAGTCCATAGTTGGGATTGTAGTCATTCCGAGGATCGGCAATAGCGGGATATCCCCCGTGAACACAGGTTATCCCGGGATTGATTACCTGGGCCGCGCAGATCCCGAAGAGCACTTCCGCGTGCGCCATGGCAAGCAGCCCGTTATAACAGTATGGCGCGCTGATGCCGGCCAAGGGTGATGACGAAATAGCGACAGGCAGCCCGGTTCTGACTGTTTTGATAAAATAGTCAGAGAAATTTTCATCAATTTCCATAGGGGAACGGATCAGGGAAAAGTCAACCATTATGTTTTTTCTTTCTGATCCGATAGCTTTTGCAGCCACGAGAGCCTCTTCCGAAGATGCTTCAAGACAGAGCGGTTTGCTGCAATATTTTGCCATGAGATTCATCTGGAGGACTTCATTTTTCAGTTTCACCCCTGTCCCCATTCCGGCCACTGCCGAATTCTTCTCAACAGCTTTCGCAATTCTGATGACATGCCCGGCAGACGGGGGAATTCCGCCTTTCTCGGCTATATCATTATAAACAGACTGCGCAGTGCCGCCTGTAAAAAAGCTGTTCACTGGCACAAAAAAATCCTTCACTCCCGGAAGGGTTTTTACGCAGCGATCCACCAGTCCGGAGGTGACATATATCCGGTCTTCATAAACAATCGCATCTCCGTCATCTTCAAATGCTTCAAAAATTTTAAGAAGTTCAGGATTCTTACATCCTACCCCCAGGTTTTCCATAATCCACAGGGCATCCTCGTGGACCTGGCGCAACATTTCAACTGTTCCTCCGCCTAATAAAGATTTTGATTTTTCTACTTGTTCCTGGTTCACTGGCATCTCCTTTTTTCACTGATTTTTCTGATTTGAGATTCTGTATTTTCCGTGACCTGTATTGTATAAAATTATCATCTGCAACGCGGAGGCAGATGATATGATATGTTTTTCCGGTTTCTCCAAACATCAGCAGATGGAAATTTCCTTGTATCCGCATCCGATGTCTTTAAGTAAAGAGGGAGAAAGTCTGTTATTTTATTCATTAGCCTTGATCTTCGTTCGGCTCGGATTGACAAATCCGAGCCATGCACCGCCGGATTTGTCAATCGTTCGACTGAACTCACCGAAGCTGGCGGGAGCAGAGCGGATGATTAAGATCAAGGCTATTTATTCAATGATTCAACGCGTGACAGCCTGTTGAAGTGGGGTCCCATTAATGCGGTCAAAAGTCCCTCTCCTGAATCCGCACTGGTCCGAGTTTTTAGATAACAATTTGAAATCAATCTGTTTTTTAACGGGATACTGTAATTTCTTACAAGATTTTATCGGAATTATGATATAAAAATAACCAGAGCATATTCCATATGTTTCCAAAAAGTCAATACCAAAATGCCGATGCCGGTGTCTGATATTTCGGATGATAAACAAAGATAAGATGTTATGGAAAACGGGTTCGGTATCAGTGATATTAGACACCTGCCAAAGCAGGTAAAGCGGTGTCTAATACGTTTTTTAAATGTCAGTATATCGAAAAATTTACGGTAAATTAAAAAACGGTTTTAATCCGGAATCCACTGTTTGCAGAAATTTTCGATATATATAGGGATTTCCAAGAAATAAAATCCCCGCCTGCTGCTCGCGGGGGGATTGACAAATCCCCGCCGCTGGTTCGGATTTGTCAATCCGAACCGGGCAGGAGAGATGACCCATTTCCCCGAACCGGATATATTATTTATTCGGAGTTCCCTACTGAATGTATCTTATAACGGTATCTGATATTCCGGTATTTTTGAATGATATACAAAAAGAAAAAAGGAAGATGTTATGGAAAATAAATTCGATATTGGACACCGGAAAGCGGGGTTTAGACACCGCTCTGCCACAGCGGTGTCTAATATTGTTTTTTATACGTCTGATAAACGTGCCTGATATAAGGACATGACAGAAGTTTTAAGCCAGTTGGCAGAAAACATTGCAAAAGAACTGAAAACAGAAGCCCCGGTTCAGCTCTCACTGTGGTCAGATCCGGAACGGGAGCAGTTTGAACGAAACCGGGACAGTCTGCAAGCACGTCTGGAAGAGATATCATACGAAATTGAAAGGGAAACAAAAGCGATTCATAAGAAATACGAGAATCCCACGCCGCGGCTTTTTCCTGTGGCTGTAACTTTTCTGGTTCCGAACAAACTTGCTGAAAAATGATTTTTTTTGTTAAGGAAACGCCATGTGCAACTTTTTTTAACCGGAGACAGACAATGCCACAATGCCACAAAGACACGAAGACACACAAAGAACCTTCGTGAAACTTCGTGCCTTCGTGGCATTATAAGTTGCACATGTCCAATATCTTGTGTTTGAGGGAAAACAGGATTTGGAAAAACAGATAGAACGCCGCCTGAGACACTGGCAAAAGCCTGATTACTCGTTCCCAGGCTCTGCCTTGCGAAGTATTTCGCTTAATTCACCGATTTTAAGCTGAAATACGAGCCGAAGGCTTGTCAATAAAAGGAGGCAGCCTCCCCTAAATCCGTTATAATCAGGAAAAAAATACGGAGTGGTTTCCGGAGTATGATTGAAAAGTTCCAGTGCATTGAAAAAAAACATCATCTTGAGGGAGCGATTGATCATCCGAAATTTCGAATCAGGGGGGTTTTATCAGACGAAAACCGATATGATCACAACCCCGCGCCGCTGCCTCACAGTGGCTGGTATAGGACATCCAACTGCCGCCCCGCAGCGCCCGCCGGGAAACCGAATCTTCACACCACTCCCATACATTGCCGCTCATATCATAAAGCCCCAGGCCGTTCGGAGCCTTTGTTCCGACTGGCATACTTCCTTTCCCGCCCTTCTCGTCAGACCATCCTGCTTCGTCAAGATTATTCCCTCCGCAGTATTTTTCAGGCTTCCCCCCGCTGCGGCAGGCATATTCCCATTCTGATTCCTCGGGCAGCCGGTAGTTCCCGACTGATTTCCGGTTGAGCCTGCTGATAAAGTCTTTTACCTCATTCCAACTCACATTCTCCACCGGATAGTTCGCCTCTTTTCTGAAAGAGGAAGGATTATTCCCCATGATTTTCTCCCACTGCCCTTGGGTGACTTCATATTTTCCCATCCAGAAACCATCCACACAGACTTTTTGTCTCTGCGATTCATCCGAGCAGTATTTTTCATAATTTTTCTCTCCGATTTCTCTCATTATGATATCACGCTTATCTTCTTCACACCTGCCCATTTCATAACACCCGCCCGGAACCCAGGTAAATTCCATATCAGTCAGGAACTCTTTCCACAGGGGGGGTACTTCCTTCTCCAGTCTTTCCTTCAATGCCAGTAATCTTTCATGGCTTTCAAGAATCTTTAACCCCCTGCTGACATATTTTTTCGCATCTTCTGTCACACTCCTGTCCACCGCGGACTTTGCCAGAATCAGATACAGATCAGCGATCCTCATGAGGCCCTGTTTTCCTCTTGCATTTTCAGGATCAATGGAAAGCACTTCCTTATACACTTCATACGCGTTGTTTCCGACCGGAGTTGTCAGATGCCTCTTTTTCAGATGTTCTTCAGCAAGCCCGAGCAGCATTTCAAGCTTTTTTTCCCCTGTTGAAATATCCTCTTCCCCTGCCTTTATATGATCATCCATCTGACGTAACAAATCCCCTGCATAAAAAGCATTAAAGTCATCTGCCACAGCCTGAGCTTCTTTCTGATATTCCTTTGCCTTCACAGCTTCACCGGACTCCAGGGCAGCTCTGGAAAGATCAGCATACTGGCCAATAATGTTACGCAGTGTATTCCTTCCTTTTCTGTTATCAGGATCTTTGTTCAATAACAGAGACTCATGCTTGTAAAGAATACCCTTTGCTTCTTTGGCAGATTTCTCCGCATCTGCCACTTTGCCGCTGTTCAACGACTCTGCAGCCAGGGTTAAGTATTGATCAACGATATTCTCAAGTCCTTGCCGGGCCTTCTCATTTTCAGGGTCAACGGTGAGTATTTTCTGATAGGTTTCATGGGCATTATTAACGGGAGGTGTTGTTAAGCGGCCTTCGTTCAGGTGATCTTCGGCGGTCTTCAGCAGGAAACCGATTCGGATGTTTTTCTCTTCTTCTGATGCAACCCATTGAGACTGATTTCCGCTTTCTCCTTTCCCGCTATCCGGGTTTGTTTCTCCGATAACAATCCCCGGGTGCTCATACCATCGGATCTGCTGATACAGCAATATGGCAGCTGCCATTGCCAGTATTGATACAGCGAAAAGCCAGAAACGTTTCAATGTCCACCATTTCTGATTTTTTTTTTCTTCCTTTTCGATCTGCCGCCTTATGCTCCAGTACCGATGGTTGATATCCACATGATCCCTGTGAACTTTCCGGACCGTCTCTAAAATCTGCAGATACTCCCGTCTGCATCGGATGCTCCTCTTTGTTTTCTCTTCAATGAGATCCATCCATCTCGCTTTTTTTTCTATAACATCAAACCATTCTTTCCTATCCGGACATTGTAGCAGGGCCTCAACATATCGCTTCTGCCTCCATAACTGTTCAGGGGTTGCAGATACCTTCAGCCGCTTCCGCGTTCCGATCTTCTGACTGTTCACAAACGCGAAAAGCTGGATATCATATTCCCCTTCATTGGTGAAAGGCGGAAGTTCCAGTTTCCAGGTATCTTCTCCGCATTCCCGGAAGGCAGGCGACTCAACCGGTTCTCCCCCTGTTGCTACGTGCAGCCATCGGCCGTGTTTCGGCAATCCGTTTCCATGAGCGCTGATCGCGACTGTACAGGATTCTTCCAAAGCAATTTCTTCGGTTAACTTCATCCCCAAGGCAGACAGAGAAGGAAAAAGGTAATTTTGTAAATGTTCTGCACGTTTTTTCACTTCCTGCGCGGTGGGGCGCTTTTCGGCCATGGGTCTCAGGAGTCTTACTACCAAGCTGGTAAGTTCTTCTATAATGGCTTCCACATCCGGCAGCGCGAAAAACTCCTGCTGAACAAGGGTCTGGCCTGTTGCAAACAAAAGGCGGATATCGCGCTGGAGAATACTTCTCTCCTGCCCGGTCAGTCCGCCGATAGTTCCGAAACATTTTTCCGCACCCGGCAAAGGCTCTCCCCTGGCATTAATCTGGCGCATCAGTTCCCCCTGGGATACGGGGAAATTACCGGTAATAAGTGCGTGAATAATCAGCCCCAGGGAATACAGGTCAGCCGCGGGGGTGAGTTTATATCGGGGGCCGTCCGTAATTTCCACAGGCAGAAGCATTTCCGGGGCGCCCCATTCCGGTGTACCTGCCAGGGAGGTGGTCAGTGCATTCTCAACAATTTTTACTGTCCCGAAATCACAAAGCCACAAATTGTTTTCTTTTACAAGGATGTTGGTGAACTTCAGGTCCCGGTGGATAAACGTACCTTCCTCTGTTTTTATGTCATGAAGCTTTTCCAGGGCATTGGCAATCTGTCCTATCCACTGCAGAAGTCTTGCACCGTCAAAGGGAAAGGAACCCTGACCCGAAATAACCTGATCCCGCCGCTGTTCATAGATATAGTTCAGATTATGCTCGCAAAGAGGGAGTACCATGACAGGATAATTTTTATATTTTCCGTTATCCAGCAGCGGCAGGAGATTGTATTGTGCAGCCACTTCCGAACCAATGCCTCGGAGGAATTCGATTTCCCACTCCAGCACCTGAATGATCCTGCGCAGCGTGGGACTGGTATAAGGTGTCCTGTCCTGCATACTGCAGATCTGGACAGTTTTGAGGGCCACGATTTCCCCGTCAGATAAGCGGCTTGCCTTCCAGACAATACCATATGCCCCCTGCCCGAGGTGATCGAAAATTTTGTATGTGTCCCCGCTGAGGTGTATCTGCGTATCAGTCTTAATCATGATGTCAGTATCACATATTTCAGATCAGCCGCTAACATATCCCGGCTTCAGTCAGTTTTCCTGACAGTTGCAACTTATTATAACCTTTTCCAAATTGCAGATGTCGATATTTTTGAATCAGTAATTTCAGAATGTTGCGTATTGATTTTGGATTTTTTACTATTGGTATATAGGAAATTATAAAATCCGGAAATCGGACTTCTGCAAGAAAAAATGAGTTCGAAAATCCTTAAATTTCATCCGAAAAAAGACTTTCGAACCCTGGGCAGCTCTGTTTCACATTTCACGCATCACACTTCAGAAATTCCCTGTTTAATGAACCATTTCACAGTAGGTTGGAAAAATCAATGGGGTGAAAGGAGTATTCAGGGGGAGTAATATTCTACTTCCGATGCGGGCTATGTGGTCATACCAAGTACGGACTCCTCGTGCGTACATGTCAGTTGCAACTGACAACGACAACCTGCAAGTAGCATTTTCCCACCGTAGAATACTTCTTTCACCCCATTGACGCTTCCCTCTGTTTTATGAAATGAACAG
>JAUCGG010000095.1 GCA_030378015.1 Desulfococcaceae bacterium HSG8
ACCCCTTCGGGGTATGTTATAAACCCGGCTTTTCAGACAACGCCCTGAAAGGACAACATAATCTAACCCCTTCGGGGTATGTTATAAACCCGGCTTTTCAGACAATGCCCTGAAAGGGCAACATAATCTAGCCCAGGGCCACCCTGGGTCGGGAAACAAAAAATATTTTTCCCTGAAAGGGATAGATAATAAAACATGGCAATTATGTATCCCTTTCAGGGAAAAAGCGTTATTGGGAATTCATTTACCCAGGGTGGCGCTTCGCTTACCCTGGGCTAGATTATCTAACCCCTTCGGGGTATCTCGCAGACAAATTATGCTGCTGCCTTTTTCCCAAAAAGATTGCCCAGACTCTTGATCCATATACCGCTCAGGAACCATGAGTAAGCATACGTACCCATAATAATATAGATAAATGCTTTGACAATGTCCATGCTGCTCCCGTCCAGAGAGAAGGCCGGAACATAACCGAACAGGAAGGGACCCAGGTACAGGAATTTGGCAAATTTGAAGGATGCAAAAGCAGTCTTCCACATATTGGCCTTGGCAATGGTCGCGCCTGCGAATGCCGCAATACATACCGGCGGGGTGATGTTGGAATCCTGGGACAGCCAGTAAACGATCATGTGGGCTGCAATTTCATTGACCCCGAGATGGATCAGCGGGGGGACTGCGACAACAGCAGTAACCAGATAAGCGGCCGTAACCGGAACTCCCATTCCCAATACCAGGGAGGCCAGGGCGATGAGCAGGATGGTCAGGACAAGGGAACCGCCTGCAAGCTCGATGACAATCTGCGCGAAGGTGAGTGCCAGTCCGCTGAAGGAGAGTACAGCGAAAATAATCCCGATCACTCCCACAGTCGCGCCGATTTTAAGGCTGTTTTCCGTGCCTGACCGCGCAGCTTCCACAAACCGCTTCAGTTCGACCCGGGAGTTCTCCCGTGAATCCTTTCTCAGCCAGTTGACGACCAGACAACCCAGGATACCGAAGATAATCAGATTTTTGCCTGAAAGAATGGCCGTCATTTCCTTTACTGTCTTAGCGTCCGCAATACCCCATCCCAGGGATTTGTTTACCAGCAGGAGAAGCAGTGACCCCGTGACCATAAACAGCATGAGTACAGCAAGGCTCATATCAATCCGCGTCTCTTTCTGTTTAAAACTGACAGCGATACAGGTGGCAAGCCCCAGGATGGCGGAGTACCCGGGGGAATACCCCGTGAGCATAAAGATCGTGATGATAACCAGCGGCAGAGTATAGATCCATTCCTTTTTCAGAATCTCCATAGCGCCTTTTTCGCTTTTTTCACCGACAATATTGTCCTTTTTGGCTTCATAATGCACCATGACAAAGACGCTGAAAAAATACATGAGTGCGGGAAATATGGCAACCAGCATGATCCGGGAATACGGCAAACCGGTCAGTTCTGCCATGATGAACCCGCCCGCGCCCATGATGGGGGGCATGAACATCCCGCCGATGGACGCGGCAGGTTCGATACCGCCGGCAATATGGGGTCTGAATCCGGCTTTTTTCATCATGGGAATGGTGAACATGCCGGTGGAAACAGTGTTGGCAATCGCACTGCCTGAAATGGAACCGAAAAGGCCGCTGGCAATAACAGAAACCTTGCCAGGGCCCCCGACTTTGTGCCCTACCGCGGCCAGGGGGAAGTCTATGAAAAATTTCTGTGCCCCGCATTTTTCCAGGAACGCTCCGAAAAGAACAAACAAAATCACGTAGGTTGCCAGCACATTGGCCATGATGCCGAATACCCCGTCACTCCTGTAAAAGATGCTTGTGCATAATTGGGGAAACGTATCACCACCCTCTCCGTAAACCCCGTAAATCAGCATCAGAACCCCGATAACCACAAAGATGTTGCCCACAACCCGCCGGGCTAATTCGATGCCGATGAGAACCCCGACAACGGCGATTCCGATGTCAAGAGTGGTCTCAGCCCCGGTGCGGTAGTTGATGGCTTCGAAATTGAACATCCAGTATCCCACGGTAACAATGGAAAGCAGGATGAGGATATAGTCAGTGATCCGCATGATAAGGGATTCTGATTTATATGCCAGGAAAATAAGGACATAAGTTATAATGACGTATATCCCTCGGTGGTACTGGGTGGCCGCGGGTTCTATAACTGCCGAATAGGAATAAAACAGGACCAGGAAGACCGAAAGTATATCAAATATGATTTTTTCAAAATTTTTTAATTTGTCGTACATTTTTTTTCCTATTATATATGTGTGTCTGAGTGTTTACTCTGTAGGGTGGGGCTTGCCCCACCAATCTCAGAAATTCACCCCTTGAGGAGGAACGGAGATTGGTGGGGCAAGCCCCACCCTACGAGATTTCGGGGTTCAGTAGGGTGGGTGTAGCGCAGCGTAACCCACCAAAGACCCATCATCGCTGATGGTGGGTTACGCTTCGCTACACCCACCCTACATTTCAGCTTCAGAATTGATTCCGAGTGTCTATTTCAACACTTCTTTTTCTTTCCAGAATTTCTCAGCACCGGGATGCATCGGGGTGACAATCCCTTTGACGCCTTTATCAACGCTCATTTCTTTGAAAGTCTTTTTCTGGCCCACCATATGTTTCAGCCCTTCATCCGTGAAAATGACGGAGAGCAGCTTATAAACAACATCATCCGGAACTTTGGCATTGGCTACCCACAATGCGGAATCCTGGAATGAGGGGGTATCCGTATCCACGCCTTTGTATGTTTTGGCCGGAACAGCAAGCTTTGCAAAATAGGGATATTTTTTATAAAACCCCGAACCTTCTGCATCGGCATCCAGGTTGACGAGAGCAATCTTATTGGTCTGTGCTGCCATGATGACCGCTCCGCTGGGGAATGCGGTGAACAGCCAGAAAGCATCCAACTGATTATTACCAAAAGCAGCGGCTGCATCATTATATCCCATTGCATTCCGCTTGATTTTGTCCCATACTCCCATATGCGTGAAGAACAGCTCGCAATTGGCAAATGCCCCGGAACCGGCATTTCCGACACCTATTTTCTTCCCTTCAATGTCTTTCACGCTTTTAATCCCCGAATCGGCCCTGACCACTAACTGAGCCGGAGCGCCATACAGGTAAGCAACTGCCAGAACACTTTCATATTTTTTCGGGTCATTTTTCATCATCCCGTTTTTGCCAAGATAAACATGACCGGAATACACTACGCCGAACTGCATTTTCCCTTTATCCACTTTGCGCAGATTCTCTACAGATCCTCCCGAAGACCGTGCCTTTACAGTAAAATCTTTGATCTCCTTAACCGGTTTATAGACCTGTATGGCGTTTGCAACCACCTGGAAGGTTCCGCCTGCGGGTCCGCCGCCGAAAACGATTCTCTTTTTAGCAAAAGAATCAGCAGAAAATGCAAAGGTTATTGCCATAAGCGCGCATATACCGATAATAACAGTAAAAGATTTGGTTCTCATCATACCTCCTGTTGTTCAAATGTTTTGTTCGCAATTAACGCTATGTGCAACTTATAATGCCACGAAGGCACAAAGACGCGAAGTTTCACGAAGATTCTTTGTGTGTCTTTGTGTCTTCGGTGTCTTCGTGTCTTTGTGGCATTATTTCTCGGTTAAAAAAAGTTGTACACGGCGTTAATTAAAAAATAATTAA
This sequence comes from Desulfococcaceae bacterium HSG8, assembly GCA_030378015.1. Classification (GTDB taxonomy): domain Bacteria; phylum Desulfobacterota; class Desulfobacteria; order Desulfobacterales; family 4be13; genus JAUCGG01. Next base: position 3,655 of record JAUCGG010000095.1, read on the forward strand.
AATGCCGTTAATCCGGAACGATGGTATATTTTTCCGTCCGTCACCTCCTTTCAGAATTTCTCTTTCTCCCCATACTCAGACTATGTTAGGTCAGTTCTCGTTCCCAAACTCCGTTTGGGAACGCGATTGCCCGCAAAACTCCTGTTTTGCGTGTATGCTTTTTCTATTTCCCAGGCTCTGCCTGGGAACGCATCCGGAGAGGCTCTGCCTCATTTTTAAGCGTAAAGCCGACTGGTTAAAACAGATGCCCCGCAAGGCAGAGCCTTGCTGAATGCGTTCCCAGGCGGAGCCTGGGAACGAATATGCAAGCTTCGCTGTGAAGTTACACGCTATTTCCTCCAATCAGAAGGAGGATTAAATTCCGAACTCGCCAGTTCCGGGGGCCATACGCTTTCAAATTTGCCGTCAGCAATCTGGAGCACCATTGTCGAAGGATTATTCTGCCTTTCAAATTTATCGTATGAACTGAACTTCACGGGCCCGAAAGGTGTTTTAATATCGGTTGCATTCAATGCAGCCCTGATGCTTGCCGGGTCAGGGGATTCTGCCCGCTTTAATGCATCTGCCGCGGCCATTATTACAGAATATGCTTCTGCCCCGTGATAGTCGGGCGGTGCAGAATATTTTTTCATATACTGATCGTAATATTTCCCGGTTTCGGGATATGCGGATTTATGAAACCACAATGTCGCGGTAAGCAGCTTATCCGCGGCATCTTTGGCCATTGATATGAATTCCTGGGATGAAAGCACTTCTGTATCACCGACCCCTCCCACCAGGGTGATAAATTCCGGATGGGTAAAACCTCCTGCCCCGCCGCAGAGAAGCGAACTGATTTTCATTTCCCTGATTTTTTTCACCAGAGCGGCCCCGTCTTTGAAATAGGAAACCATATAGATCACGTCCGGAGCATCTTGTTTCAACGGTTCGATGACCCTTTGGAAATAGGCCGATCCTGCCCTCTCCTTATGATAGGGAATGATTTTCCGTATCTCAATATCATGTTCCCTGCAAAACCACATCATCCGCAGCGCGCTTCCGGTTCCGTAAGGACTGTTTTCGTAAACAATTGCCAGGGATTTCGGTTTGATCTTATTCAGAAAAAAATCTTCCAATCCTTATTGTATAGCTCCCGGCAGGGGGATTGAGCCTGAAGACATTTTTCCATTTCCTCTGGGTGATCCGGTCATCCGCGGCCGTGCATATCAGGAATGGCATGTTCATCCTGTCTGCCCTTCTGGCCGTGTAGATGGTGTTGCTGCTGGCATATCCGCCGATCAGCATCGCGACACCTTTATCTGCCAGTTCTGCAACAGCTTTCTCCCCGGCATCCCGCTTTCCCTGGTCATCTGCATATACAAGCTTCAGGGGTCTCCCGTTAATGCCTCCTGCTTTGTTAATGTCTTCCAATGCCATTTCATAAGAGTTTTTCATCATATCCGCGTATGCAAAGGCTTTCCAATGTAAAACCCCGACAGTAACAGGCTCAGACGCGCTGCTGATTCCCGGGATAATAAAATTTCCTATCACGGATACGGCAAAAATAAGGGCGAATACCAATTTCAGTCTGTGTTTCATTGATCCTCCGAATTTGTTAGTTGTCAGTAGTCAGTTGTCCGTAGTCAGTAGCCAGTTGCAACGGACAACTGACTACGGACAACCGACTACTGACTTAATGCAAAATCCGTTCCACCTTCCCCGATAAAAATAAAAAAGACCGGGTTTCTCACAAACCCGGTCTTTCGGAAGCCTTTATTTCCGGGAAAAATAACAAAATCGCCCCGCGCTACAGACTGAAACCCACCGTTGAGAGGCGATTTTTCGCCATGCAGAACGACTTTGCAAGTCGTTTCGAACGATTTGCAAAATCGTTTTACAGGGGAGTTCAAAGCTTGCTTTTGTAAGTGTTTATAAGCTTTAGGTGATTTCCAATAAAAAACATACCAGATCGAAGTTTGCAGTTCCGCCTTCAGGCGGTGTTATGCCGCCTGAAGGCGGAACTACAAACCGCACTTGGTATATTCTTTTCCGGAAATCACCTTAGATCTTCGTTCGGGCGGTTCGGCTCGGATTGACAAATCCGAGCCATGTCACCGCCGGATTTGTCAGTCCCGGAACCGTTTGTCAGTAGGTCGAAAAAGTTTTGCAAGCAGTGGATTTCGGGTTAAAACCGGAAAACATCCGTTTTTCGATTTTCCATGAAATGACAATAGGTTAAAGCTGTCATTCCGGGGAACTTGCATAACCTGGCGGTCACAACGAATGATGAAACCGCTGTATGCGTAAGCTATGCCAAACTGAAAGTTTGGCACTCCGTTGCTACGGACTTTCATATAAACGGACATGACTCACAACGAAACATGAAAGCCGGAACACCGAAAGCCGAACACCGAATAGTTCGTCCCGTTCCCTGCCGAAGGGGGAAACTTTTCGATCTGCTGATAGTTGCAATCTGAGCTTTAATATGCTAAAGTGACTTATATTTAGGGAACTCCGAATAATATACCCGGTTCGGCTTCGGCGTGAGCTCAGACTCCGGCGAACTCTGTTGAGCATCGGACGATTGACAAATCCGAACCCGCGGCGGGGATTTGTCAATCCCCGCGAGCAACAGGCAGGTATTTTATTTCCTGGGAAATCCCTTACCAAAAACTATTTATGCCTTATAAAACCGAAATCGGATCATAATATTATGAATTTACACAAAAAAGAAGTGACAGCATTGGGCCTTTGTTCCGGCGGACTTGACAGTATTCTGTCCGCGCTGGTTTTACGCGAACAGGGAATCACAGTTGAATGGATAACATTCGAAACCCCGTTCTTTTCATCAGACAAGGCCCGGAAAGCTTCATCTGATACAGATATTCCGTTAACTGTTAAAAATATCACGCAGGTTTACCTTGAAATGCTGAAAAAACCGCGCTGCGGATACGGGCAGCATATGAATCCCTGCATGGATTGTCATGCCCTGATGTTCAGGCTTTCGGGCGAGATCATGAAAGAAAATGGGTATGATTTCCTTTTCAGCGGCGAAGTACTCGGTCAGCGTCCCATGTCTCAGACAAAATCGTCTCTCAGATATGTGGAGAAGCATTCGGGTTTTGATGGTCATATTGTGCGCCCGCTAAGTGCAAAAAGGCTCCCGGAAACCATTCCTGAAAAAGAGGGGCTGGTTGACAGGGAAAGACTGCTTGACCTCTCAGGCAGATCCCGCAAGCCGCAGATGGCATTGGCAGAGCAGTTCGGGATTACAGATTATCCCACGCCTGCAGGCGGCTGCCTGCTCACGGATAAAGGGTATTCTGCCCGGCTCAGAGACCTTTTCAGTCATCAGGAAACCTGCACTGAAAACGAACTCCACCTTTTGAAATATGGCCGGCAATTTCGTATGGATGACCACACGAAGGCTATCGTGGGGAGAACCCGGCATGATAATGAAAACATTTTAAGACACCATGATCCGGGGGCAGATACCCTGATCAGGATGGAGGGGTTCCCTGGACCTGACGTCCTGATACCGAACGGAGGCACCAGGGATATGACGATGCTTGCGGCCTCAATATGCGCGGCTTACAGCAAAGCTCCAGACAATATTTATGCAGACGCGATGATTGTCACACCGGAGGGAGATGAAATCGTCCGGGTAGAAGGAATGAATCGGGATCAGTTCAGACATTTTCTTATTATATGAATGGGGGCCTTATAAAAAAATAAATTCAGACCTCATTACACTCTCCCGAATATTTCTCCGGCATATCTTAGCCGGGAGTCGCCGGGAGATGAATCTCCGGGCTGAATTTTTCAAAGCCGGGTAAACCCGGCTGTGAATAACAGCCCTCTTCAGGGGGGCTTCGGATAACTTAGCCGGAAGATTCATCTCCCGGTATATCTTAGCCGGGAGTTGCCGGGAGATGAATCTCCGGGCTGAATTTTTCAAAGCCGGGTAAACCCGGCTGTGAATAACAGCCCTCTTCAGGGGGGCTTCGGATAACTTAGCCGGGAGTATATCCGGGCGATCATCCGCGTCTTTATCAATTTCCAACCATTGAATCGTTGTTCCCCGTCTGTGATGCTCTTTTTGATTCAACACATAATTTACAGCAATATATAACTGTTTTTTACCGAGAGTCAAAACACCGTATCCTTCTTGCCAGGCAAATTTTGAAGGATGACCCGGAATCACATGATTAGTATAATAAGTGCTGCTACCCTTAACTTTTCCAACAAAGTCAGCCACAGATAATTTCGGCGGAATTGAGGCCACTACATGAATATGATCATCAGTGTTCCCAACTGCATGAAGAATGCTTTCATACTCATCCGATTTTTTTCTGATATACTTCAATAGTTGAGCTTCAATTGCCTCGTTTATCAGGGGCAATCGCTTTTTTGTTGCCCATACAATGTGATAATATATTTATATTTATAAGTTGGGGGAGTCCCGTAGGGACTGCTGAAAATAGCCCGGCAATTCATTGCCGGGGATAAGTTGACAGAAACCCCGTAGGGACTGTTGAAATATTTCATTGTATTTCAGTAAGTCCAATTGTCACTGCGGGACTCGGCAAATTATGCATATCCGACCCGGCAATGAATTGCCGGGCTGTTTTCACAAGTCCCTGCGGACAATAAAAGCGACTCCCCCGATTTGTAAATGCGCCCGGCCGGAAAGTATCTGAGCTACTGCTTCTTTCACATTCGCAGGCCATTTTTCGTCCATTTCAGACTCCTGTATTTTTATCGTCGGAGATCTCGTCAGGACTTATTTGAAAAGTTTATAACTCACACTTCCTTCTTTATTAACAGTCAGATACCCTTTTTTCGTTAATTGCTCGATTAATCCTGATAGTTCGCTTTCTTCCAGTTTCTTCAGAAATAACGAATTGATCGTATTTCGTAAGGTCGCAATTTTTCGTGGTTTTGATTTTCCTCTGCCAGATAAATCTTTAAGAATTGCCCCAAGTCTTTCATCGCCTGATGTCGAATTCAGTATAGGAATATTGGCTAAATCCGTATTACGCTGTGCCCAAATTTTCTTACTTTTTAAATGGCTGACCAAGGGGTCGAATCCTGTATCATTTGAGATAATATGAAAGAAACTATTCGGGTCTCGTTCTGCAATCTGTCCAATATAGAATGCGATATGAAAATCAAGCGCGTTTTGTCCGTTTCCATTGATTTTAATATATTTGGCACGTTCCCCTAATTTTTGAAGAGCGGACGCGACTTCGAATGGAATCTTCGTCTGATTTGCACCGACAAACACAAGCACATGAAACGGATGCCCGTTCAGAAGTGCGATATTTTGCGGTTGAACATTCTCGTAATCAATTAAAATATAATTAGTTTTCAACGAATCTTCTCCATATTCTTTTACGACCAAGATAGCAGGGCGGATTAACCCGAAACTTCATTAAGCGGCGGCCAACCCGTGAAATATGTGGAACATATACCGATCCTGTCTTAAGTAGAGAAAATAATGTAACAATGTAAATACAGGCAGACGAACAGCCTTTTGCACACAGACTTTAAGAAAAAGATTATCCCGGAGTGCAAAGCTTGCTTTGTGCGGAAACACAGGCATCAGGCTTCGCACAAAGTAGATCGAAAACTTTCTGTCTGACAAGTCTGGCAGTGGATTCCGGGTTTTCCCCGGAATGACAATTTAACATACTCAGTAAAGTTCAAAGCTTGCTTTGTCATGGAAGTTCCCCGGAATGACAGTTTTAACCTATTGTCATTTCAGTAAAAATCGGAAAACAAATGTTTCCCGGTTTTAACCCGGAATCCACTGCTTGCGAAAGTTTTCGATCTATTGACAGTTGCTAAAACCCATACCGCAGCCCCGCATATACATTCGAATTTTTTTCAAACTGGGCAAAAAACGTATGATCATCTTTGCCTGTAAACGTATTCCCACCGGCAATAGCTGTCCAGTTATCGTCTATTTTATACTGCACGTTGGGACGGAGATAAACATCCGCATCCGTGGGGCTGTAATAGGTGAAAAGGGACAACATGAGATTCTGATTCATCATTTGTTTGGTCAGGCGGAAGGTGATGACGTGGCGGTTCTCATCAGCCGGTTTTGCACCCGGGGGAAGGTTCTCCTCATATTGCTCGTAATCCTTTATATGCTCAACATAGTACTGCATACCGGCTTTGAAATCACGGGTGATTTCAGGCAAATCCCGCTCATATCCCAGGAGGATGCGGAACTGGCTGTTGTCAATAAACATATCGGTGCCGTCCTTATCCTCATGGGAATCATAACAGCCTAATTCCAGGTTTGCAATGCCTGAGGCAATCTGGCCGCGTACACTGGCTCCATAGACGTTCAGTTCCGGGAACAATGCCTTTCCTGTATCCGGGTTCATGCCCGCGGGACCTTTCCAATAGCCCATATAAGCATATGCAGCGAACTCAATACCGTGAAAATTTCTGTAAATTCTTGCTGCCAGTTCGTCATCCCGGAACCAGCGATCCGGTTTATCGGTTCGGACAACCGCGTCATCTCCTGCGCGCCGTCCCAGGGACTGGTTATAATAGGAAAGACGTTTGCCGCATGGAGAACGATCCGCATCAAATTTTGGCGTATAAACGAGATCAAAATTGACGATATCGCTGAACAGGCTCACCTTAACAGCATCTGACGGGGCCTTCAGATATTCGTCATCTCTCCCGATGAAAAATGACTGCCAGTCCTTTGGAAACATATCATTGATAAACAGCATATCCCCGGTTCCCCAAGTGAGGATCTGGCGGCCGATTTTGACATCCGCGAAATCAAGGGGAGACAGGCTCACACTCGCTTCCCTGAGATCAATAAAGCCTCTGCCCTCTTCCAGATCAATATCATGATCATCCATAACAGGGTCATAAAGAAAATCTGGCCGGATTCTGAATGTCATCTCATTATGCCGGGTCTCAAATTCCCACTGAAACCGAATTTCTCCGGCAGATGCGTCTTTTTCATACGGGTCGGACTGGGTGCGAAGGCATCCTCGGGATTCCAGGAATCCCGTGACGCTGTACCATACCGGATGAGCGGATTCCGCAGGAGCAGATTTATCTTCACCTGAACCGAGTCCCGCGGGAAGCGAGGGGGCCGAATCATCCTTCAGACCGCCCGGAAGCGAAGGAGCGGGATCGCTTCCCATACCGGAAGGCAGCGAAGGGCCTTCATCACTGCCCAGACCACTCGGAAGGGACGGGCCATCATCTTTATCTTCCAGACCGGCGGGGAGGGACGGGCCTTCCTGAGCGTAAGCTGTCAGTGTAAGCATGAATATAAAAACAAACCCTGTGATATGAAGCTGCTTCATTATAGCAACCCTTTCTGTCCGATAACTGCAATTATAAAGTACCCCGGAATAAATCCAACCTGCGGGGGATTGCCAAATCCCCCGCCTGCAAAGGCTCGGATTTGTCAATCCGAGCCGAGCATCCGTTGCACCTCGGCAACCCTGCTCGCGGGGGGTTGCCAAATCCCCCGGCCTGTAAAGGCTCGGATTTGTCAATCCGAGCCGAGCATCCGCTGCACCTTCATCAACCCTGCTCGCGGGGATTGCCAAATCCCCGCCTGCAAAGGCTCGGATTTGTCAATCCGAGCCGAGCATCCGCTGCACCTCGGCAACCCTGCTCGCGGGGGATTGCCAAATCCCCCGCCTGCAAAGGCTCGGATTTGTCAATCCGAGCCGAGCATCCGCTGCACCTCAGCAACCTGCTCGCGGGGGATTGCCAAATCACCGCAGGTACTTATACGGCGGACGTTTCAGGTAACGCTCCGTAAAAACTGATTCTTCCACCCCTGTATCATATCTGACATCGGAATAGTCAATAACGGTATGACCTTTTGCCCTCATATCCGTCATCTTGGATTTGGTAATCGTAGGATACCCCTGAATTTCCTTGTAGGATTCAGCCTTGTATTGTCGTAATTCCTTGTCCTGGCTATTGTAATAGCTGGACTGGATAACGACAAAAGTTTTGCGGTGAATCCAGCTTTTGAAGTATGCGAATTCAACGCTCCCGGGGTCTTTGGGCGTACTTTTTACCACATAGAAATCTTTGGTGGTTTCAACAAGTTCATGAGTATCTGCCTTGATATTTCTTCCGGAAACATCCTCATAGTAAAAATGGGAGCCTACAAAACTTGTGCGTTTATCTGCCGAAGATATCCGCTTGACAAGATTCAGCGCGGGCAGGAACAGCCAGCGGTCATCATCCTTATCAAGATATTTATGAACAAGAAACGCCATCTTGTTTACGTCAGCGGGTCTGTTAAAATACACATAAAATTTCTGATCTTCACAGAATGTTTCATCTGCTCCCGGCTTGTCCCATCTGAGGATTGTAAATTCCCTGTTCCTTTTCTGACCATTGGCATCTGTAATGGTCATCTTTACCTGTGCCCGGCCATCTTTTCCCTGGTAGTAGGACACCAGGTTTGCCTTATTGATAATTTCATCCACAGTGAGTTGTTTTTCCTGGGCAAACCCGGCCCCCGCCAGCATAGCGATCACCATGACAATAACTGCTGTTCTTTTCACTTTTTTCCTCCTGTTAAATTGTTAGTTGCCAGTTGCCAGTTGGCAGTTGGCAGTGGCGGGTGCATTCTACTGAATTCACGCCGAAGTCCTGAAGTGGCATTAACTTCGTAACCATCTGAAATTATTAATACAGATATTGAAGCGGGATTTTTATCTGCATCAGTTATTTCAACAGATTACATGTTTCAGATTGTCACTTTGGGAATACAACTGAGGCGATTTCCAGAAAAGAATATACCAAGTGCGGTTTGTAGTTCCGCATTCAGGCGGTGTTATGCCTGAAGGCGGAACTACAAACTTTGTTTTTTATTGGAAATCACCTAACAACTGACCCACTATGGGTAATTGTGGGAATCCCCGGCTTTTAAGATTCCTAAAAACATCCCCTCTGGAACTTTCGGATAGCTATCATAATGATAAAGCAGACATTTTTTCTGTATTTCCGGCTGCAGATGATACATTAAATCAGAGAGATGAGGATGTACGCCCGAAGGGTAATCACTGGTTTCGCAATCCATATAAATCCGGTTCGCCCGTTTGTAATGAGATTCTAACTGCTTTTGCATCATATGCTGGGTGTCGGTCGGCATCAGCACATTATAGCCTGTGGAATGCTGCAAGCTGATCCCGTAGCTAGCCATCTCTTCGGAACTGGAAATCACATGCATGGCAAATATGGGCGTCACGGTCCATCCTCCTTCCCCGTCCTGGAATACCTGGGTCCTTGTCTGCCCGTTTTCCTGTTTGCCGATCAGATGGATATCGAAATAAGTATCAAGAGATACATCAGGAACTCCCTGTACAGTATCCAGGCCCGGCCCCACCGCTCTTTTCAACGGTTCAAGCACTTTCCTGTGAATAAAAATATCCGGTTTTGCATTCCCGGGCGGTCCCGACCACCATTCCTGCTCAAGAAACAATTTATCTGCAATGAACTGATCCCTCAGCCATTCTTTTTTAGCCGGCGTATAATAAGGGTTAAAAAGCGTGGTAAGCCCTAAGTATTCCATGCCGCCGATATGGTCATTATGAGGGTGGGAAATATAGACCCCGTCTATATCAGCAGAAGAAAGTCCGATCCCCTTCAACGCATGTCTTATATCCCCGCCGATATCTACGAGCAGGCGATAGGGACCGTCACCCCTTTTGCTTGGCATATCGAATTCGATCAGGAAATTAGACTGCCATCTGGGCCGATAGAAAAGCTCGCCGAATTTTTTTATCACAGACTCGATCACATTTTTAGATGCTCCCTTGAATTCCGGTGAATTCGCTATCTTGAAAGCAATCTCACAGGCCTGTTTTGTAGAGATAACGTCTTCATAATCACCTGTTGCAAATGCAGAATTAACGCCTATTGCTGTAATTTTCATATGTTTCTCCTTTTCATTATCGCTTTCGTTCCCATCTCTCTGCCTGTGCCATCAGTTGTCCATGGTCAGTGGTCATTTGCGGTTCGGGGTTCGTTACATCCGGAGTCATTTTCGATCTGCTGACACTATTTGAAGAGCATAACAAAAAATTACTTTCACGTCAAAGCCAATCATCAGTTAATAGGAGTGAAAAATAACAGCATTCCTGAAATCCCTTGGATGTAAAAGGATTAAGGAAATTTTCCTGTAAAAAGTTCTGAAAGTCTCATGACCAGCAGATGAAAAATACCGAAAATACATCCCCCTCTTTACAAAAGGGGGACTTCTGAGCAGAATATTATCAGTAGATGTAAAAAGCCCTGAATCGCTCCGGACGGATTGACAAATCCGCCTGAATGCCTGGGATTTGTCAATCCCAAGCGAACAATCTTGGTGGGCAAGCCCCGGGCTTGCCCCACCAATTTAATGATACTCGGTGGGGCAAACCCCACCCTACAACTGGGATTTATCAATCCCAAGCGAGCATTCGGGCAGCAACTTTCCATCTACTACACCACTTTTTAAGTTCGCCCCCCCTTTTTTAAAGGGGCAGTGGGGATTTTATGTTACAAAAAAAGGGTGTTGCGGCAGAAATCCCCCCCGGCCCCCCTTTAAAAAAGGGGGGAGAATTTACAAGTTGATGTACTACTGATAATAGATAAAGTGGGGCTTGCCCACCAATTTAACGATATCGGTGGGGCAAGCCCCACCCTACAACTGATTATCACCACCATGTTTCACGCATCACGTTTCACGTTTCACGTTTCACGTTTCACGTTTCACGTTTCACGTTTCACGTTTCGCGTTTCGCGTTTCGCGTTTTGCAAGATAAACAATAATTGCCCCGCTCCTGAGTTTGGCACGTTTTTCCCACTGAAAGGTCAGGACAAATTTCTCCTTTTTTAAATATGCAATCTTGTTTTCTATGACATCAGGAAGAACCGCCCTGCCCTGAGAATGCAATCCTTTGCCGACAATTATACGCAATGTCAGAAGCCCCCTGTGCCGGGCATTCCGGATGAAAGATTCGGTTTTTACTGCGGCTTCCCTGGCAGTATATCCGTGCAAATCAAGTTCATCCTCGGGATTCGGATACATTTTTATCTTTTCACTTGCAGACAAATCAGGCTGAACTTCATCTGTTTTTTCCATCAGGAGAATCCGGGCAGTTTTTCCCGATAATGATTTTTCAAGGCTTTCAGCAAAATTTTCTGTCTCTGGCTTTTTACCAGTGAAATGTTCTGACAGGTTATCAGTATCAGCTTTTGTTAATATGGGAATTCCGTGTTTATTGATATTCGGCTGGGTTCGTTTTTCAGATCTTCTCTTTTCCAGCTTTTTCCTGAGACGGTTTGCACGGCGCCTGGCAAGCTTTTGTTCATGTTTATTATATTCCTGCTGTCGGACACCCGTATCCTTTTCTTCTGGTATTTCTTTTTCAATTATTTTTTTTTCAGGTTCGACAACAGGGACGGGTTTTTTGCGGAAAAGACTGGCAAAAAATTTTATGATCTTAGTAAGCATGTTTGGGTAATCAGAAGATGTAACTTTTTTGTGTAATTATTAATTCTGATGGTAAGTCCGAACATCAGACCTGCGAAACCTCGCAGACGCCGTAACTTTTTTTAACCTAAGAAATACAGACAGATAATGCCACAAAGACACGAAGACACACAAAGAACCTTCGTGAGACTTTGTGTCTTTGTGCCTTCGTGGCATTAGGCATTTCCCAAAAATTAACATACCCGGTATCTTACTCTTGTGCTCCTGCTCCTGCCTGATAAAGAGCAAGAGCAAGATTAAAATTAAGGTCAGACGGGCAGCGTGGGCAGATTATTTATTGGGAAATCCCTTATAAGCTGCACATCGCGTTCGCAGGTCTTCAGTTACTACTTTTTCACTCGCCAGGGTTTACGGGCTTTATAGGATTCCAAGTGTTCTGTATATATTCGGAGATGTTCGGTTTTCCCGCTTTCTTTTGCTAATCGGATAATCTTTTTCATGGTTTCAACTGCATCATCAAATTTACCAGCTTCGGCATATGCAGCAGCCAGTGTATCCAGCATAGAGACATCATGATTGAGTTCCACAGCTCTTTTAGCCAGTTCCAGTGCCTTATTCCCGCTGCGATATGCAGGGTCAGAACAGGTTGCCAGCAGCCAGGCCAGGTTGTTATATGGCACAAATAGACTGGGATTGAGTTCCAGTGCCCTGACATAATCATTAATGGCCCTGTCATAATTACCCTTCATCTGCCAGGCATTCCCCCGGGTATCATAAAGTACAGCCTCGTTCGGTTCTGCCTCCAGGGCTTTGTCCAAGTCAGCAATGGCTTTTTCATACTCCCCTTTTTTACCCCACGCGGTTCCCCGATCATGGTAGGCTTTTACAAGCTCCGGATTTATCTCCAGAATCCTGGTGTAATCCGAGATGGCTTTATCAAGATCGCCTTTTTCTTCCCACATGTGGCCCCTGTAATAGTACGCACTGGTGTATTCCGGATCTTCTTCCAGAACTTTGTTAAAAAATTCCAGGGCCTTTTCATAATCCCCTTTCTCAGCCCATTCAATTCCCTTGTCAAACAAATCTTTCGGTGTTACCTGCTCTGCCGGATTTTCATCCGGGGGTGGTTCTTCGTGAAGAGATTTATCCTTTCGGGAATGACAGGCTGTAAACAAAAAACATTGGGCAAATAAAAAGAATAAAGTTCCTATAATGATAAGTTTTCTCATGCTATTCACCTCCCATCATTAATTAATTATCCGGAATCCCGGACTCTGAATTTTCCGTCTGCTAAAAAATATCAGGACACGGATGAACACGGATTATTCCTGTAATGAAATCAGCATTTATCCTTGTTTATCCGTGTCCCGGAGAGTCATACGACAGATCTGCTGATTGTAAAACTGATTATTTCATAGAATTAAACAGGGGCATAAGTCAATAGCTACTCACCCATATGAGGATATTTTTATGAAATTTTTCGATATCGAGGTATTTATCTGTGTTAATCCGTGGTTCAGAATCGTAGGATGGGGCTTGCCCCACCATTATCGCTGTAATTTACAAATATAAACATCAATGAACATCGGTGGGGCAAGCCCCACACCTGCCGAAATGCCCAAAACCGGGGCAAAAGCGGCGAATCATCCGTGAAATCAGTGCAATCAGTGTGAATCCGTGGTTCAGAACTACAAGGAAATCGTATAAGAAAGGGAAGCGCACACTTCCCATTCTTATACACTTTTCTTATAAATCAGTGCAATCAGCGTGAATCCATGGTTCAGAATCGTAGGGTGGGGCTTGCCCCATATGCATCAAGCTAAAATTTTAACATGCTGATTTTATTAACTCCGGCTGAACGGCAGCCGAAACGCAGAACCTTTATTTTCGGGGGTTCCGGAATCATAAAAATCCTTAGCTTGATGCATATGGGGGCTTGCCCCACCATTATCGCTATCCGATATGAGCATGAATAATCATCTGTAATTTATAGATATGAACATCAATGAACATCGGTGGGCAAACCCCGGGGGCAAGATAAAGTTCCCTGCCGGGGTCTGTCTCTTTAAGCACATCATGATAAACTTCTGACCTCAACACCTATTTTCCGTCCGTTTTTTTCAGCCGCCATAGTTTTTCCGCTCCGAGATCAACGTACATATCCTTCGCGCCCCATCTGAGATGCATCTGCTCATGGGTGACTGTCCGACCGTCTTTTATCAGAGCCTTTTTCACATTGTCGTGATAAATATATTTAGCAGGCAATTTATTATTTTACCTCTGTTTTCTCGTTGTTAAGCGGCATAATGATGAAATCAGGGGCGCGGCTTTTTTGCGTCCCTGCATTTATTTGTTGGCCATTATCTCTTTTAATTCCTCTATACCCAAAGGTGGATTAGAGGTGTGTAACATTGAATGACAATTCGGACAGACAGGAACAAGATCTTTGGTGGGATTAACTTTATAGTCAGAGCGTCTTCCAGCAAGTGGCTTCCTGTGATGAACATGAATGAAATGTTTACCTATACTTCCATAAACATCTTTAAAGTTCATCCCACATACTTTGCAACTAAAGCCATGTCGTTTTAAACAAGCAGCCCTTGCTTTTGGCTCACGCTCATAAGCATTCACTGTAATACGTTTTTTTGAACCCTCCGAATATTCTTGTTCCTCAACAATATCATCTGCATGGTTTTCATCAACTGGTACATCAACCCTTTTTGCATATTCTGGAATAGATGCCAATCTGCGTTTGGCTTCATCAAGTTCATAAGTGGTAAATAGCTCTCGAAATCTTGGTTGAAGGACTAAACTTTCTAAAGATAAATCTGGACGGCCCGCTTCAATAAGAGCTTGAAAACCTTTTTGTTCAGAGGGTTTCTCAAGCCTTTTTGATAACATTTTTTTAGCTGTCTGTAATCCACCATTGTTCTTGACCGACCTGAGAAAATAGCTACCCCAGTATCCAGTTTCCTTTCCAGCAATATAAAACATATCAATCATTTCTTGATGTAATTGAGACTCCATATTCCTCACTATCTTATGATGGCCAACGCTGTATTCAGCGGTAGCCGTCCGCTGCAATTAATTGTTATTGTTAGCAAGCAATTGTTTGTTCGAACTACGTCCATTCCATTTTTAGTTCACGATGGGATTGAACGCAATCGCGTAAATAGAGATTTATCAGGTTTTGATATGGAATGCCGTTACCTTCCGACAAAGACTTGAAAGACTTAATTACTTCGTCATCAAGTCTCACCACCCACCGGGTAACATTATCGAATTTCACGGGCTTTCGCCCGATTCCCCGACGGTCCGGATTTATCCTGACACGAGCAGCGACGGGTTATTTCTTCTCATTCATGTTTACTCATTCGATGTTATCTCCGCATAAGCCAAGCCAAACAGCCAATACAAGGTGTCAAACACCTTTTGCAAATCCTGAGTGGACACAGGATCAGGGTCTCGTTCAAATATACTGCTCTCAAACTTGCCAAACTCCCATATCTTCCCTGTGGTGACAACACCGTAACAAACCTTGGCGCCTTTAATCGCAGCGGCGACCATTTCGGCTAATGCCTGAGTCCAGCCTTCATCAAAATCAGCCTTCTTAGCTTCAATGACACAAAGTGGCGGCAGGGACATTTCACCTGTTTTTGTTCTGGATGCAATCAGATAATCGGGTTTGCCTGTCAGCCCCTTATCCTCATCCACATTAAAAGGTTCCTCAATCCAAAGTCTTAAAGGTTTGTAATGCCGAACAACCACATTTAATATAGGCGTAATTATTTGGTGGCGTATTGCGCCCTCATTTCTGAAACTTATGTCATCTGACAAAAATTCCTTAATTTCCTCAATTTTGTAGTCGGGCACCTTAATACCGCGACTAAGTTTTTCGACTTCATGTAGTAACGGAGCACCCTTTACCTCCACATCAAAAATAGTTGCTACCTGAGCAACTGATTCAAATTTTCCATACGACATAACAATTCCCTCTGTCGGTCTCTTCGTTAAAATCCGGGCACCTCATCATTTATTTGTTTATCCGCTCACACACGCTCGTAGAAAAATAACGCTGCTAATCAGCCGCGCGGTTTTTTGCGTCGGCTGAATTAGCCTTGTTGGGCAGTTATCTCATAACACCCTATGTTTTTTTCGCATCAACCAAGCTATTCTTTTTCCTGCCTTTCTTAACCAGATTGATATCAGAAAAACCTGCTTCTTCCAGTACATTCCGGTACTCAGGAAAAGAGTAGGCGCCCACACCTGATGTTTCAACTAACATCAGCATAGAAAAAAGAGCCCCCTCCTTCGGATTGGTGTGGGTTTCGTCCATTACAAAATCCCTGATCAATAACACACCTCCGGGTTTCAGGCTTTCATGGATTTTCTTGAACAAGCAAACATTCTGTTTGTTTGTATTCTGACCGATCACATCCGACAACAGAACCAGGTCATAGCCTTCAGGAAGAGTATCCTTGTTGTAATCACCCGCTCTTAACTCAACACGGTCAAGTAATCCTTCTGATCTTAATCGGACTTCAGCCAATGGTAATACGACCTCCAAATCGTAAAGCGTGGCTTTCAGATCAGGATTTTTCTTAAGAAATGAGATCGTATAGGTTCCCGATGCTCCGCCAATATCCAACATTTTGCTGAATGGACTAAGGTTATAGATTGTTGCAATCTCGGAAGATAGCTGTCGTCCCAATAGATGCATTAACTCTATGAAATCCTTGTCAACCCCTTCATCTGATTTTCTCTCGTTCTCTTTTTGAGTGTGGCGCCCATTCTTTACAATTTCGGTGAGATTGTGCCAGTTATTCCATGATTTATTCATTGTCCTTATAAAAAACAAGATGTTTTCCGGACTATTGTCGGCAAGAAACATTCCTCCGGCAGTAACTATATATTGATCATTCTTTTTTATAAGCAAATCGAATGTGACTAGGCAATCCAATAACCTTTTTGTTGCTTCCAAATTCAAAGCATTTGTTGTGGCCAATTCCCTGGCTGTATTTGGGTTTTGGTGAATTTGAGTGAACAGATCCAGTTCACACGCTGTGAGGATAATCCGGCTCTTCTCGTAACTACCGACAGCACTTAAAATATCTTGTGATTTCATAGGTTATTATCCGCTTGGTAAAATGAGTGCCCAACAGTGTTGATATATGGAAAAGCACCCCCGATTTTTCCATTATTACCTATATATCAGCCTATATGATGGAAAGCAAGAAAAAAAATCGTACGAAATATAGAGAAATTCTTGATTATAACAGGTAGTTATGCATTTTTTTCCGACTGAAAGCATAAATTATGCAATACGCGAAACATAAGCACTCACGCATCGCATCGCTCGCTCTGCAAAAATGTGTAAGGTTTGGCACTCCGCCTGAATCATATTGCCAGGGGATACTTATGGCCGATGATGTCATCCGCACAGATTTCCGCATCAGGAAAAATTCCGGTCCGGAGTACCGATCCTTTGCGGAATATTGTATTCCTGCTCTGACGGACTTCCACGCAGGATGCTTTCAGGTTCGCAATCCGTACTTCCCTGATCCCTGCTTTATCAGCGAGTTTTTTTAGATTCATGACATACACGCATCTGCCCAGGTTTTTTTCCTCAATTTTCCTGAACAGGGCCGAAAGGGTATCGTTCGGTTTCGGCGAACCCAGAACCTGTTTCAGTTCGGTGGAAGAAATATGTTCCCGGTAACGTCCGGAAAACAATCTGACGCATTGTCTGACTTCTTCGGCAAATCCTTCGTTGGCATCGGCCAGAGTCTGGGTGTTAATGCCGCTGAAGTCGAAACTGAGCACCATGTAACTGTTCCGTCCGGGCGTGGGATGGTCATAAATAGACATTATCGGAAATAAGGAAATGCCCGTCAGATAAGCTTTTGTCTGTGTCACATTCTGTAACCGCTTAATTTTCGGTCATTCATAACGGCAGACATTATCAGAAAAACAAGTGTTGCAACGG
>JAUCGG010000096.1 GCA_030378015.1 Desulfococcaceae bacterium HSG8
ATTTTTTCTCGCAAAGGCGCAGAGGCGCAAAGGAAAGGCGCAATTCGGAGTGCAAAGCTTGCTTTGCAAGTGTTTATAGCGTACCACTCGCAAAGCAAGACCTCGGCGTGCGCTCAGTCGAACGCTTTGCACTCCTGAGCATCCCGGTCGGGATTTTTTCTCGCAAAGGCGCAGAGGCGCAAAGGAAAGGCGCAATTCGGAGTGCAAAGCTTGCTTTGCAAGTGCTTATAGCGCGTACCACTCGCAAAGCAAGACTTCGGCGTGCGCTCAGTCGAACGCTTTGCACTCCTGAGCATCCCGGTCGGGATTTTTTCTCGCAAAGGCGCAAAGCCGGCTTTAATGCAGAACGATTTTTCAAATCGTTTTAAACAATTTGAAAAATTGATGGCTCTCTGGTAATTCATGTTGAAAATAAATTAATTATAAATCAGTATGTTATCCGACATATCGCAGGTGTGAACACCGGGATTTTGCGCTCCTAACCCTGTCCGGTATTTCCGATGAAGATATTTGCAAAGGCGATGCAAAACGGAGAATCAGGAATTGGGAGATACAAGTCGGACTGAACGGACTGAAATGCTTTGACAGTTTCCTGAAAACACTGAAAAAAAGGTCTGATGAAATTACAAATTATTTTGTCAGCCGGCAAACAAGCGGCTTTGTGGAGGGACTGAATAATAAGATCAGGGTCATA
This sequence comes from Desulfococcaceae bacterium HSG8, assembly GCA_030378015.1. Taxonomy (GTDB): domain Bacteria; phylum Desulfobacterota; class Desulfobacteria; order Desulfobacterales; family 4be13; genus JAUCGG01. The sequence goes on from JAUCGG010000096.1 coordinate 695, forward strand.
AAACGGCGTTGATAGGGAATCACCTCGAAAATCAGCACCTTTTCCTTTTCAAATGCCTTTTTTATAAGCTCGCTCTTCCCGATTCGCCGCCTGCCATATATCACACAGATCAGGAATTTTTCCGATTTGATAATGTTCTGAAGATGCCGCAGCTCTTCTTTTCTTCCTGTAAACATATTCGCCCCCGCGAGCAACTATAGGCTGCTCGGTTCGGATTGACAAATCCCAACCCTGTGAGGTGCGGAGGATTTGACAATCCCCCGCGAGCATCATATCATATATATAATGCGAGCATCATTAAAACTGCTCGGTTCGGATTGGCAAATCCGAGCCATGTAAGGTGTGAGGGGATTTGTCAATCCCCAGCGAGCAACCAGGGAGTTGCTCGGTTCGGATTGGCAAATCCGAAGCATGTAAGGGCGGGGGATTTGGCAATCCCCCGCGAGCAACCAGGGTGTTGCTCGGTTCGGATTGGCAAATCCGAACCATGTGAGGAGCGGGGGATTTGGCAATCCCCCCGCGAGCAACTATAGGGTTGCTCGGTTCGGATTGGCAAATCCGAACCATGTGAGGGCGGGGGATTTGTCAATCCCCAGCGAGCAACCAGGGAGTTGCTCGGTTCGGATTGGCAAATCCGAACCATGTGAGGGCGGGGGATTTGGCAATCCCCCGCGAGCAACCAGGGTGTTGCTCGGTTCGGATTGGCAAATCCGAAGCATGTAAGGGCGGGGATTTGACAATCCCCCGCGAGCAACCAGGGTGTTGCTCGGTTCGGATTGGCAAATCCGAACCATGTGAGGAGCGGGGGATTTGACAATCCCCCGCGAGCATCATATAAAGCTGCTCGGAAAATCTCGGTTTAAGCCTGTGAACAGCAGACCTCCGGATTCTGCAGAAACATGAAAGCCGGAGCATATGACAAAACACCAAACACTTCAACGAGGACATTATCATGGGGAAACTATTCGGTACAGACGGAATAAGAGGTGTGGCAAATGAATATCCGATGACCGCGGAAATGGCACTGAATGTGGGGCGGGCTGTTGCTTTTGTTTTCGGAAAGGAAAGAGGCAGGGCCAAAGTCGTTATCGGAAAAGATACTCGTATCTCCGGGAATATGCTCGAATATGCTATGGTTTCCGGGATATGTTCCATGGGAGGCTCTGCATATCTTATCGGGACACTCCCGACGCCCGGGATCGCATTCATGATCAGCCTGATGGATGCTGATGCCGGTGTTGTCATTTCTGCATCTCATAATCCCTTTTATGACAACGGCATAAAGATATTTAAAAGTGACGGCTACAAGCTTTCAGATGAAAAAGAGGCGGAAATTGAGCAGTTACTGCTGGATGACACCCTTGCTTCAAAGTGCGGATCTGTACGGGAAACAGGTAATATTTATAGAACAGAGAACTTCGGAAACCGCTATGTTGGTTTCCTGAAGCGTTCCATACCAAAGGAATGCCGATTCAACGGCATGAAGATCATCCTGGACTGCTCAAACGGCGCGACATACAGAGTGGCTCCTGATGTATTCACAGACCTGGGGGCAGATGTCGAGGCATTGTTTGTTTCTCCTGACGGAAAAAATATCAATGAAAACTGCGGCTCTCAGCATACTGAAATTCTGAGAAAAAGGGTTATTGAAACCGGTGCGGACGCGGGACTTGCTTTTGACGGGGACGGCGACAGGCTGATCGCGGTGGATGAAAAGGGAGGCACAATCACCGGGGATCAGATTCTTATCATTTGTGCAAGTGTTCTGAAAAAGAAGGAGCTGCTTAAAAACAATACTGTGGTCAGCACTGTCATGAGCAACCTGGGATTCAAGCTTGCTTTGAAAGATATGGGGATAAAACATATTGAGGCAGATGTGGGAGACCGATATGTGATGGAGGAGATGCTCGCTTCCGGATCAGTAGTGGGCGGGGAGGACTCGGGGCATGTGATTTTCCTGGATCACCACACAACAGGTGACGGCATCCTTACAGCCCTGAAGCTGGTCGAGGCCATGAAAACAGAAGCAAAACCCCTGTCCGAACTTGGGAGGATGATGGCGGTATTCCCCCAGGAGCTTATGAATGTGGAAGTGAGGGAGAAACCTGATATTCTGACCGTGCCGGAAATAAGAGATGCAATAGAAGGTGTGGAAAAACATCTCGGAGAAAAAGGCAGGGTTCTGGTTCGATATTCAGGAACCCAGCCGCTTTGCAGGGTGATGGTCGAGGGGCCCACTGCTGAGGAGACCCGCCAGTGCTGTCAGCAGATCACGGATGTGGTTCGGAATGCACTGGGGGTATAAATTCCAATGCCCAAAATCGGGGTTTGGAATTTGTATTTTCTCGTGAGGTCGTAAGTTCTCATAAATAGCTGAAATGACTCACAGGGAAACTCCCCCCTTTTTTAAAGGGGGGCCGGGGGGGATTTCCCCCAACCTGCTGAAATCCCCCTGAATCTTTGAAAAAAAAATATCAGTCACTGCTGCCCAGCGCCATCAGAAAACGGACAATATACCAGAACAGGAGAGCAACGGACGCAAATAGGGACAGGGAGGCCGCAACATACTGATCCGGATGGTAATGGTGGATAATATTGGAGGTATCATAAAGGATCGCTGCTGAAGCAAATACGATCATGATCAGGGAGAAAAACAGCCCCAGGCTGAATCCGAAAATGATGCTGCAAATTATGAAACCCATTGCCACAAAGCCGCCGATTTTCAGCATGCCGCCTAGGAATGAAAAATCTTTGCGGGTGCTGAAAGCAGTATAGGTAAGCCCCGCAAACAGCAGCAGGGTATATATACCTGCCAGGGGGATCACATTCGGGGCATACATGCTGGCAATAAAAAGCAGCGGAACAAAAATTACTGCCTCGGCTGCAACATAAAGGATCAGGCCCATGTATTGCATATTTCGCGATGTGGATGACCGCGCCCAGCTATCAGCGAGCCAGGAAATCCCCATAAAGGCTCCCAGCACAATAAGCCAACTGTATTTGCTGCCTGCCAGCATTTTCATCAGTGCCGGTGCCAGCGGTGAATTCAGCAGCAGATACTCTAATACCACAAAACCCAGGATCGCAAAAGCAAGGTGCTGGTATGTTTTTCGGATAAATTCAGATCGGATGCTTTCTTCGGCATGTGCTGCCGATCCTGCATAGCCAGGGCTTCTCCCTGCATAATCATCTTTCTGAAAGATTTGCATAATTAACTCCTTTGTTTTTTGGGGTTGTAAGTTATTAAAAATGACGCAGGTGGAATCGGGTATTTTATTTCCCGAAACTTCTGCACTTTACTGTAGAACAATTTTTCAAATTGTTTAAAACGATTTGAAAAATTGTTCTACATTGAAGTGTAAACTGACAGATGAAGGATGCCGAAAACTTTTACAAACAGTGGATTCCGGGTTAAAATCGGAAAACATCCGTTTTCCGATTTTCCCCGGAATGACAGATGCTGATCTCGGATAACATACTGTCATTCCAGAAAAAATTAAAAAACGGATGTTTTTTACCTGATCTTAAATTGGTAACCACTGCTACAAGATTTACTGGAAACTTTCATTTGTTACTTTGCACTTTGCTGTAGAACAATTTTTCAAATTGTTTAAAACGATTTGAAAAATCGTTCTGCATTAAAGTGTAAACTGACAAATGAAGGATGCCGAAAACTTCTGCAAACAGTGGATTCCGGGTTAAAATCGGAAAACATCCGTTTTCCGATTTTCCCCGGAATGACAGATGCTGATCTCGGATAACATACTGTTATTTCAGAAAAAATTATCCTTTTTAATTAATCCGGAATCCGCTGTTTACAAAAGTTCCCGATCTGCTGACTATGTTATCCGGTGGTTACGATTCGTTCCACTATCCTGCATTTTCAGTTGATTCCATAGCATCAATAATTATCTTACTAACATAACAACAGTTGCCAGGTTTTCAAGATAAAAATAACATGATAATTAAGAGATGAGTGTAATCAAAGGAACACACGGTTTTTTCACCCACGGTCATGAAAATATTTTCAGTTAAAACAGATAAAAACCCGGCTTTTCAAAATGTATTTTCACGGTAAAGATGAAACCGGAACAGTTATACCAACATCTGAAAGAGCTTGCTGAAAAACTTGAGATCACTGTATCTGAAAAGAATTTTCGCAATATCAGCGTACAGGTAAACAGCGGATTCTGCAAAGTAAAGGGTAAGAATTTTTTTTATATGGATAAGCATCTGTCAATTAATAGAAAATCTAAAATATTGGCAGACTGCCTCAGCAAAATGCCTCATGAAGATATATATGTTGTGCCGGCAGTTCGGGAAATGTTGAAGTGTGAAGTTTGAAGTGTGAAGTTTGACACGCGATCCGAATTCTGTGATAAAATCGAAAAGTTCCTTAAAAGTTCCGTGGAACGTCCCTACTACACCACTTTTTAAGTTCGTCCCCCCCTTTTTTAAAGGGGGCCGGGGGGATTTTACGTTGCTAAAAAAAGGTGTTACGGCAGAAATCCCCCCGTCCCCCCTTTAAAAAAAGGGGACGAATTTACGAATCGGTGTACTACGGGCTCAGTAGATCGAAAACTTTTGCAAACAGTGGATTCCGATTTTTCGGCCCTTCGGCAGGCTCAGGGCAAGTGGCTCAGGGCAGTGAAGCCCTGTCGAACTGCCTGTTTGCAGGCTTAAACGAAAAAATTTCGATCTGCTGTCAATTTTTATGCCGGAACCTTATTTTCCCCCCAAGTACTTTCAAGGCAAAGAAAAATCCAGATCGCAGTGCGTTACAGCACTTTCATCCAGCATTTCCGGAAGCCCTCCGTGCTCCCCGGGAATAAACCCCAGCGACTTTTCCCACACCTCATCATCCTCCATACAAAAATAAATCAGCACATCCGGAGCAATTTTTTTTATACTTGAAATGACGTGCTGATAAAGACGGATACGGAGCGGCTTAAAATAACGCATCTTGCCGTCAGTTCCGGGAATAAATTCCCCATAGATGATCTTCGAATCAGGAAAACGCTTCTGGATAATCGGCTTTAAGGAAGGCATGAAGCGAAATGTGCCAAGGCTTATCCATACAATATTTTTCGCGGATACATGGGAAAATATCTGTTCTATCACATGGCTGTATTCTGCTTCGCACCCTTCGTAGATAAACAGGGGATCAAAATGAAAGGCAAGCGGATATCCCCAGGACTCACATCTCGCAGCAGCCCTGAGTCGGGCAGAAAGGGATGTTGTTCCGCGCTCCTCTTTACGGATTACCCTGTCAGTGTTCAATGACCAGGCAACAATGGTTTTCCGGTTATGCTTCAGCCCTTTTAAAGTTTCAATCGCGGTGGTTTTGGTTTTCAGTTCCAATACCGCATGGGACTGACTGGCAAATTTCAATACCAGCATACGGGAGATATCTGTCCATGATTCCCAGATCATGCTGTCCGTAAATTCACCGGTTCCTATCCTGCACACCTGTTTTTCTGAAAACAGTGAGTCCAGTTCTGCTATCATCTTATGCTGGTTGACAAAATACTGGAGCACCGGGGGATGAAAATAGGACTGCAAGATACAGTATGCACAATCCATCACACAGAATGTTCCGATATGAAGAATCTTGTATCCGCAGCAGGTGTAATCACGGGTTCCCGGGCATTTCCTGATAAAAGCTCCCCGGTTCCGAGTAAGGAAAAGCACTGTCTTTCCTTTTCGAACAGGATCATTAGCGGCAGAAACTGCTTTGAAAATCCCCTCTCCGCCCTGAACTGTCACAGGCGGCACTTTCAGGCGCGAGCAGACAGCTTTTGCTTCAGGAGTATCCGCCACCTGCTGATCTGTATAAATGATCATATTACGAGAAATTGCCAAAGGAGTGCTGAAACAGCACTCCTTTGAATGATTAATCGGGAAATGAAGGATGCCGATTATTTTAACAGATTAAAATCAAAGGTAAAATTGATTATGCCAGAACTGCTTTCATGGTAAGGCGGGAATCCTGATGGATAAAACGGATTCCCGTTTTCACGGGGTGAAATAAAACAGGAACATTCTCAGCGGTAAATTTTGTCCCCTGATTCACGTTATCCCCACACCTCTTCCAACAGTTCCCCCGGAGGAGATTTGTATGAAGTATCCGAACACATTCTGACGAAACTGCATACCATATCACGCGCTGTATCCAGGTTAATTTTACTCATATTCAGGACAAGGTGATAAAGTTCAGGATGATCATAATCTTTTTTACCGAATTTCCGGTACAGATTAATCCTTCTTTTATCTTCCATGTCCACAATCTGCTGTGCCTGTCTCGGGGTAAGATCGTAATGATCTTCCATGAACTTCACACGGTCATCTTTTTCACCTATGAGAAGCAGATGATAGGTATCTTTATGATCTTTAAGAATATACTGACTTCCCCTTCCGACAATAACAACATTTCCCCCATCCGCAAGCTTGGAAATTATATTATGGAGTAAATCCACATATATTTCCTCATCAATGTATCCCCGTTTTTCATCCAGAACCCGGTCAACCAGGCTTTTAGGAACCACACCGGAGATAAATCTCAGGAATTTGCCGCCTGCCTCCTTTTCAATTGACTCTACCCAGTCAGTTGAAACTTTTGCTTTTTCTGCCACCATCTGGATGATTTCATTATCCACAAGCGTATATCCCAATTTCGCGGAAATCATTTTACCCAGGGTTTTACCACCCGCACCGAACTGTCTGGAAATTGTGATAACTGCCATCCGAAGCTCCTTTCGTTGGTCATTTTCAGATTTACGATTTACGATTTCAGATTTACGATTTACGATTCGGACGTAAATAAATCGTAAATCGTAAATCGCAAATCGTAAATTTTCCGATCTGCTCAATCTGTTATCACATGATGCCTGTAAAATCAAAACCTAATTTTGTCTGAAATTTTTCTATTTTTTTAAAAATTTCTTTCAACATGGTCTGTTCAAGGCGGGAGAGTTTCTTGGGGTTAATATAATTATCCGGTTTTGCATCCTCTTCGATCACAGCCTTTACCTGGCGCACAAATCTTAGCTGCATAAGAAAATCATAAGCTTGCCTGAGATCACCGTAATCCTTCCAGGACAATACCTTCCGGGCATGGAGCTGTTCCAGCCTTTCCAGGGTATTGGTTTCTTCGATCTTGTTCTGCAAAGCATAAATCCTCGCGGAATCAACTATGGGCATCATTGCACTTTTGATGTCGAACTTGTTGCGGTGTTCCCCTTTTGATTCCACAACAAAATTACGGAAAAAGCCGATGGGAGGTCTGAAATACAGGGCGTTTTCAGTAAGATGACGCAAAAAACCGGACCAGCTCCCGATAGAACCGAACAGATAGCCCCGCAAATCGTCTATAAGAGAGATATCCCCGTATGCCCCCTTGAAATCAAAAAAAATACTTGCCTGGAGCAGATCTTCTGCCTCTGCAGCAAGAATCCATGAACTGAAATATTCCTTCCACACAGACAATGGCTGGCACCACTTGGGATTTTTTGCCATAATCCCCCCTTCACAGAAAGCATATCCTGCCTGATCCAGCCAGTTGCAGACTTTTTCTCCGAATTCCGTAAAATAGGCTCTGACTTCCTTTTCTGATGAATCCGGCACATCTTCGAAGATAATGGCATTATCCTGATCTGTCTTAAGGGTCTGCTCCCTTCTTCCTTCACTCCCCAGGATCATGAATATGAACCTGGCCGGCGGCTCCCCAAGTTCGTCAAGGGCAAAACCGATCAGTTTATGTAAAATAGCGTCTGAGATAGTTGTGACCAGGGTGTTGACATTCTTTGCCTTTGCCCCGCTGTAAATCAGGTTTTTGATAATCGGCGGCAGCTTGGCGTGTTTGGTCATAACATCTTCTTTGTTTTCCGCCAGGGTAATTTCACGGAGAAGAAAGAACGGGGACTGCCCCTGTGTGTTCAGGAGATCACTGCTGGTGACAGCGCCGATCACTTTATCATCCGGGTCTGTAACCCCGAGATGTTTGACATTTTGCTGCATCATTGACATCATGCCCTCAAAAACAAGACCCTGGGCAGGGATGGTGCGCAGCGGCGAAGACATAATACCGAAAACCAGTTTCCGGATATCATATCCTTTTGAGATCACCCTCTTTCTCAGATCCTTATCCGTAACAATACCCACGAAATCGCCCTCTGCATCCCTTACAAAAATGGAACTGCAGCTACGCTCGCTCATTACAGAAGCTGCCTCCTGTATGGAGGTATCCATATCGCAGAAAAGCAGGTCATTGTTACAGACACTTGAAATCGGCTGGCTGAAGAATTGCAGGGATTCATCCGCTGACTGCACTGTCTTTGTTATGATTGACGAGTATGTTTTATCAACCATTCGTTTGCCGAAGCTGTCGGTAAAATATTCTGAAAAAGTTTCATGATGGTCGCATACGTTCAGAAAATTTTCTTTGGAAAGGACATAAAAATATGTTTTTTCAGTGGTTTTAAGACTCCTGACAGAAATGCCGTTGTTTATCAGCATTGAAATGCCGCCGTAAATATCCCCCTCGCCCAGCAATCCCCGTAATTTTTTTTTACCGCTTCTTTCTTCATAATAACGCTCCACAGCACCTTTCTGGATTATGTAAATCTGTTCCACCGGTGACTGTCCCTGGACCAGCAGCACTGTATCCTTGGGGTAATGCACAACAGACAGTTTGGAAGCAACCCTCTCAATTTTTTCTTCAGGAAGAAAAGAGAACGGAACCACGCCCGACAGAAACTGGAAAGCCTGACCTGTGGCGATAAGGGAGGCGTAGGACTCATCCAGTACAAGTTTATTATAAATCCTGACAAAAAAATCATTAAAGGGCCTGAAACGGGCAACGATATCCAGGAATATTTCCTTGGGAATGAGATAAAGCGAAGCATCCTGGGCAACCCTGACGGTTCTCACGGCAAGGGCTTCGTTCATCAGCATTGCCATAGCACCGCAGACTTCTCCGGGTTTGATGGAACCGGGATGAATTTTTTTTCCATCCACTTCATAGTAAAGCTCCAGCAACCCGCTTTTAACAACGTAAACCTCTTCTATTTCGGACTTGCCCTGAACAGATAAAATGGTATCCTCTTCATAATTTTTTTCAGTAATCTCATCTGCCATTTTTCGGATTTCATCCTCGGGAAGAAAAGAAAAGGGCTTCAGGCCTGACAGAAACTGAACGATTTGCTCTGACATAGAATTCTCCTTAATTCACGCGATGTGCAACTTAAATGCCACGGAGGCGCGAAGTTTCACGAAGGTTCTCTGTATATTCATATAGTTGCGCCATTATATCTCCGCATTTTACGCTGTTTGCAGCTCAGAATGCCGCAAAGATGCGAAGTCTCACTAAGTGCTCCGTTTCAGAAATAATGTCAGGGTTATAAATTCCGCGGAGTGCAAAGCTTGCTTTGCGGAAATCCAGTAGTGGCGCAAAGCAAGCTTTGCACTCCTCCGTTTTAACCCGGACATTATTTCTGAAACAGAGCACTAAGGTTCTTTGTGTGTCTTTGTGTCTTTGTGTCTTCGTGCCTTTGTGGCATCAGGTGCATCAGGTGCATCAGGTGCATCAGGTGCATCAGGTGCATCAGGTGCATCAGGTGCATCAGGTGCATCAGGTGTCTGTCTTTTCTTCGGCTATAAAAAAGTTGCACATGGCGTTTAATTCGAATAAGAAGCCGGGGTTTTAGCTTCAAATTTCAAAAATCAAGCATTCCTGTATAATTTTCAGGTGTAATTTTCAAGAGTTCTCTCTTGACACTTTCTGAAACATCCAGGGTCCCGATAAAATCAGCAATGGTTTTCCCGTTAATTTCGGAATTAGTCCGTGTTAACTGTTTCAATGCCTCAAAAGGTTCCGGGTATCTTTCCCGGCGAAGTATTGTCTGAATTCCCTCGGCAACCACTGCCCAGTTTTTCTGCAGATCAGCGCGGATAACCTCCTCATTCAGAATCAGCTTGCCCAGCCCTTTTAAGAGAGACTTCAGGGCAATCAGCGTGTGCGCCAGGGGTACCCCGATATTTCTTGTCACCGTGGAATCTGTCAGGTCCCTTTGCAATCTTGAAATCGGGAGCTTTGCAGAAAGATGTTCAAAAACCGCGTTGGCAATACCGAGATTTCCTTCTGAATTTTCAAAATCTATGGGGTTGACCTTATGGGGCATGGCAGAAGATCCCACCTCATCAGCTTTGATCTTCTGTTTGAAGTAATCCATTGAAATATATGTCCAGATATCCCGATCCAGATCAATAAGTATGGTATTGATCCGTTTCATATTATCGCAGAATGCCGCGAGATTATCATAGTGTTCGATCTGGGTGGTCACCTTTGAGCGGTCAAGCCCCAGGATATCATTCACCAGATGGTTCCCGAAAGCGATCCAGTCAACCCCGGGGTATGCCGCATGATGTGCATTGAAATTCCCGGTTGCTCCCCCGAACTTGGCTGAAAACGGAATTGTTTCAAGGAGTTTTTTCTGTTTTGACAGGCGGTCAGCATAAACATAAATTTCTTTCCCCAGGCTTGTGGGAGAGGCCGGCTGACCATGAGTCCGGGCAAGCATGGGAATCCCTTTCCACATAGCGGCTTTTTCCTTCAGAACTTCCGACACATTATCCAGAACAGGCTGCAACACATCATGCCAGGCTTCTTTCAGGGAAAGGGGAACAGCGGTATTGTTAATATCCTGTGAAGTTAAGCCGAAATGAATAAATTCCTTGTATGCTGAAAATCCCAGGGCATCGAATTTCTCTTTGAGAAAATATTCAACAGCTTTGACATCATGGTTGGTAATTTTTTCTATATCTTTGACCTGCTGTGCGTCTTCCAAGGAAAAATCCCTGAAAATCAGGCGTAAAGATTCATATGAATTTTTATCAAAATCATGCAACTGGGGTAACGGGAGATCACACAAGGCAATAAAATATTCGATTTCCACTTGCACACGATATTTTATCAGCGCGCTTTCTGAAAAATAGCCGGCTAATTTTTCAGTTGCCTTCCTGTAGCGGCCATCAACAGGAGAAACAGCATTCAGAGAAGATAATTCCATAATCAGTTTGTCATTCCTTATATATGTTGAAAAAGATTTTCTGCCAAAAAACGTCAGTCTGCTGATGATATGCCAAATGCAGTCCGTGTGTCAAGTGTGGTTCTTTATGAATTTTATGACAGAGGGCGGAAATGCATATCAAAAAAGAAACCCGGCAGGGGAAAGGAACTGTCAGTTCAGAAAAAGCCGGGTTATGCATCCCCCTAACTCTAACTCAAACCGCTGTTCGGTAACAGTTGTACCCCACTGCTCACCGGGGTATTCCTCAACCAGTTTAAACCCGAATTTCTCATAAAGATGCCTTGCTGGCCCAAGCCCCTGAAAAGTCCAGAGATACACTTTCTCAAACCCCACTTCTTTGCAGAAGGAGACTGCCTGTTCCATCAGATAGTTTCCGGCTCCTTTTCCTCTCAGTCTGTCCGAAATAATAAACCAGCGCAGATGTGCGATATTCTTATTCTGAGAAGTGCCGTCAATGGTAATCGCCCCTTCAATGCCGCCATCTGTGGACAACGACCATATACGGTCTTTTGATTTGTTGTAGTTATTTATGAAATCTGAAAGTTCAGTCGCCACCTTTGCTTCAAAGAAATGCCCGAAACTCCAATGCGCTGCATAGTACTTTGCATGTAGTTCAGAGATTTTTCCTATTACCCCCGGCGTATATCCGATAATACTTTCAAAATCTGCCATCATATTTATCCTCATTTATCAGAGTGAAAGGCGAAAGGCATAGTCGGGTCGGCTTCCGTCCTGTCGGCTACACTTTGGCCGGGTGGGACTCTTACTGCGCGTCCGTTTCATTCACAGCGCCAGGGCAGCAAGCCCTGCAAAGGGAAGAGTGACGAACCCACATTCCTTAGTGCTCCGTTTCAGAAATAATGTCCGGGTTATAAATTCCGCGGAGTGCAAAGCTTGCTTTGCGGGAATCCCGCAGTGGCGCAAAGCAAGCTTTGCACTCCTCCGTTTTAACTTGGACATTATTTATGAAACAGAGCACTTAGGTGCATCCTCTGCGCCGGTGGTACGACAGTTCCGTGCAGGCAGTTATGAGACCTGCAACCTGACCACTCGTCGCAAACACAGGGAAGCGGCCTCCGACCTGTTAATCCCCGTAGGTCTGTGCTCAATTACGGCGCTTACGGATATTCAGATACCTTCACCATATCACCCGTCCCCGGCCCTTAACGGAGGAGGATTCTCCGAGGGGTTCTCCCGTCACCGTTCAGACCCGTTTCGGTACTTTGTCCGCGGGGCTTCGCACCGACCACACTGCGCATGGCAGGCACGCCCGTGTAGGGACTGGCAGAACATACCAGGTATTCACGCAACTTACTGAATACACTGAATAATGCGACTTCGTGTCGCACCCCAACGACGGGTTAGGCTTTTTTGTTTTTTATATCATTTACTATTTCAATAACTTGTTTATGAGTAAAATCTTCTGTTACGACAATTAATTCTACACCATTCTTTTTACACAGCCTCTTTTTTCTGGCATCTCGTTTTTTGGTTGCTTCAAATCCCTCTATACCACCAAAAAATTCTACCGGCTCGAAATGCTGTGTCCCATGATATTCTATAGCAATTTTCCAAGCAGGAATCCAGATGTCAAGATGTTGATTTCCCACCCAATCAGGGGTTCCATGTTGAATTACCTGTGTTTGTGGGAATGCGTTTTTAATTGCGTAATAAAGAGCGGTTTCACTAACCCAACCCTCACCAATTTTGGGGACATTATGCGCTTCACGTAATTGATTTTCAGCATTACGCACTAATTCAGGAACTTTTTCTGAAAGAAGAGATGATGAGTAAAAACAATAACAAGGAAATTTCGGACATGGCTGATTAATAGGTGCTCCGTTAAATAAAGAATGATGATAAGTTTGGGTATTTTTACCAAGCAACCTTTCTAACCAAGCTCCATTTTTTTCTGCATCTTCAGAAAATACAGATACAATAAAATCACGAAAAGCTGCCGAATTTTTTTTAGTATAATTTGTAACTCTCAGGTTGTAGCTCATTTTTACAATATCAATGGGATTTACAGGTTTGCCGATATGATAATAAATATTACATCGTTCATTGCTGGAATGTGTGCTAACAGAGAATATATCTTCCGGCTCAGTTAAAAGTAAATATTCCTCATATTTTTCTAATCCAAGCAAACAATCGTATGCCCAGCATCTCACATAAGAACTGAAACGATTTTCATAATAATATGCTTCAGCCAACTCTAAAAGCTTGTTATAGATATATTCATATCCTTCCTTGTCCCAAAGATTAAGAAAACCATATGCATAAACAAACAGATAGCTAATACTGCCTTCAACTGAAAGGTATTCTTTTTGCTCTATTTTTTCAATAAGATAATTGTAAAAAGAGCTTTGTTCATATGACATATCGCTTACAGACGGATAATACTTTTGAAAACAAGGAACCATTTCGCTGATCTAACTTCTCCAAAAGCAACTAGTCGGATTAGGTAGGGGCTGTTACCAGTCCGCATCCTCCCTGAGAAGCGAACATGTAAATTTCCAAACTGACGGCCTTTCTGAAGCCCGGCGTCTCCGCAATGCTGTTTTCGCTTCTGATCAGATAAGCGATTCTGTAGTGACCGTAAAGAAGAATACGGATACCTCCTTCCGCTTCTCCCCTGTACCTGTAGCCGATTTCGGGGAAATCCTTCAATATCTGGGCTTTCTTATATAGATACCGGAAACAACTCTTGTAGCAGCCCCGGGTTTGTCCCGGGCGATATAATCATAAATATCTTTCAGCCAGAGTTCCGCTTCGGCTGTCCAGTTTATTTCTGCCATATCCGGATACGATGCTCCATTTCTTTGTTTGAAAGTATATTACCGGCTCGGGAATCCTCCAGACCGCGATCTATCATCCTTGCAAATGCCAGTTCCCGGAGGATTTCATCATAAGTGCTGTCTTCGGGCTGATCATAGATAACCTTTGTCATTCCTTCTTTTACAGCAAGCATCTGTGACTCCTTTCAAACGCGTTCGGCAGTACGCTTCATGTGCAATGCCGTTTTATTTTGCCTTCGTTCCTTTTATAGTAATTATAGTCAGTAGATTTATACAACCATTTGAAATTGCACACTGATATTGTTAGCTATCTGTTTTTTTTAATATGCAATCGAATCTCCGCACCCCGGTTTCCCAGGCGACTGTGCCCGTTTCGGGGCTCAATACAAAGCCTGCGTCCTTGCCATCCCCGGCTTCAGACTCCTGTTACCGGGTTTGCCTGCGGGGTTGGCTACTGACCTGTCGGCTCAAATTTGGTCAGGCGGAACTTTCGTAAAAACGATCATCCACCGGGTAACATTATCGAATTTCAAGAGCTCGCGCCCGATCCCGATGATCCAGATTTATCCTGACACGAGCAATGTTTGGTTAGCTGGATTTGACCATGATGTTTGTTTGCACAGCCGACCCCGCCGACAGGCTTCCGGCCTACCAGCTAGCCCGATTGCCCAGATGTGACCCAAGTTATCTTCTGCTTTCTTCGTTAATTTCAGTAAATATCCAATTTAACGTATCAAAGACAAGTTGGAGTTCCCTTGTTGCTGAAATTTGATTTGGGTCTTTCATAAAAACACCATTATCCAATATGCCAAATTGCCATATTTTTCCAGTTGTGACAGCACTGTAACATTTCTCAGCGCCTTTGAAAGATGCTGCCACCATTTCTGCCAAAGCCTGCGTCCAGCCGTCATCCCAATTCTGTTTCTTCGCTTCAATAACACATAGCGGTGGGATTGCCATGCCGCCATACTCTGTAGCCGGAGCGATCAGGTAATCCGGCTCGCCAACCAATCCTTTTTCTTTGTCAACGTTGAACGGCTCTTCTATCCATACGTTTAATGGTGCATGCTGTTCTGCGACGATATTTAATATCGGAGTAATAATTTTGTTACAGATGGTTGCCTCGTTCCGAAAACTTAAACTGTCAAATAACTTTCCTGTGATGCTTTTAAATACTGATTCTGAAATATCTATCGGTTTACTTTGCATAATGGAAGCATCTTTTACTGTAATACTGAACAGGCTTGCAACTTGTTCAACTGATTCAAACTGACCATACGGCATAATATACTCCTTATGTCATAGTATTGCAGGAGTTATGTTAATTGTGACACAACGCCTTAAAACATAAAAAAACACCATCCCGGTTATACTTGGGACGTAGCCTTGAACCAAATCAAGAAAAGTCGGGTAGCCGGGGGCTGTTGCCATCCCAAGCCCCCTGAGAACCGCACCCCGCATACGGCTCAGGCAACGGTAAGACGCCGTGAAACACCCGCTGACGGAAAACTTTTTTTCCGCCGACTTCACGGTACGGATTCCTGATCAGCTTACGGCTGACCGTCCGCAGCGCCGGCACGAATGCCCGGTGTCTGTCCGTGCTGACTGCGGCAAAACCTTTCGTAATCTTTCCCGTGATCCTCCGCCTGTCGGAAGTCTGCGCCCTTTCGGGCTGCGGTATAGCCGCTGTCAGCATCATTACAATGCGGCTTTCGCCTTCTCGTCCGAACGAGCTCACGCCGAAGCCAGCCATGACGCATTCAGGACTGCCGCCTTCTGCCCGTTGCACGGCATCGGCTTTCCACCCCGGTTTCCCAGGTTCAGTACAGAGCCTGTGCCCCAGCCTTCCCCGGTCGGGAGTGCCCGACTGAGTTTACGCCGAAGTCCGCGCAACACTCGGTACGGGCAGGTGGTCAGACTTTACCTACCTGCAAGAAGCACCAAGCTTCGCTTGGCGCACAACTATCCGGATTTATCTTGGCACGATCAACATGTGGTTATGCCCGATTTTTCCACCGATTAGGATTGCGGCTGCTATGAAAGACAACCACGATCTCATCTTTTTCAATGAAATAAAGAACGCCATATGGGAAGCGGCGAATCATTGCTCTGCGTATCTTTTTATGAATGACAGAATATATAATTTCGGATCGCGGCTGATTTTTTCAAGAGACTCCTCCACACACAGAACAAAGTCGTCTCCGAGTCCTTCACGCCGACTCTCATACCACCACCACGCCTCCTCGATCTCCCTCAGTGCCTGCGGGCGTATCGTGATGTTGTCTGTCATTTCATGCTCCTGATTCTGTTTTTCACATCTTCCCATGAATAACCGTCATCAGGGGATGAATAATAGTCTGCGACACGCCTGTCAAGTTCGTCCCGCTGTTCGCCGGTCAGCCCGAAACCTTCCTGATCCGCGGCGATACTGTCCCAAAGCTCTTCGAGTATGAGAATTTTCTCCGCCGTACTGAATTTTTTTAATTCTGATAAAACAGCCAATTGTTCCATATCTTTTCCTCCGCAATGTGGGGCGTCAGTTCTTTCAGACATAAATGACACTTTTTTCAATATCCCGGGCAATTCTTTTCATCCAGCAGATAGGGTACTGATGGCGGAATACCAGGTTATATCACGGACATATACCTAATTATAGCAAATAGTTATGACGCATCATGTCGTGTTAGCCGCCGTTTTGTTCTGCGGCTGTCTGTATCTCTTTAATTTTCAATAAAATATCAGGCAGTTCCTCTTTTGCCACATTCCATACAATATCAAGGTTTACGCCGAAATACTGATGTATAAGCCGATCTCTCATTCCTGCCAGACCTTTCCAGGGAATTTCAGGGTATCTGCCTCTGATTTCATCGGACAGATTTTTTACCGCTTCTCCGATGATTTCAATATTGCGGATGACAGCATCCTGTGTTTTTGTATCCTCGAAAAATTCCTCATGGATCATTTTTTCCGTGTACGAAGCTGCTCTTCCCGCCGCCTCTGCAATGTGGGTCAGAAAATCCGCGTCAGTTCTTTCAGACATAAATCACACTTTTTTCAATATCCCGGGCAATTCTTTTCACTGTTATTCCCTTCACACCTTCCGGGGTCAGAACATCGGTCTTTTTACCCAGTGTTTTCTCAAGGTATTCTGTGAATTCAACAAATTTAAGCCCTATCGGTCTTTCAAATTCCGCCACAATGTCAACATCACTGTATTCTGTCTGTTCCCCCTTTGCATAAGAACCGAACAGTCCTATTCTTCTGACCCCGTACTCTGAGATAAGGTAAGGATACTTTTCTCTCAGTATTTCAGTAATTTTTTCTTTAGTCAGCATTTCTTTTTTCCTGTAAGGCGGCTAGCATTTAGTTACCCGGAAGTTTATCCCAGGTATATTATTGTCTCATCACCCGATCACCCGCTGAGTAACATTATCGAATTTCACGGGCTTGCGCCCGATCCCAAATATACGGATTTATCTTGACACGAGCAACCTGTGGTTATGCCGTTTATTTAAGCGGCTTCGTATATGCATGCAGTCCGCGACTTCGTATGCCGGGATCAGGAAAACGGGGCCTCCGGTTTCCTGTGTCTTTCTTCTCAAAAGAAAGTAGCAAAGAAATTCCCGTCCGCTCAATGATTTTGTCATGCCAATTATTGCCTATGGGAAAAGCTCAAGGCACATCCAATATCGTCGTGCCGATAGTTGTGCCTTGCTGTTCATATTCAACTGATCAGTTGTTGCCCGGCCAATCGCAGTGAGTCCGCTGATTTCTCCGCTTTCAGCATCCGCTCGGAAACGCTCTTCCCATCTGTCTTTCCGCGGGTGGAAAAGACGAACGACAGTCCGGCTTTCGGGATCAGTGCCATTGATGTGTGCTGCTTTACGAAGATTACAAGAGCGGCACGCCAGCGCCCAATTGGCATCGGCATCGGCACCTCCTCGTGATACAGGAATAATATGCTCGACTTCGAACGGGAAATTGAATACTGCTTCCGGAGCACAGCAATACTCACAACGGTGTCCTGCCCGGAGAGCCACTTTCGGATAACGCGGGTTCATATTTTAAAGTCTTTTACGAGTGCGTCTGTCCGATCCGCCGAGGCACGCAACTCGGTTTCAACAAGTGCTTCCAACTCAGACTGTTCTTCAGCCGGCAGGGTTTCTCCTCTGTCCCGGGCCAGGCGCCAACATTCCATCAGTTCGGCCAGTCGCTGCTGCTGAACTGCATTGAAGAAGCAATCCGGGCGCTGACTTTGAACAATGATAAGCGTGCTGGCTTTATCATCAGATAATTGTAAAGTCAGCGCATCCAAAGCCTCTCCCGCAGTTTTTCCCTGGGATCGTTTATCTCCGGCCAAGGCACGGTAGGATATACTGCCTCTCTCGCTCAGAACGGGCAAAATAGCTACTTTTGTCATCAGTTTATCACCTCCTGCCAGCCATCATAAAACATTGGACAGCATCACGGTCATTTAAGCAGGGGGATTTCCGATCTGCTTTGTGACCGACCCGGTAGCCGGGGATGTTGCCATTCCCAAGTCCCCTGAGAAGTGTTTCCCCGCATACGGCTCACGCAGAAGACACCGTGAATCCATCCGCCGACTTCACGTATCCGGTTCAAGGTTGCCGTCACCTGTCGGCACGGAAGCCCGGTGTCTGTCCGTGCAGACTGCGATGAAACCTTTCGTAATCTTTCCCGTGATCCGCCACCTGTCGGAAGTCTGCATCCTTTCGGATTACGGCACAAACCGTTATCCCCATCATTACAATGCGGCGTTCGCTTTCTCCGACATCCTTTACCCGCATCTCCTTCGGTACGCCTTACGGCTCCCTACCTTTCTGAGAAGGAGGAATACGGGCTTACCATGTTCCGCATGATCTGACCATGACGACGTAGCGTCTGTCAATCCGCCGGGGGAATCGCAGGCTGTGCGGAACGAAAGCGGAGCGTTCCGTCCGTACCCCTTACCTTTCGGTCCGAGCCTGTCAGTGCCTTTGGCTCGTCTTCATTGACGACAGTTAAAGCAGTTCACATATGTTATCCTTATCATCTCTCCTTAGCTCCGGCCTGGCACTGCCAGAGTCGAACTCACCTCACGATTCGTTCTTCTGAACCTTTCGGTTCAAGGGATTCATTGTCCCCCGGGCTCTTGCACAAACCCGTTACCGGGAATGCACGCCGGGGTAAGAAACTTCCGATTGTTCATCCGACGGATGACTCAGGTGCATTCTCTGCGCCGGTGGCACAGCAGTTCCGTGCAGGCAGTCAGGAGACCTGCAACCTGACCACTCGCCGCAAACACAGGGAAGCGGCCTCCGACCTGTTAATCCTCGTAGGTCTGCGCTCAATTATGGCGATTACGAACATTCAATTAATTTCACCATATCACCCGTCCCCGGCCCTTAACGGAGGAGGATTCTCCGAGGGGTTCTCCCGTCACCGTTCAAACCCGGTTCGGTACGTTGTCCGCGAGGCTTCGCACCGACCACACAGCGCGGTAGCGACCGGAACCCTTTTGCGTCCGAGTTCAGCGCCGGATTATATTTTTATTTATCAAATAATTCCAATTGAACGCCACCAGATTCTTTTAAATCAATTTTTCGGGCAATAAATTTACCTTCTTTAATTCCACCTAATTTGTTAATATTTTTTGATATTGTGGGAATACAATATTCGGAAGCACTTTCCTTTACCTGGCTTGTATTAAAACGAAGTACTCTCCAGCCTTCTGTCTTCAACTCATTATCGCGCAAATTATCCTGTGCGGCTTTTTGAGGATTTGCGTGCCAGAAGTCTCCATCTGTTTCAATGTCAATTTTCCCTGATTCACAATATATTGCGAAATCTAAAGCATAATGTCTTTTATTAACCTTAACAAATTCCTGACGTTCGGCATTTATTTTTAAACGTTTAAATTCTGACCATAAACGGTCTTCAAGAGGACTTTCGTCAGAAAGATCATTAATTTCAACTGCATTAATGAATTTTTTCCAAGTTGTCGGAATAAATATTATTCTTCGGTAGCGCCTGCTGAAAATGGGTTTCGGTAATCGCCTAAGAGGTTCGGAAAAAATTTGATAATAGCTTTTTTCGCTTTTTGCATTAACTGTTTCATTAGGAAAAAGCTGCCATCTGTAAACTTTTCTGATATCAATTATTTTCGCATAATAACTTATCGCCCATGCGTCCTTTCCAAAAACTTTAGTCAGATAAAATGCTATCCAATCAGGAGGCCAACGTTTTTTGAGCCATTTTTCAACACTGCTGACAGGAATTCGATACCAATTTTGCCTATTTGCAATAGAAAAATCATGTAAATTATTTATTATTGCCACAAGTACTTCGTTTTGTTTAACTTTATACATTAAAATAACTTCAATTGCGGACCATTCACTGGTTTCGGAGTATTAGAAAGATTCTTTTTTAAGGTATTATTTTTTAAACCGATCCATATCTTCTCTTTTAAAGAATAAACTGCGATATAAAAACCT
>JAUCGG010000383.1 GCA_030378015.1 Desulfococcaceae bacterium HSG8
TGTAGTACATCAACTTGTAAATTCCCCCCCATTTTTTAAAGGAGGGACGAACTTAAAAAGTGGTGTAGTAGGTTGGGGTGAGGAACGAACCCCAACACTGGGTTTTGTTGAGGTTCCGGGTGTAATTAAAAGTGTCAGGCGGCCATTGTTCCCAAACTCCGTTCGGCCTTCGGCGTGAGCTCAGTCGAACGAAACACACCTGCCCGGCAAACTCTGTTTGCCATACATGCAAAACGGAGTTTTGCGTGCAATTGCGTTCCCGAACGGAGTTCGGGAACGAGGGCTGGCCGGGGGACGGCTCACCTAACACTTTTAATTGCACCCGGTTCGTTCCTCACTCCAACCTACAGGAATGCCGCCCCGATCATGAATATGCCGGACAGAAATTGTCAACTACTGAGATTATCGGAGAGCGTAATGGCAGACAGCAGATGCGTTATGATTATAGCAGGTGAGCCTTCCGGGGATATCCACGGAGCAAAACTCGTCAGGGCCATGAAAAGGAGGACCCCCTCACTTTTCTTTTGCGGCATCGGGGGAGATTCCCTCAGGGATGCAGGCGTAAAAATTGTCGTGGATGCCTCAGAGCTTTCAGTTGTGGGGATCACCGAAGTATTTTCCAAAATACCAGGAATTTTCAAAGGCATGTCCGCGGCAAAAAAACTCATGAGAATATTGCGCCCTGATCTTCTCATCCTCATAGATTTTCCTGATTTCAATCTCCACCTCGCAGCCACTGCGAAGAGGCTTGCTATCCCGGTTCTGTATTACATCAGCCCCCAGATCTGGGCATGGCGTTCCGGCCGGGTGAAAAAGATAGCGAGACGTGTGGACCATATGGCAGTCATCCTGCCCTTTGAGGCAGATTTTTACAGGAAACACCGGGTTCCCGTGACGTTCGTCGGGCATCCCCTGCTTGACACAAAACCGGTGTCCCCTGCCCCTGTTTCCTGTCCTGTCCGCATCGGATTTCTGCCTGGTTCCCGTGAGGGAGAAATTGCAAGACATCTCCCGGTAATGCTTGACGCGGCACGTATTCTGAGCAGGCATTACAAAGAAATATCATTTACCATTTCCCTGGCCCCTTCGGTGGATAAAAAATTTGTGGAAGATATGGTTTCTCAATCCCCTGTTCCCATTTCTCTTGTCAGCGGAGCAGAGGAAATTTTTAAACAAAGTACGCTTGTTGTTGCCGCATCCGGAACAGTGAGCCTGGAGGCAGCGATTGCCGGTGTTCCCATGGTCGTTATTTACAAAGTCTCTCCCGTGAGTTACCGCATTGGCAGGGCCTTGATACAGGTGGAACATATCAGCCTTGTGAACCTCATAGCAGGAAAAGAAATAATCCCCGAACTGATTCAGGATGAAGCCTCTCCGGAGAACATTGCAGAGGCTGTATCAGAAATACTTAGGAACCCCGGGGGGCTTGAAAAACTGAGAAAAGAGCTTCTTGGCATAAAACATATGCTGGGGATGCCCGGTGCTTCGGAGCGTGTCGCGGATATTGCAGCGGGGATGCTGTGAGCATCATAATAAAAAAACCGTTGGGCTGGCTATAAATTTTGCGATTAAATCACAAAAACAGCATTTTTATAGTTGTATTTTTTTTCCTTTCTGATAATGCTGTTAAAAATACAGATGATTAAAGTCATGGAAGGGAACAAATGCTGATTCAATTTGCAATAGAAAACTTTCTCTCTTTTAAAGAGGAAACCGTTTTTAACCTTCTTGCTACAAGCGATAAAAGGCAC
>JAUCGG010000323.1 GCA_030378015.1 Desulfococcaceae bacterium HSG8
AAGACAGTGATTTTAAGTATTTTACAGAAAATAATAATAAAAGCTTTGGTCCTGGCATTGTTGATATGAAAGGCGGGCTTGTAGTTGGAATATATGCAATTAAAGCGCTGGATGCTGCTGGTTTGCTTAAAAGCATTCCAATAAAATTCGCCTTTAATTCTGATGAAGAAATAGGCTCAAGAGGCTCAAGAGATTTCATAAAAGATGAAGCAAAAGACTGTAAGTTTGCAATAGTTTTAGAGGCTGGCGGTGATAAAGGCGGAATAGTTACTGGAAGAAAGGGAGGTTTTTCTTCAGAACTTAAATTGTACGGTGAAGCAGGACATGCTGCTTTTGTGGGTAAAAATAAAAAAAGTACAATTTTAGAATTCGCCCATAAAGCCCTAAAACTTGAGGCACTTAATGATTTTGATAAAGGAATTACCGTAAATATAGGAAAGGTTAAAGCAGGGGATAGTTATAACATTGTGCCAAAAGAACTTACCGCACTTATTGACTGCCGTTATAGCACCAGCGAAGATTACGAAAATCTTATGGAGAATATAACCCGTATTGTAAATACATCACATGTTAAAGGTGTAAAAAGTGAATTTAAACTTTTAATGGGGCGTCCTCCTATGGAGCAAAGTATTGCAAACAAAGAGCTTTTTAATATGTTTAAAACTGAGGCTGATAAACTTAATATGCCCTTATGGGAAGAGTTTAGAAAAGGCGGCTCGGATGCCAATGTCATAGCTTCTTGTAATATTCCAGTAATTGACGGCTTAGGTCCTGAAGGCGGTAAAGATCATTCGGAAGATGAGTTTATGATAACCAAAACGCTCCTTGATAAAACAATACTTTTGAGCTGCTTTCTTGCTAATACTGATTAGGACTAGGCTGAAATAAAGAGTTAGCAGCTTTTATCAGCAGCCAAAACGATAGCAACGGCAAAAGAATAACCTGAAACAGGATAATTCCAACATATAAAGAGGTTAATTCGAGCAAATCTCGTATTATGTTTTGTTTATTTTCTGTTATAACAACAAGGGCATTTTTGAATTCTGTTGATTTTTCTTTAAAAAACGAGGTTTTGTCTTTTATACTTTTTAGGGCATTTTTTAGAGAATCTGTCTTTTGTCTGAAAAACGAACTATCATTATTATTATTTGTTTTTGAAAATTCATCCGCTTCAAGAAAAGAAATATTACCCAGCTTTTTATCAAATTCAATAAAAGGTGAAGCCAGCTTTTCCCTTGCTTCTGTTATTTGTTTATCAAAAAGATTTTCCTTAACAAATCCGTTGGCAATTGATGAGATTGGAAGAGTAAAGCGGGCAATAGCAAGAATTATAGAAAATTTTATCAATACTATTTGAAAAGATTCTAGTCTTTCATCTTTCTGCCATATCAATATCGATAAAAGT
Source organism: Desulfococcaceae bacterium HSG8 (assembly GCA_030378015.1). Lineage (GTDB taxonomy): Bacteria > Desulfobacterota > Desulfobacteria > Desulfobacterales > 4be13 > JAUCGG01. The sequence goes on from JAUCGG010000323.1 coordinate 1,406, forward strand.
AATATAAATACAGCAAGAATTGGAGGAACAAACGATACGGCAATTTCATACAGAAGCTTCTGGACACCTAAGGAAGTAATTGCAGTTACCAGAACATCAGATAATCTTTCAACCATATCATCAACGGGATCAAAAGCTTGCCCTACTGGCAAAGTCATTCCTGCTCCCAATTGCAGATGTATGGTAAAATCCTTTACAACCGAGACAATTCCATTAACAATCCTGCATGTTGTATATACAACAGTGGCTTTGGTTATTGATTCTTTAAAATAATCATCAGCAGCTGTGTCTATGACAGGAAGTTTATGTCCAGCTAAAAAT
>JAUCGG010000097.1 GCA_030378015.1 Desulfococcaceae bacterium HSG8
AAACTCTGACGGAAGACGGAGATGCGGAATTCGCGATCGACGGAACAGATCGTGATATACAACGCCCGAAAGACAATGAGAAACAGAAGGAGTTTTACAACGGAAGAAAAAAGAAGCATTCTGTGAAAAACAATGTGATCGTATCGGTCGGAGACAGGAAGGTGAAGTATCTGAGCGGAACCTGCGAAGGAAAAAAACATGATAAAAAGCTCTGTGATGAGGAACAACTTGTTTTTCCGAAAGATATCGGACTTTGGAAAGATACGGGTTTTCAGGGATACGAACCCGAAGGAGTGAATACGCATCAGCCGAAGAAAAAGCCACGCGGGGGAGAGCTTTCCATAGATGAACAGATTGAAAATTCAATAATATCAGGTGTGAGAATCGTTGTAGAACATGTCATTTCAGGTATAAAAAGATGTCGCATAGTCAGAGATGTGTTCAGAAACACAAAGGAAAAATCTGACGATCTGGTGACGGAGATCGCCTGCGGGCTGCATAATTTCAGGACCGAGTGCCGGTAAACAAAGAGCTGGCAAGCTATTTCTTATTTCCGATAATGTCTAATGAGCGAACAGTACAAATGGTCAGGCTCATAACTCCTCATGGGAAGGGATAACTAACTAACCCGTCACGCCCTATTAATCCTATCCCCCTCATAATTCCTCATGGGAAGGGATAACACGTTACGAAAACGGAGGAATACACGTACAATTGCTCTCATAACTCCTCATGGGAAGGGATAACTGCGCTTGCCTTGCGGCGGCTCCGGCTGGCGGCGGTCTCATAACTCCTCATGGGAAGGGATAACAGGGGATCCGTCAGCTTGGGTGTACGAGTATCTGACCTCATAACTCCTCATGGGAAGGGATAACGCCAATCTTCCTCATTCAGGAATCCTGCAAGCTCCCACTCATAACTCCTCATGGGAAGGGATAACTCGGTTTCGATCTAAAAACAGACGGACACTGGGTATGCTCATAACTCCTCATGGGAAGGGATAACAGTGCCGGGGATTCGTGCAAGAGTTCCCTGCCTGGCCTCATAACTCCTCATGGGAAGGGATAACCGTTCCCGGTTTCAGCGACGCCCACCCGAATCTCCGCTCATAACTCCTCATGGGAAGGGATAACTCCTTGGCACACTCCTCCTGAGTGATCTCGTTCAGCCTCATAACTCCTCATGGGAAGGGATAACTTCTGCCATATCGGGATGGCAGATACCCTCCCGATACTCATAACTCCTCATGGGAAGGGATAACTTAATATAACTTTGTGGGGTACTGTTTCCCTTGGACTCATAACTCCTCATGGGAAGGGATAACTTTAATATAACTTTGTGGGGTACTGTTTCCCTTGGACTCATAACTCCTCATGGGAAGGGATAACAATCCCCGCTGAATTGATACCCCGTTTTTAGGACGGCTCATAACTCCTCATGGGAAGGGATAACCCTGAACAGTAGCCAGCCGGGAGGTCATCTTTCGGCTCATAACTCCTCATGGGAAGGGATAACGCCATCCCACAGCAGTTTGGCACGGGATGCAAACATCTCATAACTCCTCATGGGAAGGGATAACCCTTATTTTGAAGACACCTCCGGCTTCTGGCTTTCCGATTCAATGATAAAAAGCAATAGAAAGCCCTTACATCAAAACTTCAGTTCCCAGGCAGAATTACATCTTTCCAGATCGAAGTTTATCATTTACAACACCCTGTAATCCGTTGAATGTGAATTATCTTCATGACGTTTTGCCTCCCCTTTCCCGCTTTCATCTTTCATAATATGGACAACCTTTACATTTTTCCGGTTTGCTGCCGTAATTTCTGTAACAAGTTCCCCGGGAAGAAGAAGACGGCTTATTGAACGCCGAACCTCAATCAGTTTTGCTTCCGATAAATCACCGCTGAACACAGAATACTGAATATGCCCCAGGTATCTCCGAAGTAATTTTTTAAACTTCTCCGTCCGTTTCGCTTTTACATCATACGTCATCAGGACATACATTGTCAAACCTTTCTTTTAAAAGATTCATATTCTTTGACTTCCAGGATGTGCCGCTCAATATTCAGAGCTTCCCGATAAATCCACTCCCGGTAACTCCTCCCGTTACTGACTTCCTCCAACCGGGCTGAAAACTGTTCAGCCACATGGCGGCGCCCTGTTTCCGTGAGAAGACAAACCCCGTCATGCTGTTCAAACCAGTTATCCTGCATCATCCTTTTCCGAACCATTTTAAAAATGAGCGTATCTGCAAGAACAGGCTTGAAAGGTTCTGATAAATCCAGGCTGAGAGATGACCGGCCCGATCCGGCAGCATGAAGAAAACTCAGGGTTTCATCAAGATGTGTTTTGAAGATTTCATGACGTACTACAGTGTAAACCATCTGGTTTAAAAATGAAATAAGACAATTTACAGGATTATTCGGCGGACGCCGCACACGGGTCCCGAAATCAAGTTTCGGATCAACAGATTTCCATCCCCTGTAATAAAACTGGTGGAGATTGCCCTCTGCTCCCATGAGGGACGCGGGATTATCATTTTTATCAATACGCGGCAGAATACGATTCATCTCTCTGACGATATCCTTCAGTTCTGTCTTTCCCCGGTAACGATAATAAAGAAGGTTCGCCAGCATATTCTGTGCCGCGCCGCGCACTATCTCTCTTGCAATAATCATCCGCTCCCGTTCATTAAGGATGAATTCTGCCTGCCTGAGTTTCACCCTGCCGGACGGATTCTTGGCAATCGGTTCAAAAGCACCCTTGAAGTAGCCATAATAATCAAACACAGAAATCCGAACACCGTGGGCACCGCAAAGACATAACAGGCTTGAGTTCATAGTGCCTTCTGACAGCAGAACAATATGTCGTATTTTTTCAACCGGGAAGAATTTTGTTCTGCCGTTGACAGCAATTGAAAGCGTATTTTCCCGCCGTTTCAGACGGGCTTCACGAGAAACAAACAATGTTTCCATGTTTTTTTCCTCCTTCAGTTATGCCCGCAAAACCCCGAAAGTGAGCAGGTTTTACAAAGCGGAATACATCGGGCACGCGGAACTTTTTTCATACCAGCCAGGATTTCCAGGCGATCAGATGATTCCCACAGATTTCTCATCTGTTCGTCATCCAGCAAAACCTCCCGGTTTCTCCGGGTAGAAAGAACATGCGTAACTGCCCGCCAGTCCTTCCCGGTAGCAATTGAAAGCATCACCGCATAAAAGGCTGTCTGATTATTTGACGCTTCCACTGCTCCGCCAGTCCCTTTGTTTTCATACACAATGCAGTTTTTCCAGTCAATCCTGTCCGGTGAAAGACCGAAAAGCCCTTCCACCGAATGATCCCGTACATGACTGATCTGATGTTTTACGGTTCCGACCTGCACCCGTCCGTACCACTGGGCAAAGTTGATATTGTGCATATACATCCATGCCCGGCGTTCACACAGGCTTATATGCTGAAAATGAAGGCCGTGGAGTTTCAGGCGGTCAACCCGTTCATAAAAGTCCGCAGCGTGTTTCCAGTTGTGTATCATAGGTCACCTGTAAGTACCCGGCCAAAAATTTCCGATATTTTTTTCTCGCAAAGGCGCAGAGGCGCAAAGAGAAGGCGCAAAGCCTAGTATAGAGGCCAAGTACTTAAGCAAGGGGGTTTAGCATCAGAGACCTGCGAGATTTTGAAAACCTCGCAGGTCTTCGAATGGCAAATTTACATAACGCCGCTCTCAGCGTCCGGTTCCGTGTCATCACTTACAATCAGACCCGTCATGCGGACAAGCGACTCAGCAGCCCGCATAGCTTTGGGAGCCATTTTCAGGGAATCCTGTGTTGCCATAAAACCCCTCGGATCACGAAGCAGCCTGCACCAATTATGAACAATTTCATAATTATCAGGCAGGGTTGCTGTTTTCGATGTATGAGGGAAAAGCACTGTGATGGTCTTCTCCACATATTCCCGTTTGTCACGTCGAAAATCATCAAACCTGCCCGGTATCCTGACTTCCGGCTCTCCGTTATCTCTGAACTGAACCGGAAAGAGTTTAAGAATTACAGTACTACATTGCAGATATAATTCCTGAACCTGATATTCTCGCCCCTTGTTTATATCTTCAATCACCCGTACCGAAGCCCCGATATTTCTCAGCTTCAATGCCTCATTTTCAAAGGCTTTACACCATTGGTCTGCCGCATTTCGGACAAAGGGCAGCTTATCTAACCCTCTGACATTCTGGAGACATGACCATATCGTTTTTGCGGAGGCTGGTCTGTTGTTACTAAAATGTATCTTCTGATCCCCTTTTCTGATTGCCCAATGATTTTCCACAACATGATAGTAAAGCCCGGCAGTGTAAACTGCCCTGCCCGGAAGCTGTCCGAAATATGCCGTATCCGGAGAACCTGTATCCGCGCTTTCAGGATGGACAATTTTCTGGCGGAATCGCTTCTGAACACTCTCAGTCAGTTTTTCAGTCAGGTTTCTGATAGAAACCCTTTTTCCGTCGTGTTCTTCCATCCATCGCCACAGCAGCTTCAGCCAGCGTTTTCGCTTCATTATCCGATCATCCGCACGAACAACCACCTGCCCCTCAACATTTCCGCGAGCGGCCCGCCCATAGCGCTGAAGAAAATTTAGCGGCTCAAACCCCGGCTCCATCAGAAGCAAATTGGCATCAAAATTAACGCCCATCTCGACGCTTGAGGTAGCAATAAGGACTTTAAAATTTCTCGGATCAAGTGTGCGGCCCGCAGCAAAACGTCCCGGCTCTATATATTCCGAGTCTGTATCATCAATGCTGTTGATCAGCAGGCAGTTTTCAGGCGCAATTCCCATTTGTTCAAAAATATGCTCCAATTGGGAACGCTGATCCCGCAAATCCATCAGGGCATTATAGATGATAACCGTCATTTTTTGCCTGAGAATTTCAGAAGCATATTCCTCAACCGCATCAAGCATTGAATCCCATTTGTCCATGCGAAGACGCACATCGCCATGGATAGCTCGGCAATCTTCGGCAATCTTATCTCCTTCTTTTAAATTTTCAGATTCGGATAAATTTCGGATATGCTGAGGAGATACGCCGAATCCTTCAAGAACCGGCCGGATATGAAGCGGGGTCGCAGAAAGAAAACTGACCCGCGCGGGAAATGATTCTCTGAATCTGGATGCAAAATATGCAAACATGGCAGCCAGACCAAAGCCGCGCGGCTCAATGGTATGAAATTCATCAAAAACAATATGATCAAATGCCATTAAATCAAAAATACTGAAACGGGAATTGCCCCCGAGAATATTTCTTTGGTCGGTCAGCAGATAACTGATGGTCTCCGGTATAGCAATAATCATATCTCCTCTGCCAAAAGGAGCGAGAGACTGAGCCTCATTCATCCGTATCGCCTTAATTCTGATATCAGGGTCTTTTGCCCTCAAATCCATGGTCTGATCTTTGCTCCACACACAGACGCGCCGTTCAATCTGATCTTTGCTTAACCCATCCCTTTCAAATTCTTTGCACATATCGTCCAGCATATTCTGTGCAAGGCGGCGCGTCGGGACAATAAACAAAACCCGTGCATTATCCTGCTTTACCGCGCAGCGAAATACAAAACTTTTTCCCGCGCCGGTGGGAGCTTCGGCAATGCGTACCGGAGAATCACTTTTTCTTAATTGCCATTGTAATTCAGAAAATTTCTCATTCCCGCTTCCGACACGGGAATGAGATGTTTTTCCATTTTCAGAACGTACCGGAATCGCATGTTTTATTACGGTCAGTTCCATTGCATAACCTCATCCAAAGCCTCCTGAACCAGCATCGCCGGGGTAATCTGGAGACTGTGCAGAATATATCGGCTCATCTTGAGTTCATCCCGATTAAAATATTGAGCCGCTGTATGAACATTCAGATATACTTCTTCCACGTCAGCAGATTCCAGCCTGACCATGCCGTTCCGATGCAGACCAATGCGGATAACCAGCCTGTCTTTTCTGCCGGGTTCGATTTGCCGGGCATATTCAAACGGATCAAAACCGAATATCGCACCGTAAAATTTCTGATGATGCGGCACTTCCTGAATACGGTAATACCGTTGAAAATTACCTTTGTTGACAGCCTCATTCAGTGAGTTACGAAATCCTCCTTCGCCGTCCAGATTGGTATAATGCTGCAAAGGGGGCAGCAGACGGGGATTATCCGTAAAAAAGACCGATGTACGCCAGGGCATGATCCGGAGATGGGTCTGATAATCCTTGGGCGGCAGCGCTACGCTTCGGTTTATCATTCCCAAACAGGCAGCAAGCCCGAATGCAACGGCTCGGTCGCTGATCAGTTCAGGGAGCGTCGCGCTGCCGTCCTGCACCATCAGCGAATGATAACTGAACGGCGTCAGTGTTGTCGCTTTTATCCCGCAAATAATAGGCTTCATGCTATCTTTTTTCCTTTTGTATTTCCCGAAAACCACGCATTAAAAAATTCTCCGACCTTTTCTTTGGCATGCTGATACGCATCCCTCAACCTCTTGTCATCATCTTCAAAACGCTTAATCAAATCAGCCTGATAAGCCTGTGCTGTCTCAGCGTCTATGCTGATCTGATGATTCTGTTTCATGGTTTCATGGAGCCAGTTTTCTATAACCGCCTGATCCGTTAAATCTGCTTTCTGCTTCCTCATTTCCTCAATGAGAACATATGGTGATCCCTGCTCCGGTTCAAATGTTGCACCGTAAATCCCTACAATATGAGTTCGGATATTGGTTCCGGTAACAGAAGTTTGTCCGCCGTAGGTTCCGGCAATCCCCAAACATATCAGCAGATGATCCAGACCTTCCATTGGCAGGAGCTTTCCGCGTGTTGATAAAACCTGAAGCATAAGTATGCCGGGTCTGATAAAATGACGGGGAAAGATATGTTTACTGCTTTCCTGTTTTTCTTCTTTGGCATAAAAAAGGGTGCCATCTTCCATTGCACGAATATGCATGGTTTCTTCCACACAATTGATTTTAGAAAGAAGGCTCAGTGCATCAGAATAATTCACAGCCGCTTTCACAGGATAAACTGATTTTCCTGAGCTAGAATCACCAAATACCAGTGCATTCAGATCAAAAGCTTCTGAAGGAAGTTTTCCCTTAACAGATGTCCTGTTCTGCGGACATTTACCGCCCGCCTTCATTGCCCGTAATATCTGCAATCCTATGCTCCGTTCAGGGTATTTGAACTTATTCGGAACAGCCCTGACGTAAGTTTCATCTCTCACTTCAATATCGGTGATTTCTTCCTCAGCATTGCGAAAGATTACAGGTCCGATGGCTTCCCGAAGCAAAACAATATTGACAGTCCCAAGATTCTTCAATTTGGGATGAATGTACTCTTTACCATCTTCGCCCAGACTTTTATCCCACAGATTTTCGATATCTCCTAACACCCCTCTGATTTCCTTCATAATTAAAAACCTCCCGTAAGTTTTATTGTTTTCCATTTGACGATTCATAACGCGGACGATATATTTCCAATAATGCAATCCGATAAATGCTTGAAAGGGTTTTTTTCACGCTTTGAGGCGGAATACGCCCTTTCAGAGCCTCAAACCAGACTTCATCAACAAAAAACTCGGCCACATCCATACAGCCTTCAAAAAGCGATTTTCCTTCCCTCCATTTGTCAGCAGCATAAAGGTCTCTGCGCCGAAGATTTTCTTCAAAAGCGCCGGCAATAGCGCAAATCACTGATTTCCGGTCGCTCTGTTTGCCTCGGGTCGTATTTACCAGTTCTTGAAATGCAAGATTGAAAACCGTCAACTGCTTCCTGCGTGAAACACTCTCGAAAAAACTCCTTTGTATCGTAGATGCTTTTTGGGCAAAACGCACAAAAACGCCGTCCTGTTCTGTCATCTTTCCTTCCTCCGTATTTTTTCTAATCCATTCCTTTAAATGGTTTCTTACATCCGGACTTTTTTTATTGTCAAGAAGACAACACCAAGCCAAACACAGCGCACCAAAACGCCCTTGTACCGAAGCAAAGGACCGGAGAATATCAAAACCAAGCCCGTGGGTATTGAGTAAAACTTCTGCGATCTCTATTTTTTTAATTGCTTCCGGGAGTTGCTCCAGCCGTAATTCATTAGCGCCGATAAGCTCGGCAAGATATGCGGGCATGGCATCAAAATAAAAAAAAGCACGCTGAGGGGTCGGCAATCCCCGAAAAACATGCACAGGGCGTCCCATACGCGCGCTTGCCTGCAAGAGTCTCCGCAACTGAGGGAACTGCTCTTTTGCCTTTTGGGAGATCAGTTCAAACTGGGCAATTCGAGTCCGGCTTAAATAGTGATTCAGGTTAAATGAGATAGCCCCCTTATTTCCTTTTTCTACGATTGTCTTTGTAAGCTGGTCGCTGGTCAAATCAACATAATCTTTCTGATTATCCACAGCAAAACCGCCAAACAAACCTACGGTGGTCGGAGAAGAAATCAGTGTAGGAACAGGGGGATCGCCTGTGCCCTTGTGCTTTATACCCAAAATGTTTCGGGCTTCGCGGCGGAATTGACATTCCACATAGGAAACCGGTTCTATATAGATACGCCCTTCTTTTAAATTCAGACCTTCTTCATGTCCGTCTCTGGCGGTAAAAGCTGAAGATTTTACATACAATTTATCTTCCTTTTTAATCCTGTTTTTCTTGTTTCCAGGAACCGGCTGGTCAGTAAAAATGCATCTGCCTTCGGCATCTTCGTTATCTGCAACCACCCGTTTCCCTAGCAGGACTGCACGATAATGTTTTACCACCTCCTGAATTCGCTCTTTCCCCTTGTTTTCTATCCTTCTCCTAAGCCCTTTATCCTTTTTTCCGTCACCTTCCCACCATTGATACAGCAGTCCGTCCTGATTTCCTTCCTCTCCCCATATGGCTGAAAATTCAGCATCATCCTCATCATAATGTACAGCAGCCCATAAAGAGGTCAGAGTACGCCGGGACTGGGCATCTTTAATTGTATCCAGCCATAGGGGACGCCCCGCTTTGATAACCGATTTAAACGCTTCTTCCCTCTTATTTCGGGTATCAGGAGCATTTGGGATATTCAGCAGCAATGCCGCTATAGCAGCTTTCATAAATCGCTCCCAAGCATCCGGCGCAACGTCTTTCAAATCAGAGAACGGCAGACACAGATTGCCTCCTGCCCATTTCAAGGGTAATCCCACGTCATCCAACATTTCCCCAAGCTCATCTTCAACCTGTTCCTGCGTATATTTCTTGACATAAAAGATTTTGACACGGACTTCATCACTCAGACGGCAAAGAAAATTCCATAATTCTTTATACTCCGGCTGACCGTCAATTAACTTCGGAACCCCTTTGCTGCCCATAGCATCAATCTCAAGCCTCAGAGAGCCGGGCAGTTTTTCAGCAAATCTTTCAAACGCGCTATCAATGACCTTATCAGTTTTATGGTCCCGTTCCGGCACAAACATAAACAGACGCCCGTCTTTGTGAATTTCAATCAGCGGCGGAATGCTCAATTGCAAGGACGATTCCCATGAAATACACCGCTGAAGCTCATCCAGTAAAAAGGGATGATGCGGATCAAAGACATCAATAATCCGCCATGCTTTGGTAACAGGATTCTTTATTCTTTTATCTTGTTTTTGCAAACGATCCAGAACCCCTTTGATGCCCTTCTGAAGCCATGCTCCGTCAAGTTTGTCCGCAAGCCCCACATAGCGTTTTGCCCACTCTGCTTCTCTGGGAAGCGGCTTGTCCGGGAGATGAAAAAAATGAGTTCTGTCTTCAGCCTGCTCAATAAGGTGCAATATTTGCGCCGGGGTCAGTGTGAGTCCAAATTTGGCAAGCCATTCATCAATACCGTAATCATTCATTTTTTTTGATACAATGGCTTCTGTAAGCTCTTTATTGTCTTTAATGCCGCAATCTTTATTTAAATCATGCAAAAAGGCAACAGCAGTCACCAGCGCGAGTTGACGTTTTAATACAGGGATATCCTGATCATCAAGTTCCGTAACATCATCTATGATGGACATCAGCATCGCTCCCCGGGCAACTGAAAGAATATGATCCAATAAGGTAACATTGTCGTAGTCAGGATAATCCGGGGACCCCTTTCCGCTGATACTTAAAAGATGTATTAAACGGTCATCAATGCGCTTTCCTCCATCCACGCCCTTCCATTTCTTCTCACTATTATTACTTAAAAGATCACTTCTCTCTTTCCTCACTCTGACAACTTTATTATTAATCACGTCTTTCATAAAGCTCTGAAAGATATTCTCTGCGATACTGACGGCTTTTGATATGTCTGTATTCATCATCTCCCAACCCCCCTTTCCGCAAGCCCGACACACCCGAAACCATTCCGCGTTTTTTCCCCGATCCCGGCATACCACGCGAGACGCAGGTCATTTTCATTTCCCTGCAATACCAGTGGAATCCGCATTCCGATAACAAACACTTTCCTCCCTTTTGACATTTCTTTGATCTGCACCAGCGTATCATAGCGGGGATTACTGCGGATATAAAGGCGGTCCGGATGTGCCTGAAGCTGAACCTTCCTGCCAGTCAGACGGGACAGGCGGGTATTAATGGCCGCGCTCAGATCCGTTTTATCCAGGTTGTTATACCATCGCTTTCCGCTTTTATCTTTGCGGGAAACTGCCAAAGGAGAAAGCATGATCACCCCCATTGCAGTCTGTCCCGGAGCAACAGGGTCCGGGTCTTCGCATATTTCCGCGTTTGAAAATTCAACAGCTTCGCCGGTAACGGCTCTTGCATAGTTTACATCTGAAGGGTTGAAGCGTTTCAGATATTGGGACAATTCAGGGTCAGAAGTGCTGATAACAAGCGTATGAACCCGGTTTTCACCGCGGCGCCAGCCCAGTGCCCCGAAGTTCCAAAGTCCTGCATTCATTCCCATAACCTGATCTGCTTTGGCCCCGGCACATTCCCATGCGTTTATCAGCGCGTCATGAAGAATATCCAGGTTACGATAACCAACATCCTGTCTTTTCGGTAAAATAAGGCGTATCCGATACATAAGATTTCCTTTCTGCAAATTTTGTGCTATCACTGTCATAAGAAATTGAGCCTGTCAAGAATATTGCTAACCTTAGAAACTTATAATATGTCATGAAACTTGACACACCAGAAAAATATCTTAGTCGTTACGAATATATAGAGACACAGTTGTGCTGGGGAGACGGCATTACCGCGGGTGAATTGGCAAAGACTTTTTATATCAGCCGGCAGGCTGCTCAGAAAGTTATTGATGATTACCGGCGCCTTCACCCGGGCCAGATGGAATACAACCGTTATCTGAAGCGGCATGTGGCAACAGGAAGTTTCGAACCGGTATTCATACGGGATAATCCATTGTTTTTCCTGGATTATCTTCGGGGGCAGTCGCTTGCCGGCTACTATCGGCTGGAGCAGGACTGGAGCGATCTGGAAGTAACCGATATTGACCGGCTGCTGAAACCGTCTTTGAAATCAGAGCCGATTAAAACAGTTCTTTCCGCTTTACGTCGCCAGAAGGTCGTTAACATTGATTATCGGAAAAAAGATTCGGAGTTCGATTCAATCACTGCCCGTGCAATCTCTCCGAATCATCTTGTATTCGCAGATAGCCGATATCACATACGCGCGTACTGCCACCTCAGAAATTATTTTCTCGATTTTGTGCTTTCACGAATTTTATACGCAGAAATCAGCGAAGATATAGAATGGGTGTCATCAAGAGATGACAACGGATGGAAAGAATCTGTAAGTCTGTATTTCAAACCGAATCCTGAATTACACGAAAGTGTCCAGGAGGCAATACTCAGGAATTATGAAAATGCAGACGAACCGGAATTCCGGGTTATTAAATGCAAGAAATCGCTGAGTTTTTATATTGAAAGAAAACTTTGTGAAACCGACGACCCCAAATATAAGATGCCGTTGTGGATAATAGTAAAAAGTGAATAAAATTCTTATTCCATTTGTAATTTTAATTAGTTTCAGAATTGGGTAAGCTGATGGAATGGCTGAGAAGGCATTGAATTTTGTTTGGGACCCGCATCTCATCTATATGGATATGCGGATGCCGGTGACAGATGGATATGAAACCACAAGAAAAATCAGGGACGCGGAAAGCAGCAGACCTGAAGGCCGGACACAGAAGACAAACACCGGACAATCATTATTGCCAGTGCGGCTTGAGATACTCATAATCTGATTCTGATATATCTCCGAAACGCTTTTTTCTGTTAACAGCCGAGAAAAACTCGGCAAAGGCGACCGAAGAAGTGATAATCACCTCGGACTGATTCCAATGAGAAGAAACTTCCTCTGATCCATGTTCTCTCACATATTTTTTTACCAACGAACTGGTATCCAGGTATGAAATCATCTCCGATCCTCTGTTATTATCATCTGGGACAGCGGCTTGCCTTCTACTGTTATCGTCGGAACCGAAGCCTTTCGGAGTGCCTTTGACGGAGGAATCCCTGCCCCTGCCCGAACCAGACGGTCTAATTTCTGTGAGGGACTCTTTTCTTTCACCTGATCTTTGTCACAGGCAATATGTTCTTTGTGCGGAATCAGATCCGCAACCGGTTTTTCATCCCTGAAAATCAGGAAGCTTTTTCCCTCTTTTTCTAATTTTTCCAAAATGGAAAAGAGATTTGTCTGAATGTCATGCATACTTACTTAGATTTATCATGGTTTACCTCCGAATCAATTTCATCTGCTTGCAGAAATATCCCTTCAAAATAGGATACAATGGGATTAATCAGCATCCGACTTGGGCAGAGGCGGTTAATTCCTTTAATCCCAGTTCGATAATCTGAGGAATCTGAAATGCTGACTGTTCCAGTCTTGCCGCCAGATCATGAGGAATATTTATTCGGACAGATGACAACATGATTATCTCCTTTGAATTTATGAAATTAATTATTTCATATTTCATGAAAATGAAACAGGGGATAAGTCAATGTGGAAGTTGGGATTATGGGATTGTCAGGATTGACAGGATTAATCAATTCTCAAAATAATCCTGTCAGTCTGTCAATCCCCTTAATCCCCTGTAATCCCAGTTCAGACATGAAACAGTGGATAAGTTAGAACTGACAGTCAAGACCTGGGTGATGAAAACTCTGCCAATGTTCCCAAAAGGTGATCCCGGTTTTGTTCCCTATATTTTTATAACTGATTGATTTTTAAGTCATAAAAAAACAGAGGGAACAAAAACAGGAACAAAATCGGCAGCTTTGTTTATGACATTTTCATCAAGACCTTCAAGGTTTTGGAAACCTTGAAGGTCTTTATTTTTGAAGCATATTTCAGAATTACTGTCAGGAACGTCAGGAACAGACATTTTTTGCAGTTTATCCGAAATATCTTTCTATGAGCTCAAGAATTTCAAACGGATGATATTTTTGAGAGAGGATGTGGATGCCTTCTCCTCTGAGATTTTTCAGTTCTTTTTCTTCAACATACACGTTTATATGCGGCTGGAAATGCTCTTTATGCGTGGGTTCGTAATGGAACATCAGTTTGTTTTCGCCAAAAAAGAGGTTGTAGCTGTAATAGAGATAATCATCCTTTATTTTGTTATACAAAACATTAATCTCTATTATTACGTCTTCTTTTGAGACAAGCCTTTTTTCATATTCATAACACTTTGAATATGTCGGTTCTCTTACATTTCCGCCTTTGATGAATTTCGTATTTCTTTGGAAAAGTGCGTTCAGCTTATTTTCAAAACTACTGAATATTTTTATAAAATTATCAGAACAAATATCTTCCATGTCCGGAACCTCTTAAAAATCAGTCTGCCAGAGAAACCCGCTGATCTTTTTTTACACCGCTGTTCATACAATCTTCAATAGCCTTGAGGAGATCTGTGTTGCTCTTGAATTTTTCTTTCATTTCCTGTGCAAATTCATGTCTGTCAACAATGACAGCGCCCTGTTCTTTTTTTTTGAACAAAGATTTGATTTTTGAAAAAATTTTCATGGCAAACTCCTTTGATTTTCAGAATTTTATAAGCAGTTAATAACTAAATATAATGGAATCAGAGAGTATTGTCAATCATAATAAACCTTCTGTCTGAAGCCTGAATTGAGATTATGGGATTATCAGGATTGACAGGATTAACGATCTTCTATTGTTCGGTTAATTGAATATGCCGATAAATTTCTTACCTTAATAATCTGACACCTTGACATCATTTGAAATGATGATATAATGGACATTATAAGAATGATATTTTCGGCAGATACGATGCGATGATGTGTTTACCAAAAGGCGTATGCCATGATCGTTGAAATTACTGATCTGACAAAAAGGTGATTTTATGAAAGCTGATCTGATATCAACGGTTGAGTCCAGCGCAAGACGCTTATTTCCCGCTATAAATCCTGAAAAGGCATTTGCGGAACTGCTTCTGGAGCGGGCACAAAAAAATCTGATTAAATATCAGGTAACGGCTCGCCGCTTTGAAACAAAGTATCAGCAGGATTTTTCAAATTTTCGAAATGATATTTTGGAATCGGATCCGAATTTTGAACCGGAACAGGATTATTTTGACTGGGAAATGGCAATAACAGGAATTGCTGATATGACATCAGAAATTGATAACTTACGGAAACTTTGCTGAGATATGAATGTAAGCGATATCGTCCATCATCTGAGCTATGAATGCGGGCGAAGAAAATATGTTACCGTTCCGAATTGCGGATTATCCCGAAGCTGATATTTAACTCCTGTAGTCCCGAATGGATGGTTATTATATTTTTAAAATATTTCAGTCTGTTATCTAACTTATCTTATTTCCTGGATGCAATCTCAAAACTATTGTCATAGGCTTCGAATGTCACCTTGAATTGTTGGAAAAAATTTGTATTTCCAAGCAGTGTCCGGATATCATGGCTTGTTTTCCGTGTCCAGAGCAACCGGAGAGAGTCCGGCAAGTTCCCCCCGTACCAGTACTCCGAAGGCCGCAATTCCCTGACATGTCCCTCCTAATTTCACCGGGATCGTCTGCTCTTCCCATATAAAACCCAGTTCTATGCCCATATCATATGGCAGCACGGACACCATAGCCCCGGAATCGACAACAGCCGGAATCGTGATCTCATGCCCGGCATGATAGAGCGCTATCCTGATGATTGGCAGATCGCCTGTGTATTGATATCTCATACTGGCTGTCCCTTCTCCAGGATTTTCTGTAATTGAGCAGCCGCATCATTGCCGTCATAAGCAAGTGAAGGGGTTGCAATCTCATAAACCGTGCCGGGTTTGAAGATTTTCCGTAATTCCCCTTCTTCTTCGGCTCTTTCTTCCTGTTGCAACATCTCCCGGATATCTTTGATGAGCTGCCATTTTTCTGTTCGTGTAAGCGGCCGGATGTATTCTTTTTCAAGCTCGGGTAATGACTTATTTACCTCTCTTTTCCTTTCAAATGACTCGGAAATATTCATTTTTCTCTCCTGTATCAATCCTGTAAGCAAAATCTTTTGTTTCCGAAATGATTCACTATTATTTCATGGAACAGGGGATAAGTCAATGTGGGAGTTGTCTGAAGTCTGAACTGAGATTATCAGGATTGACAGGATTAATCAGTTCTCAAAATAATCCTGTCAATCCCATGAATCCCCTGTAATCCCAGTTCAAACATGAAACAGGGGAGAAGTCAGTGTGGAAGTTTAAAGGCTGTTAAAACTGTTCCATATTCCGGATGTGAAAGAATACCGACAGAAACATCAGCAATGGCAGAATTATCCCGGGTCTCAACAGAACCGGTTATGACTGAGAACCGTTTGGAATCATAAGTTTCCCTGTCTGCATTATCCGGTATTAAATCTTCGTAGCGTTCATCAAAAGACATTACCGGTTCTGAAACAACCTTCAAAATAACATTGCCCTTCTGAAAAATCGGAATTTTTCGGTCTGTTTTCTTAAAATTTACGTTCAGTGTTTGTATTTTCTGATTTTTGCAAAAATCGTGCCTGGAAAAACCAAAATTGGATCATAATATGCACGGAGTATGTAAAGATAGATGAAAAAAGCTCGTAGTTCCGCCTTCAGGTGGGCGGAACCTCCTGCTTTTAAAGACGGCGCCGAAACCCTGACTTTTTCATCTGCCGAATATAATAAACGGCTTTACCAATTCAACACCCCGGAATTCCAGTCATATACACCGTCGCCGTTTGTATCTGCCTCAACTTGATAGGTCGTCGAAGATAATGCTGTCAGCCGAGCCTTTGTACTACCGCCGGCAACGCCCGTATCACCTGTAACAACGATGACACCGTCATACGGATAGATGTCACCATCATAGGTATGAAAAGGGGAAGCAGTGGTAATATTTACATAGCCATGATCATGATCGAAATATGTGCCATCTACTATGGTAGCAGCATAGTTCTTCCCCTGGGTTATGGTAACGGTATGGGTGTAGTTCTCAAGCTTGTCCACTTTTCCCGTTCTGTTATCCCGGGCCAACATTGTCATAGTCATAGATACTGTAGAAGCAGCTTGAGTGAAACCGGATAAAATGGTGACATCACCATCAGAAAGTGTCCAGGACTCATTGTCCCAGGCAGCGGAAAGCTTATCAAAAGAAAGAAATATAGTCATGGACATGCTCGGATCCGACATGGTAAACTGTAAGGACATATCCGCATCGCCAGACATGATAACGCCGTCGCTACAATAACTATTGAAAGTGCAGGAAGCGGAGATATTTTCAATCTGACCATTATTATTAATGACAACAGAAGCGCTGCCTCCGCAATTCCCGGCAACCGTTTCACTGGAAACATTGCGTGCCGAGTTCGTACGCGAACCGCTCTGAATAGCCCCTACACCGCCAAGCGGAGAAGTTGTACGACCGGCCTGGTATGCTCCTACAGAGATATCTTCTGCATTATATTCATCAATTACAGCCCGGGTTGTCAGTCCTGTATAAGAAACATCACTCAGAATTTCAGTTACTTCACTGCCTGATTCATCCAGAATCCGTCTGAAGGGCTGAAAACCGTCGCAGAAGCCGAACAGGGTAATCTCCCCGTTATCATCCGGGGGGACTTCCATTTCATACCTTCCGTCAGCCGGATCTGTAAACATATGCTGACCGTTTGCCAGCACCATTATATTCAGCGGATTTCCCTCATAGGCTGCGATTCCGCTGATCTTCACCCATCCGTTATCCGCAGATGATATTATCTCATGCGTCAGGGTCATAATCATGCTGTCCGAAGGTGCGGGAGACATACGGATATCAGAATCTCCGGCTTCATCCGAACCCATAACTTTCTTGAAAGGAGCAAGCCCGTCGCAAAAACAGAACAATGTGATTTCCCCGTTTTCATCCAACGGTACTTCCAGTTCGTATCTGCCGTCTGAAGGGTCTGTAAACATATACTGACCATTTGCCAGCACCATCGTATTCAGCGGATTCTCCTCATATACAACCGCCCCGCTTATTGTTACCCAGTCAGCAGCATAAGCTGATCTGCTGATCATAAACGCCATTGCCAGTGCAATAATTAATACCATAGTCCTTTTCATTTTTACCTCCTTTGTGGTTAGCATCACTTTAATAATACTGATTTTTCTGAATTCTGTCAACACATTTTCAGCTTTCGATTATATAAAGTTTCTGACCAATCCAATTCTTGCGGTTCTGTAAAAAAAACAAAGCCCTCCGCCATTATTTTCGAGAATGACAAGAGGGCTTTAGGGAAAGCTAATCCTCCGTCACAGATCACAATGACCTGATTTCCTGCCGCATGAACACTATATAGGAAATCGCAAAGCAGATCGCTGTCACAGCGATCAATGAGATGATATACGGCAGAACCACAAGAACACTCTGCCCCAGGGACAGGGGGCCCGAAAAGCGCGCCATAGATAACTGCTCCATCATACCGACCTGGATAAAAGAGCGGGTGGTTCTCCGCATGGGGTCAATGATCGTTGCTGTGGAATCCGTGTAGAGTTCCATCGGGGAGGTGAGAGAAAGGGCTTTCCCGATCTGTGCCCGCTTAATCACGGCATCGGGATCGGATTCCCCGGCATCAGGTGTCAGTGCATTTGCAACTGCATTGGCGCCTAGGGGAACAAAGAAAGAGAAAAATATCCATACTGCCAGCGCGGCCAGTGCGGATGTTGCCACACTGCGAAAGAGAATTGAGAAAAGAATCGCAGCACCCAGCCAGAAGGAAATATAGACAATACTGATAATCAGATAGATGAAAATCCGCCAGACTTCCTCAATCCCGGGAATCACGCCCACCATGATCAGCCCCAGCCCGGAAATCAGCAGGACAATGGAAACCGTTATAATGGCGATCACGGCAGCCCCGGCGAGAAACTTCCCGTTGATAACAGCATCCCGGTAAATGGGCTGGGAGAGAAGCTTACTGAGCGTACCTTCGTTTTTTTCCCTGTTGATCGTGTCAAACCCGAGAATCAGTCCGATCAGGGGGCCGAAAAACGCCACAAACTGCGTCAGGGAAAACCCGACACCCGATGACGTGAAAAGCATCAGGAAGACGAACTTCGGCTTTGCGACCCCTTCCAGTTCCTTTGTAATAGTCAGCCCTGCCATATAGACCGTAACCATACTCACCATAGCGATCAGGGCAAAAAGAAGCAGGAAACGATAGCTGCTGAAATGATCCGACAACTCTTTTTTAAAAATGGTAATTATACCATGCATTGGTTACTCCTCCCGGAAATACTTCATGTAAATTTCCTCCAACGAATATCCGTCTTTGGTCTCCGGCATCTCTTCCGCCAGTTCTTTCATATGCCCCTGGGCCACCATCTGCCCGCTGATCATTATGCCTACGCGATGGCATATTTTCTGAACCTGATGCAGAAAATGGGAAGAAAGAAGCACGGTCATGTTCTTCTCCTTGCAGAGACGCTCTATCAGTCCTATCATCCGGTTGGTGGTATCCGGATCAAGCCCGAGGGTCGGTTCATCCAGGAATGCGACTCTCGGCTCTTTGACCAGGACTTCTGCAATGCCCAGGCGCTGGCGCATTCCGCGGGAATAAGCCCCGACTTTTTTCTCCGCCTCTTTGATAAGGCCCACCATTCTCAGGGCACTTTCAATCCGCTCATCTGCCACCCCGGGGAGCAGTCCGTTCAGTTCGGCAATATACCGGAGAGTCTGCCAGGCGTTCAGATCGCGGTAAAATCCCATATTTTCCGGGAGGTAGCCTATCATTCCCTTGACCCTGATCGGCTCCCTTGAAGGATCAACACCCAGCACCCTTGCTTTTCCGCTGCTTGGCTCAGTCAGGCCCATCAGCATAAGCAGGGTTGTGGTTTTTCCCGCACCGTTAGGCCCCAGGAAACCGAAAATTTCTCCCTCATGCACAGTAAAAGAGAGATTATCAACCGCTGCCTGGCCATTGTATTTTTTCGTAAGTTCTACTGTTTCGATGATTGGTTTTTGTTCCATTTTCACTTCCCAATGCGATTTACGATTTACGATTTCAGATTTCAGATTTACGATTTCTGTCCGAATCGTAAATCGTAAATCGTAAATCGTAAATTCCTACCGTCTTCCCAGCTTACGGAATAACGCGGTCAGTCCGATAACCACCGCTACGAT
The DNA here is from genome assembly GCA_030378015.1 of Desulfococcaceae bacterium HSG8. Lineage (GTDB taxonomy): Bacteria > Desulfobacterota > Desulfobacteria > Desulfobacterales > 4be13 > JAUCGG01. The sequence continues at coordinate 19,610 of JAUCGG010000097.1, forward strand.
AATCAGAATACCGATCCATGCCCATGCGGCAGAAGCTTTTACCGTCACCCGGAATTCAAGGGTTTCAGATGCTTTTTCTCCATCCACCTTTATGTTCACAGAATAGTCTCCCACAAGTGCTTCTTCATAAGGTGTGAGGGTGACATCAACCTGTTTAAGGCCTCCGGGTTCCAAAGAATCAATCTTTTCAGGTTCAAACTTGAGCTTCCAGTTTTCCGGTTTGAAAGACATGAATTTGATTTCGCTGTTTCCGGCAGATCCCGTATTTCTGATATAGAAAGAAAAATTAGCAGGTTTCCCCTGCCTGGCATCCAGGGAAAGAAGCCCTGTGGCTGTTCCGACTTCGATATCATATGTTCCCGTAAGAATTACGGTCAGAGTGGCTTCACCCTTGGCATCCCCTGAATTCACCCGGACATTCACGGGATATTCTCCTTCTTTTGTCATTGCAGGGGGCTTGACTTGGACGGCTACGGTCTGGCTCTGGTTGGCCTTGATCCGAAGGCTTGATATGTACTTGGATTCATATGCAGGCTTGAAATTAACATCCCATCCCTGTGGTCCCTGGGCAAACAGATCAAATATGGCATCCTTATCCAGTTTGCTGTCCACTTCCACTGAAAACTCGAACTCGCCGTCCGAGGGTCCCCGGAGAACAGGGTAAGACGTGGTCAGCTTTACGCCCCTGTCTTCCTTTTCTCCCTCGTCCTTTTCTTTAAGCGTCACAAAAATGGTTTCAGCCATCCTGAACTGCCCGTCCCGGGTCTGAGCTTCGATACGGAATTCGTATTTCCCCGGTTTCACTGTTTTTTCCGGCTCTGCTTCAAAGGAAAGGGTGGTTTTATCATCTCCGGGCGGGACGTGGATTCCTGTCACGGTGAAGCTATAGGTTTTAATCCTGGCCTTCCAGCCTTCCGGCTTTTCAGCAATATGAACATCAACATTTTCATCAGACCGCCCCTTGTTATAAAAAATGATGTCCATGCTCACATCTTCATCAGGGGGAATCTCTATTCCCGGGTATTCGACAGCCATTGTAATGCTTCGTTCGGGTTTATCCTCGCCGTCTTCAGCAAAAGCAGGCCAACAAAGCGTTAATCCCCAACATACCAGAAAAACGATTAAAGAAACCTTTTTTTGTCTCATAACCTCCTTTTATCCTCCTTTTGTTTCAGAATTAAGGGATTCGGAAAAAAATCAGCAGATGGAAATCCCCCCCATTGAGGGGGCGAAGGGGGGTGTAACTCGCTGAAAATACATCCCCCCGGCCCCCTTCAAAGGGGGAGTTTCCATCTACTGAAAATAATTATCCCGGTTGCTCACGCCGGATTGGCGTTCATGGCTCGGATTTGCCAATCCGAGCGGTGGGTATCTATTATTTTCCGAGTCCTGATATTTGATGTCAT
>JAUCGG010000098.1 GCA_030378015.1 Desulfococcaceae bacterium HSG8
ATGGAGAACACGGAAAAAGCAACCAGCTACGATGAGGTTCCTTACGGAAGCCATGCCTTTGCCCAGAGTCACCCGGATCGCCTTGCTGTAATGGGACGGTTATTCGGGCTTTCTCCCGCGCGGATAGAGGAGTGCCGAGTTCTTGAACTGGGATGCGCAAGCGGCGGCAATCTGATTCCCATGGCATGTCATCTTCCCGGCAGTAAATTCGTGGGGGTTGACGCGTCTGCCCGGCAGGTGGAATCAGCGAGTAAAATTATCCAGGACCTGGAACTGAAAAATATTCGCATCAAACAGGCCGATATCCTGGATGTAGATCGTTCCTGGGAGACGTTTGACTATATTATCTGTCACGGGGTCTATTCATGGGTTCCGGAAGAGGTTCGGGACAAGATTCTTTCCATATCTTCCGAAAATCTGGCCCCGGAGGGTATTGCCTATGTGAGCTATAACACTTACCCCGGATGGCATATGCGCGGAATGATACGTCACATGATGCTTTATCATGTCAGGCATCTCCGGGATCACAGGCAGCGCATTGATCAGGCCAAGGCACTGGTAGAATTCCTGTCAGGCAGTGTTCCTACTGAAAACAATCCTTATGGCATGCTGCTTAAAAGTGAGCTGGATATTCTGAACAGTCTCAAGGACTGGCACTTTTTCCATGACCATCTGGAGGGGGTGAATGATCCGGTTTATTTTCATGACTTTGCCGAACAAGCCGGAAAGCATGGCCTGCAATATCTCGGGGAATCGGAATTCGGGAGCATGCTGACGGAGAGGATGCCCCCGAAAGTGGCTGAGACCCTGAGAAAAATTAATAAGAATATCATAGCCACCGAACAGTACATGGACTTTCTCCGAAACCGTCACTTCCGGCAGACCCTTTTATGCCATAAGGGAAGAAATCTTAAACGAAACGTGGGGCCGGATGACGTAAAGAATTTCCTGATTGCTTCGCTGGCAAGACCTGAAAATGATCCCCCGGATCTTTCACCAAGTAAAGGAGAGACCTTCCGAGGGCCCGGAGGACAGACAATACACGCTAACAATCCGCTCATCAAAGCCGCTCTGGTAATACTTAGGGAAAAATGGCCACTGGGGCTTGATCTGGACACCTTGTTTGATGCAACCATACAAAGGCTGAAGGAGGCTTTGGGAACAGAAGTGAGTCCCGGGAAAAATGCCCGCCAGGCTCTTGCACTGGATTTATTGCGGGGATACAGCGGAAATACAGTGATATTCCGAACCTGGAAAGGCTCGTTTTCCACTGATATAAGCGGACGGCCAAGGGTGACTCCCCTCACGATGTACCAGAACAGGCAGCAAAACTCCGTTGTGAATCTTTACCACGAAATGATCCGTCTTGATCCCCTGTTGCGCCATATGATCAGCTTTATTGACGGTACCCGGGATCGCTCGGGGCTGCTTGATGAACTCTCGGACCTGATAAAAGAGGGGACCCTGTCTGCACAGCGGGATAATCAGCCGATAACAAATCTGGAAGATATCCGGAATGAACTGGAGAAGGATGTTGATCGGCGTTTAGCCTATCTCGCTGAATCCGGTTTGTTAGTAGAATAATACAGTATCGGTAGATCGAAAACTTTTGCAAGCAGTGGATTCCGGGTTAAAATCGGAAAACATCCGTTTTCCGATTTTCCCTGGAATGACGGACACTTGTTTCGGACAGCAGACTGTCATTCCGGGGAACTTCCATGACCTGACGGTCACAACGAATGATGAAAGTCCGCCGCGGCTCCCCCTTTCGTAAAGGGGCCGGGGGGATTTTTTATCGGGACTTTCATATAAAAATTAAAAAACGGATGCTTTTTAATTTTAACCCGGGATCCGCTGTTTACAGGCTTAACCGGAAAGTTTTCGATCTACTGAATATAGCATGTAGGTTGGGGTGAGGAACGAACCCCAACAAAACTACACAGACTGCATTTAATCAGGATTTCGGGTTCGGGTGCAAAAAACGGAGTGCCAAACTGTAAATTTGACACTCCTCCGGAACTTGCCTCGGCTGGTTGGAAAAATCTCAGAAAGGAGAATGAGTCATGGAAACTTTACAGACATTATCCCGGAACGACGACCGGGCATATCAGGAAGCATACGGCCATATTTTCCACGGGGAAAAAAATGTTCCGAAACACGGCCTGATCGTATCTGAGGAGGAGTATTGGGAAAAATATTACGAACACCCCGATTTTATTTATGAATGGAATAACGGAAGATTGGAGGCACGCCCCATGTCAGACGTGAAAGGAAGCAGGACACACAGGTGGTTCTGCGGCATCCTGGACTGCTATCTCACAACTTATCCCGTAGCCACGGCAGTGAGTCTCGAAATCGGTTTCCGCCTGGTCCTTCCCGCCAAAATCACGGATCGCATACCGGATCTGGCTGTAGTGCGCAACGATAATCCCACAGGAATAAGCGATGACGACCGGAAGTATGACGGAACTTTTGATATCTGTGTCGAGTCCCTTTCCCATTCTTCCTCGGAACAGATAGAAAGGGATGTGCGGTACAAAAAAACGGAATACGAAGGCGCGGGCGTTAAGGAATACTACATTCTCGACGCCAGGGAGATCGAAACAGCCTTTTACTATCTCAGCAGACGCGGAATCTACGAACATATCAGACCGACCCGGGAAGGCGTTATCCGATCCGGGGTACTCCCCGGTTTCAGGTTCCGCATATCCGATCTCTATACCCGGCCCCCGCTGGAAGAACTGGTCACGGACGAAATTTATTACGATTATGTCTTACCTTCCTACAAAGAGGTGATACAGCGGGCAGAGCAGGCAGAACTGCGGGCAGAGCAGGCGGAACTGCGGGCAGAACAGGAAGCGGCACGGGCAGAGCAGGAAGCTGATTTGCGGAAACAGGAAGCAGCACGGGCAGAGCAGGAAGCTGATTTGCGGAAACAGGAGGCAGCACGGGCAGAGCAGGAAAGACTGCGGGCAGAAAGACTTGCGGAAAAACTCCGTGCAATGGGGATTGATCCGGACAGAATCGGGGAGTCATGATTAGGATTTGCTTCGCCACAGATTGCAAAAAAAACGGAGTGCCAAACTTTCAGTTTGGCAAATCAGATCGGAGGCCGCGCATTTTGCCAAACTGAAAGTTTGGCACTCCGTTTTATCAGCATGCAGGTTGGGGTATTTTTCCTTGTTTCCGAACTGGAACAGAGGAACTTGAAACACTCCGGCTCGTGTTATATGATTCAGGGTTCGCGGAACCCGGGATAAGGGTTCCTAGTACACTGATTCGTAAATTCTCACCTTTTTTTAAAGGGGGCAGGGGGAGATTTCCGACGTAACTTTCTTTTATGTCAACTAAAAATTCCCCAGGCCCCGTTTAAGAAAGGGGAGGAATTTACAAGCTACGGTACTGCGAACTTTTTCGGATTTCCATCTAATGACAATACCCGAAATGCAGGGTGGGGTTCCCTTCATTATGAATAATGGCGGAAATCCCGCCCTGCTGACAATTAATAATAATTTAGGAGGATAGAATGAGCATTTCACCGGACAAGGAAAGGGCGCTGGAGACCGCTATCGGTCAGATTGAACGTCAGTACGGCAAAGGCGCGGTCATGATGCTGGGAAGTAAGCCGGTTGTAGATATTCCCATCATACCGACCGGTTCCTTGGGGCTTGACAAGGCCCTGGGAGTTGGCGGAATTCCCAGGGGCAGGGTGACGGAGATTTTCGGACCCGAGGCATCTGGTAAGACAACCCTCGCGTTACATGCTGTCGCACAGGCACAGGCACAGGGGGGCGTCGCGGCCTTTGTTGACGCGGAACACGCACTCGACACTGTATATGCGAGAAAGCTGGGCGTTAATTGCGATGAACTCCTGGTTTCCCAGCCGGATACAGGGGAGCAGGCCCTTGAAATCACGGAGATGCTGGTAAGAAGCGGCGCAATTGATGTGCTGGTGATAGATTCCGTAGCCGCGCTTGTCCCCAGGGCAGAGATCGAAGGGGAGATGGGAGATGCCCACATGGGGCTTCAGGCCAGGCTCATGTCCCAGGCACTGAGAAAGCTTACCGGCACTATCGGCAAGACAATGACAGCAGTGATTTTCATCAATCAGATCCGCATGAAAATCGGGATTGTGTTCGGAAGCCCGGAGACCACGACCGGTGGAAATGCCCTGAAATTTTATTCTTCTGTCCGCCTTGAGATACGGGGAAAAGGCGCTATCAAAGATGGCCAGGAAATTGTCGGAAACCGCACAAAGGTCCGGGTCGTGAAGAATAAGATGGCCCCGCCTTTCAAGGAGGCTGAATTCGACATCATGTACGGTGAAGGCATATCAAAGGCCGGCGATCTTTTAGACATCGGTGTCGAAGTGGGGGTGATTGATAAAAGCGGCTCCTGGTATTCTTATGAGAGGGAAAGAATCGGCCAGGGACGTGAAAACGTAAAAAGATATTTCCAGGAAAACCCGGCTACTTATGAGTCCGCACTGGGCAAGGTCAGAGAAGCACTGGGGATATCCGGCACAGGAGGAGAAGGAGTACAGACTCCCAGTTCCGCGCAGCAGAAGGCAGAAGAAAAACCGGATACGGATGAGGATTCCTCGGAAGAGGAAATCGAATAAAACCTGAACTGGGCGGTTCGCTATCAGGAAATAAACCGGGTTTACGCAGGTTTCTGAAACCGCTGGCAGACGGAGATTGCGGACCGCTCATACCAGATAACAATGTTCAGGTGGCCCGGACGGCTTAAGGTGATTTTTATAAAAGAAAATACCATCGGACAACATTCCGGGGAATTTACGATTTACGATCAGATTGACAGAAATCGTAAATCGTAAATAAATCGTAAATCGTAAATCGTAAATCGTAAATCGTCACTGACGGAGCAACAAATGACAGGCAATGAAATACGCAGACAATACCTTGAATATTTTGAAAAGCACAATCATAGAATCGTAAGAAGTTCATCCCTTGTTCCCCAGGATGACCCCACGCTGTTGTTTACCAACGCGGGAATGGTGCAGTTTAAGCGCATCTTTCTGGGTGAGGAAAAAAGAGACTATATCAGGGCCACGACTTCCCAGAAATGCGTGAGGGCCGGCGGGAAACATAACGACTTGGAGAATGTAGGATATACAGCCAGACATCATACGTTTTTCGAAATGCTGGGGAATTTCTCTTTCGGAGATTATTTCAAAGAAAAAGCCATTGAGTTTGCATGGGACCTCATGACAAACGGATACGGCCTGCCCGAGGAAAAGCTCTGGGCATCCATCTACCTTGATGATGATGAGGCCCATGACCTTTGGCACAAAACTACCGGCATACCGGAAGATCGGATCGTGCGCTTCGGCGAAAAGGATAATTTCTGGGCAATGGGAGACACGGGACCCTGCGGACCCTGCTCTGAAATTCACATGGACAGGGGAGAAGAATTCGGATGCGGAAAGCCGGACTGCAAGGTGGGATGTGAATGCGACCGGTATCTTGAAATCTGGAACCTGGTTTTCATGCAGTTCAACCGGGATGCTTCCGGGAAAATGGAACCCCTGCCCAAGCCCAGCATTGACACGGGCATGGGCCTGGAACGGATCGTTTCAATTGTCCAGGATGTACCCACAAATTATGATACTGACCTCATGATGCCCGTCATCCATAAAGTGGAGGATATTTCTGAAAAGAAACTGGGGGCATCATTTGAGTCAGATGTTGCTATGAAGGTAATCGCTGATCACAGCAGGGCAGCGGCTTTCCTCATCGGCGACGGGGTGCTTCCTTCCAATGAGGGCCGGGGATATGTGTTGCGCCGCATTATGCGCAGAGCTATCCGCTATGGCCGGAATATCGGCCTGATAAAGCCTTTTCTCCACCAGACTGCGGGGGTGGTTTTTGATATCATGAAGCCCGCGTATCCCGAGCTTTCAGAAGCCCAGTCCTTTATTTCCAACGTGATAAAAAACGAGGAGATCCGCTTCGGAGAAACCCTGGATACAGGTCTCAGGCTCTTGAACGACACCCTTTCGGACATGGAGGTAAAGCAGCAGGAGGAAGTGCCGGGTGATGTGATATTCAAACTGTATGACACCTACGGATTTCCCGTTGATATTGTCCGGGATGTTGTTCGGGATCGGAATATCGCCCTTGATATGGAAGGCTTTGACAAGAACATGGAGAAGCAGCGGGAACAATCCAGATCGGTGGCGACCTTTTCCGGGCTTAGTGAAGCCTACAAAAACCTTTCAGTCCAGGGAATAAAGCCCTTATTTATGGGGTATGACAGGACTTCGTGCGATGGAGAGGTGCTTGTCCTGGTAAAAGACGGAAATGAGGTTGAGGAGGTTTCATCAGGGAGTCAGGTTGAAATCGTAACAGAAAAGACCCCGTTTTACGGTGAGGCCGGCGGTCAGGTCGGGGACGTGGGAAAGATTACCAGCGGGAACCTGGAGATAACGATCTCTGATACGATTAAAGACCCTACAGGACTGATTATCCACAGGGGAGAAGTCATTTCCGGCACCATTAAAAAGGGCGATACGGTAACGCTTACGGTTGACGAATCACTCAGGGATTCAACTGCACGGAACCACACAGCCACACATATCCTCCACGCGGTTCTCAGGGATGTCCTGGGGGATCATGTCAAACAGGCAGGATCAATGGTTGCTTCGGACAAGCTGCGATTTGATTTCACACATTTTTCCCAGGTGGACACGGAAACCCTGGACAAAATCGAGGTGCTGGTTAACGAGCGGATTCGCCAGAATGTGGCTGTGCAAAAGGAAGAAATGGATGCGGAAAAAGCATTCAAAACAGGAGCTACCGCGCTGTTTGAAGAAAAATACGGGGACAGGGTGAGAGTCATTTCCCTTTCTGATTTCAGCAAAGAACTGTGCGGCGGAACCCATACCAGGCATACGGGCGATATCGGTCTTTTTAAGATTGTCGGGGAATCCAGCGTGGCCTCTGGTGTGAGAAGAATTGAGGCAATGACAGGATACGCCGCACTGACGCATACCCAGAAAACAGCTAATATTCTCCAGGATGCGGCGAATCTCCTGAGAGAAAAGCCGGAAGGTCTTGTTGAAAGGATCGAAAAGAGCGTGGCCGCTCAGAAGGCCCTTGAAAAGGAGATAGAACGGCTGAAATCAAAAATGGTCTCCATCTCCGCGGACACCATCGAGGATTATATAAAGACGGTGAACGGGGTCAGTGTGCTTGTGAAGAAGGTATCCGCGGAAAATCCTGCCGCGCTCAGGGAACTGAACGATAAATTCAAAGACAAGCTGAAATCCGGGGTCGTCATCCTGGGAAGTGCTGCTGAAGGAAAAGCACTCCTCATTGCCGGGGTGACAAAGGATCTCACAGACAGGTTTCATGCCGGGAACATTATCAGGGAACTGGCTTCCGAGGTCGGGGGCAAGGGCGGCGGAAGACCGGATATGGCCCAGGCCGGCGGGACAGAACCGGAGAAACTGGATCAGGCTCTTGAAAAGGCCTATGAGATAGTCGGGAAGTAATTCTGATCGAAGGAGTTCAAAGCTTGCTTTGTCCGCAAAGCGGGCTTTGATCTTCATATCTGGCAATTCTTTAGTTTAGGTGACTTCCGGAAAAGAACATACTTCAGGAGTTGCTCTCCGGCCTTTGTGTCCTTTGTGTGATCTTTCTGTTGCTGATTTGTCAGGCACTTGAAGACAGGCTTCTTTTAGTCAGTAAAGACAGTGTGTTCTCGGATTATCCGGTCAATCTTTACTGGTAACATGGCCAAAATAAGAAACTATCAGTCCTCTTAGGCTGATAGCGAAAAAAGGTGTCAGAGTGTAAGTAAGTAAGTAATCTTGCATATTATCAAAATAGCAGTTATAATAATAAAATAACTGATTATAACGGATTTAAGGGAGGCACTTTCCCGGCACTTTCCTGTCCCGGAGGGACACCCGAAAATAGCCCGGCAATTCATTGCCGGGGGTAAGATATCAACATCTCCCGGAGTCCCGGAGGGACGACTGAATCAGTCGTCCCTCCGGGACAGAAAAGTGTGCCTCCCCGAAATCCGTTATAATCAGTAAAATAATAATTTACAGGAGAGACCTGCCCAAGATTCAATATTCAAAAGATAATGCCGCATATTTCGCCGAAGGACCACTGAAAGCAAATCCGTTTTGACAAAAGAAGAATTGCAAAATGCCTGCAAAGCAAGTCAGAACCATAGGAATCTTTACAGGAATACTATGGACACAGATGTTTATAAAACAGTGATCCCCCCGCACCGGGGGGAGAGACTTTATCTCATGGTGCCATCCGGTACCGATATAAGAAAACTGCCTGATGACATCATCACGAAAACAGGAAAACTGTTATTTTTTAAAAGGATTTCACTGGTGCCGGGAAAAAAAAGGATTGCTCTTGATCAGGATGTGGCAATAAAAAATCTTGAAAAACAGGGATATCATCTTCAGGTGGCAAAGATTGCGGTTCCCGGTGTGAGAACATCATAATTCAGAACCCTGGCTATAAGGATGAAAAGATTTTCGTGATTCGGGCTGAACCCGGAAATCCTTTAAATGAGGCAGAGCCTCGTAACGAGCCTGGATTTCATTAATCCGTGTGGATGCAGAACCCGTGCAGAAAGCAACCAAACAAAGGAAACCAAACCATGACATCAGAAAAATTCGAGATAAACGCATTCCAGGAAGCATTGGGAGAATTGATAAACGCAGACGGTCAGGAAGAGATGACCGGAGTGGTGGCCGGAAATCCGGTGCTGTTGAGCGGGGAGGCGGATGCGGCATCTGATCTTTTCATAAATGCGGCAAAAACCTGGGGAGATGAAAACAGCGCAAACGGACAATACCACTCGTGAAACAGGGTTAAAACATGCTTACGTTTCTTTTCTGGAATCTCAAAAAAAGACCGTTGCAGGAGAACATCAGACGATTGGTCTCGTTGCATAAAATTGATGTTCTCATGTTTGCAGAATTCTCCGTTGAGCCTGATCTGCTGTTAAGAAGTTTGAAGCGAAAGGGTATATCCGGATTCTGCCATGCTCCCGGGGCATGTCGGAAAATGGAGATATTCACCCGCTTCCCGGCAAAATTCATATCTCCCGTATATGAAAATGACAGACTCACAATACGGCATCTCTGTCTGAAGGATATAACAGATATTTTAGTGGCTGTGGGACATTTTCCATCCAAAACATACCAGAGCAATATGAGCCAGGCTTTTGAATGCTCCGAGCTGTCAAGGGAAATCAGGCAGGCGGAGCAGGATATCGGGCATTCGAGGACGATTCTGGTCGGAGACTTTAACATGAATCCCTTTGAAGACGGAATTGTGAGCGCCGGCGGATTCAACGCAGTCATGACCCGGGGCATAGCGGAAAGAAAATTCAGAACTGTTCAGAACAGAAAATATCCGTTTTTTTACAATCCTATGTGGGGCTGTTCGGTGACGCGTCACCGGGACGGCCTCCCGGAACATATTACCACAGCGGCTCCGAACACAGGAATTTTTTCTGGAACATGTTTGATCAGGTTCTGATACGTCCCGATCTGACGGATTCATTCAGAGATGAGGAATTAAGGATACTCGAGTCTGACGGACATGCCTCCTTTATGACACCATACGGAATACCGAACGGTCGTACTCTCTCCGATCATCTTCCGATATTATTCAGGCTCAGACTTTAAAGGGCGGGAAAGAATCTTTATAATCCCGAAACATTTGCATGAAAATATGAAAAAAATATGCTGAAACAGAATAAATGCTTTTTGGCAAGCCATAAGCAGGAAAGGAGATTAAAAAATGGATCTGTGGCCGGAAAATCTGACAACAAACAGGATAAAATCGCCGGTGACCATTCTGAAAGAGCAGGCAGCTTTGCTGGGACAGAAAACTCAGGATGTGGTTCAGGCTCAGGTGAGGAGCATAAAACCGGCTTCCCCGGGTTATCAGGAAACATCTGCGGAAGAGGAAAGGAGGTTGCGATACGAATTCTGCATCCTGGCCCCGGCGCTCGGCAATTACCGGTACAAACTTTTCACCGTTTTTCACAATGTTGACCTGTATCCCGCGGGTTTCACTCTCGACGAGGGGATAGCGGAGGAGATGGAGGATGACAGATTTGAAAAAAGGGAAACAGAGGTTTCCGCCAAATCGGAAGAGGAATTTTTTGAAATACTGAAAGAGATTCTCCGATCAGAAAGGACAGGGGAAATCATACAGGTGCTTTTCTCACAAAGTGCGGATGTACAGGGTGATTTGCAATAAAACAGCACCGCCCCGGTTCGGGAATGTTCAAGGAGGCAGAGCCTCCCGGATTGTGTTACGAGGCGGAGCCTCGTAACGAGTCTGAAGGGTTGACCGGGAAAATGGGAATGCACCCTTGTTTACCCACTTTCTGACATGGTGTTCCTGTCTGTCATCACCGCCGGACACCACTTCCTATGCATCAAATATTTTCTTTCAGGAATTTGACACCATATAAAGAGGAATACTATGAACACAGATGTTTATAAAACAGTGATACCTCCCGCACCGAGGGAGAGGCTTTATCTCATGGTGCCATCCGGTACCGATATAACAAAACTGCCTGATGACATCATCACAAAAACAGGAAAACTGCTATTTTTTAAAAATATTTCACTGGTGCCGGGAAAACTGAGGATTGCTCTTGATCAGGATGAGGCAATAAAAAATCTTAAAAAACAAGGATATCATCTTCAAGTGGCAAAGATTGCGGTTCCTGCCGTAAGAAGATAATAATCAAAGGATTCAGTCCGGGATGAGGACGATGACGAAAGCATTTCCCCGGAGGTGCCATTCGAGGGCTTCGATACAGGGAGGTAATGACACAGGCGCGACTTGGTATCAGCGCCCGTCATGTCTCGAAAATGGAGAACGGGAGACAGACAAAGAAACAGCAAAGCGTCTTGCCAGCGTTCTGAATACAACGTACAAAGTTTTTTTAGCAAGCTGAGTGAATTTTACCCTGCAATCCGTATGGATGACATCTGCGAGGTTCGGAGCAAAACATAAATCCTTTCATCAAGTGAATCAGGGGGTGGACAATATGTGGGAGAAAGAGATTTTTCTGTCCCCAAGGGAGAATTGAAAATAACCGGTTAACTGATTGCCAGGTTTCTGATTCGGAAATTAATAATCCGTAACGCTTTGATAAAACAGACACAGACGTATAAAAAGGAGAAGAAGCCATGACCATAACAACTGCCGAACTTAAAAAAAATTTGGAAAAATATCTTGAACTGGCCGAGACGGATCCCGTCATTATTGAAAACATGGGATGTATGAAGTCTGTTGTCATTTCATACACAATGTATGAAAGGCTGACGGAACTGGAAGACGCATACTGGGGAGAACGAGCGGAACGGGCCGAGGCCGAGGGATATTTGGGAGAGGAGGCTTCGGAATCTCTTCTGAACAGAGCCGGGACAGATTGCCATGTATAAACTTGATATCACAAAGTCGGCTGGAAAATTCATCTCCAGGCTTCAGGCAAAACAGTATCGTCAGGTAGTCAGTACGATTTTTAAACTCCGTGAGAATCCTGAGCCGCATGACTCAAAGCAAATGATCGGAAGACCGGAGTACCGTCGTGCCGACATCGGAGAGTATCGGATTATTTACCGGGTGAAAGATGCGATCCGGAAAGCGAAAGCCAAATTGGAGGAGGCTGAGACACGCCGTATTATCTGGCGGGATGCTGTGAGAGCCAGAGATTATCTTCGCAGCATGAAGACCGGGCGGTCTCTTGCCCGTTCCGGCGAACTGAACTTTCTGATTAAAGCAATTGAAAAGAGAGGTCTGAAATGATGCCCCATTTTTTTCTTTTAACAGGTTGTCTGATGAGATTACTTTCAGCAGATCGTCCGGAATTAGTTTCAGTCGGAGATTCGCAGGAGAGGATACGAAAAGTGTTCGGGGAACCTGAGGATGTGTCTGTTAAGAAAAATCCGGAAATATGGAAATATGAACAGGAGTGTATGGAACTGGCATTTTACAGGGACAAATCAGCAGGAAAATCCCTTTTGGAATCAGTCCATTTCTACTTTTCCGGGAAAAATATCACCCCTGATGAATTCAGACAGGCTGCTTCTGTTTTCGGAATCAGATTGAAGAATGATCCGGAACTTACGTTTGAGAGTTCCCAGATCGCATTCAGAGCCGAATCGGGTGTCAGTATTATTTTTAATGTGAATAACGGTGATTTTCGCCTGAGCAGTATGCACTATTATAACCCCACTGATCAGATCGGCAGACCGGATGTGTCAGACAGCGATGAATGTCATAATTCATCGGAATTAAAAGACTCCGAATCCGAAATGTTGCAAGTTGTTTAAAATCAAAATGTGCCGGGAACTTATGGAGAACGCCCTTGTCCGGGGAATTGGCCGGGCAGAAGATTGCCCCGGTTTCGGCATGAGTGTTACCAAATCCTGTTGGGAACTGATTGCCAGTATCCGTCGTGTCTCGGAAATGGAAAACGGCAGGCGGGCGATTGATAAGAAAACGGCAAAATGTCTTGCCAATGTTCTGAATACGATATATAAAGTTTTTCTGTAGCAATCTGATAAAGAATAAAGAATAGAATGATGTTGAAGAATCATACAAACGCAATTGAAAAAGTCCTGCTTGCCCAAAGTCTGGCTGCCAGGAATGCCGGTCATCCGAACCTGAGAGGCGGGCCGAGGGAATGGTTTATTCGTGATTTTTTGGAAAATCATCTCCCGTCAAACTTGGAAATCGGACAAGGTGAGATTATTAATGAAAATTCCCAGACCTGCCCTTCCCAGGGAGAGTACCGGCCCCAGGTGGATATCGTAATTTACAGGAGAGACCTGCCCAAGATTCAATATTCAAAAGATAATGCCGCATATTTCGCCGAAGGAGTGATTGCCACCATTGAAAGCAAATCCGCTTTACGCATCAAATATCTTCTTTCAGGAATTTGACACCATATAATATAAAAAGGAATACTATGAACACAGATGTTTATAAAACAGTGATACCCCTCGCACCGGGGGAGAGACTTTATCTCATGGTGCCATCTGGTACCGATATAACAAAACTGCCTGATGACATCATCACAAAAACAGGAAAACTGCTATTTTTTAAAAATATTTTACTGGTGCCGGGAAAACTGAGGATTGCTCTTGATCAGGATGAGGCAATAAAAAATCTTAAAAAACAAGGATATCATCTTCAGGTGGCAAAGATTGTGGTTCCTGCCGGAAGAAGATAATAATCCGTGAGATGTTGAAATCAAAGAATCAGTTATGAAAACTGTTAAGTAGAAAAGAATCTTATTGTAATTTTTATCAAATTCAATTAGATATATATACTAAAGTAAAGTATATAGCATAAACACAAGTTAAATTATTTTTTAATGCACTGTCGGAGGTTTGTGAATGGGAACTCAATTAGAAAAAGTATCTAACAATATTTTCAACGCTGAAAAGCAGCTTCGGGAGAAAATTATTCCCCGAGCAGAACGATTTCTGGAAGGAAACGATTTAAAATATCTCAAAGAATATAGCAGTAAATTGGAAGAATTGGTTGTCCAAAGTAAAAAACCGCCCACTTTTTCAATTCTTTTTCTGGGAGATTCACAAAATGGGAAAAGCACTCTCATTAATGTTTTGATTGGCAAAAAGGTTCTTCCTGAAGGAACTGTCGGACATTGCTCAACAACAATTGTCCGATGTCGTTATAAAGATCAGGACAATATTTCGGTTACTTTGAAATATGTCAGTGAAGATCAGTTCTTAAAGGATTTGAAGGTGAAGAGTGATGAAGCTCGTATGGCTTTGGAAGAGGAAAATGATCCGGCCAAACAAAGAGACATTGTTACCAAAGAATTGAGAAGGTTTATAAGTCTGTTTAATATTGATAAATCTGGACTTAATACCGCTAAAATCATCGAACATTGTGTGGATAGTGGTTCTGATTTTCCGGAAAAAAATCTTTTAGGAACGACAAAACCGCTTGATAGTAAGCGTGCTAATGAAAAAGAAATTGCTGAAAATCTTTCGGCACAGGGGCGTAAATCGTTTATTGTTGATGAATGTTTGATTGAAGGACGATTCCCGAATTGGCATCCATCTATGGAATTGGTGGATATGCCGGGTACAAACGCTGACTCTTGGGATGATCAAGTAACCTCAAGGATGCAGACAGAAGTTGATGGACTGGCTTTGGTTACAGCGGGTACCCAACTCACTGGCAGCGTTATGGACTGGTTTAAGGAAACCAGCATTCTCAGTGAAATCGTTGGTTCCTCAGAACGAAACCAAACCAGAGTTTTTGTGATAAAAACAAAAGTTGATAAGCTTGAATTGCAGGATGATTCGGATAGTTCCAAATGGGAGGCTACACAAAGTTACTGTTCAAATATCCGAGAACATCTTATCACTCAGATTAATGATCTGATCGAAAATCGGTTTTCTAAGGCTAATGAATTGGAAATCTTAAACCGCTTTGTGAAACAACTTCCGATTCACTTCGTATCATCAAAAATTTTTCGTAATTTAGCGAATCCTGCTTTAAAAAACAGGGTGTTGAACAATCCTATGGATAATATGGACCTTTGTGCTGCCTTTAAGCGTTTTGATATAGAAGAAAAAAATACGGGAATTCCGAGGCTGCAACAGGTTTTTTTTGAAAAAACCGAAGACTTTGTTCATTCCCATTATTTGAAAAAGCTGGAACTTGATTTCCAAAAGGAGGTGGACCGAGTGGTCCAGTTTTTTCGTGACAAAAGGGTGGGAATTGAACAAGGAATGGTACAAAAAGGTAAGGCTATCCATGAGGCTGAACAGTTCATTAATCAGAAACTCCCGCAAGAGGTCACAGAGACATGGGAACTTTTGAAAGATAAGATAGCAGACCTCAAAGATAATTTTGAGCAAGAGACTGAGACTCTCCTTGACGAGATCGTCAATAATTATGGGCAAAAGGCGCGTGGAAAGTTGCGTGATTGGGCATTAATTCGATGGAACTCTATGGGAGCTATCGGCCGTAACAATGGATGCCATACTATTAGAGGAAATCAAATTAAACACATTGATATTAATGGCACCTTGGCTGATTTTTGCTTAATAGCTTTGAACTCTGCTTGGATAGACTATCGAGATGCTATCAAGAAACTCTCTTTCGATGATCTTAGCAGAGACTTTCTATTCAAATTAGAGAATATTTTAGCTCAAGCAAAGGGAATTGATGACCGCAGAAGAATTTCTCTGATTGAGGATAGTTACGGTAAAGCAGTGTCTGAGGCTCGAAATGAATTAGAGATTCAGATTCAAAAATACCAGATGAAAACGGAAAAATTTGATGCAATCCGTCCAGCTTTGATAAAATCCATTCGAAAATTCTTAATTCCAAGTTATGGAAAGATTGCCGCAGAAAAAGGGAGAGGTTGCGGTACTCGAATGTATGGACACTTAGAAGACGGAATTCTTGACAGCATCCAGAAAATAAGAAGTATTGTGCGAAATCAGGTGAGGCATAACTGGCAGGGCCTTACAAATTCAGTTGAAGAACGACTGGAGGAGTTTTTCAACCTGATAGAAGATAACTTCAGCGAACAGAGCGAAAGACTGTTGGAAGCTGCTCAGACACCTCCGGATAAACAGGTGGAATTGCTTCAGCATTTTAAAGAAATGGAAAAGTTGGCTGAAAAACTTCTTCCTCAAAAAGGAGAATGAGTCCTATGAATCAGGGTGATTTAGTCAGGCAGAAAAATACAGATGCGTTGGAAGGAGTTTACGGAACGGTTCAAAAAATAGGCTCCCGACAAGCAAAAGTGGATTTTTTTCGCCTGCCGTGGACATTGCCAGACAGACAGCTTCCGGGGCTACAGAATTTTACGCTCGACAGTTTGCGTATCTGTCCGGAGCCTTGGACAGAAGCTGTCTCTGGAAACTGGGGAAAAGGAGAAGATTTCAACATCCGCCAAAGAGCGACAGAACTCTGGATGGCTAATACCCAGGGACAGTTGAGCAATTCAAAAACTGATCTTATTCCTCATCAGATATGTCTGGTTTATGATGTGTTGCAAGGAGAACGCCGTCGCTGGCTCATTGCTGAAGAAGTGGGTATGGGCAAAACTATTGAAACAGGGATGATTATTCATGCCCTTATTCAACGGCGGGAATTGGAGCGATGTCTGATTATCTGTCCGGCAGGACAAATTATACAATGGCAGGAGGAGTTGAAGGAAAAACTGGGCCTTGAATTCCTTGTTTACCGAGTGGATATCAATGGGAACTATGCTTTTAGTTTCCAAAAGGTTATTGCTTCGTTGGATACTGTCAAGTTAGCCAGCCATAAAGACATGCTTCTAAAATCCGGGAACTGGGATTTGATTGTCTTTGACGAAGCTCACAGACTTTCAGCCAAAGATTACGGAAGCAAAACTGATAAGACACAGAATTATCGTCTGGCAGAGGAGTTAAGCAACAGAACCCGGGATTTTATTTTCCTGACAGGAACTCCTCATGACGGCAATGATTCAAAGTTCAAAAATCTGCTCACTGCTCTGGAACCGGAGATTTCTTTTAACGATAACGGCAAAGGAGTTTATTACCCTAATATTATTCTAAAAAATAGAAAGTCCGAAGCCAGGGGAACAGATGGCAGACTCCTTTTCAAACCTATGGATGTAAGGCGAGTGATTGTAGAGCCAGAGGGGGATGAAGCCCGCTTTCATAAGGAATTGGTATCTTATCTCAAGCAGGGATATGGTTTTGCCAACCAGGACCCGCAGAATTATAAAAATCGTGCCATTGGTTTTGTCATGACTACTTTTCAAAAGCTTGCATCCAGCAGTACGGCAGCCGTAAAGCAGGCTTTGTCAAAAAGACTCGGTGTGTTAAATGACCAAATACAAGCAAAAAATTCCGATAATAACGAGAAAATAGAAGATGATCGTTATGCCGGGGAGAATGAGGAAAAAAAGATTGAGGAAGTTTCCGAAGTTTTTGCTCAGATTGAAATTGATATGATTTCCCGTTTAGTCAACCATCCGCCGTTTAGGGACGCTAAAATAGGAGAACTCATTATTTTGATTGACAAAGTTCTTAAACAAGACCCAGAAGAGAAATTTATCATTTTTACGGAATATCGGGGAACACTGGCATTTTTGGAAAGCGAATTTTCATCAAGGCATGGAGAGGGATGCTGTACGAAAATTATCGGCGGAATGGGAGTTTTGTTAAAAGATCAGGCCATTGAAGACTTCAGGGAAAACCCTGAAATAAAATTTATGCTTTCTACTGAGGCCGGAGGTGAGGGAATCAATCTTCAGTTTTGCCATCTTGTTATCAATTACGATTTACCATGGAACCCTTTCCGTCTTGTTCAACGTTATGGTCGTGTCCATCGCATCGGACAAAAACATAACAGTATCCAAGTATTCAATTTTAAATTAAAAAATCCGTTGGAAGAAAAAATTGATGACTGTCATGAACAAAAGATGGATTCCGCTATTAAACGCCTCTCTGAAAAAACCGGAGAAAAGGAAATAGACATCCGAGATCAGCTTGTCGGACTGGCTCAGGAATTCATAGATTATGAAAAAATATATAAAAATTCTCTGATTCAATCGGAAACAGAGTCTTCGGAGAAGGAGATTGAAGCAGGAATTCTCAGGGCTGAAGAGGCCTATATTCTTGCCTACGAGGAAGTCTTTCGCCGTTCTGTTTCTCCATTTAATCCTGACCGGTTCAAAAAAATTTTTGATCAGACACTTGATCTTAATGATTTGCAAAAATGGGTAGATGGTTACCTGAAGCAACAGGGGCGTATGATGATGTACCGTCCTCAAACAGATACATACGAGTTTTTAGTTCCGAAATCCCTTACAACAAAAAATAGAGAAAAGTCAGTGAACGGTACATTTGATCGTGGCCGAGCTATAAAAGATGACAGCGTTCGTTTGTTAGCCTTCGGTGATCCGATGATAGAACTCTTTTTACGCCATACTCTCTCATTTTCTTCTACCAGCAAAGGATTAACAGGAGTTGCCCAGCTTGATGCCTCACACGATAAAGGATTGTTGGCTACCGTACTTATACGAAAAGAGGCTCATTCAGGTCCGTCCGCGTTTAGCTTATCGAAAATTTTTTGGTCTGAAAACACAAAGAGTTGTTCATTTTTTGAAGAAAAACCTCTGACATTTCTGGAAAAAACTGATGGATCATCCGCAACAGATTATTCCAGTGTCAAAAACGACATGATTGATTTTCTTCAGGAACAATTGCCTGATGTTGAATTTATTGAAGATCAAATTTTCTGGGTATGTCTTTGCCGAGTAATTTAAAGCCCCGCAACTTGGGTTGAAGAAGAAACCCAACACATATTTTGTCATTCAGCATATCGGGTGTCACTTCCTTCAACCCAATCCGCAATATTGAACATCATCGGCTCTCATAAAAACGCTTCTGCCTGTTTTCACAACCTTTTTTTGACAAAGGAAGAAACAAACTTATGATAAATCAGTCTGATCCGGTACAGCAGGATTCTTGTCAGGAGGCACGTAAACGCCTTGATGATCTTGAACAGGCGATACATAAGAAAGCATATACAAAATTCAGGTGCAAACCTTTTAAAAAAGGGACATACTGGCAGGGAGCAAAAGTCATTATCCGCCTTCCGAACAGCGAGCCGCCCAAAATATTTTGGAAAGATGCCGTAAAAAAGGAACTGAAAGCGCAGAAAATGAAACTTCGCCAGTTGGCCTTGCGAACAAATATACCCCGATCCGAAATCGGGGCAGTTATTGAAGAAGGATTTGGCGATTCCGGAATAGATAAAGTTTTAGGAATAAAGGAAAAATACGGAGACCGGATCGCCCGCCGCACGATTTTCCCCGAACCCCGGATTATCGAAACTCCTTATGCCAAAGAACTGGCATGGATTTTTTTCAAGCTGCGTGATATATTTCTCTTTGAATCCGACCTCATACACGGGCAGAACAAAAGGGATTTTTTCGGAAGACTTGCCAACGCCCTGGCCCGGGCATCCGGCCTCCCGAATGCCGCCAATGAAACAGTGGTCTATAAAGGCGGAGCTGAGGAAGGTCTGACCGTTATCCTCAATGAAGCGTTCCTGATTCTTAAAGAATTGAAAAAAGGAAATTTTGAATATCAGGTGTTCGGCGTTTCCGGAATGATACCGGACGACTGGAAAGATGTGTCTGAATAAGCAAACCCCGGAATCAATTCTGAAAGTCAAAGCGTTCTGCTGAACATTTGACTGAGCGTTCGACTGAGCTCACGCCGAAGTCAGCTAATACGTCAGCAAAACCACTTCGCCGGGTCGGCCCGAGTCGGGGCAGCCTCTCGCCCGGTTACAGGGACACTAAAGTGGTCTTTCACATTAAAATTTAAGGAGTCATTCACCATGATCGAATTAACCAAATCATCAAGAGTCGCCTACGAATCTCTTAATAAAACTGAAAAAGAGAATTTTATGCGGTTGTATGACCATCGCCGTGAAGATGAGCCGGATATGATACTGAGTTCATATGCGGCAATAAAACTTCCGGATATGGAAAATATATATCTCCTGAAAATTTCCGATCATCTCAGAGCCATCATCAGAATATCGGAAGACAAGATATTCGTTTTGGAAATTGTAAGGAATGACAGCCTCAGACAAATATTCTCCTCATTAAAACAAGGGGAATCTTTATGAAGGAAT
This sequence comes from Desulfococcaceae bacterium HSG8, assembly GCA_030378015.1. Classification (GTDB taxonomy): domain Bacteria; phylum Desulfobacterota; class Desulfobacteria; order Desulfobacterales; family 4be13; genus JAUCGG01. Next base: position 19,722 of record JAUCGG010000098.1, read on the forward strand.
TTGAGAAGATCAGATTCAGCATAAAAGCCTGCATAAAAGAAACAGATGACTTTAAAAGACTATTTGGATTCAAACTCGGAAGGAGACTGGCTGAGATTGAAGCCGGACGTTATTCAAAAAAGATCAGGCAGATGAACAGCGGGAAACTGGGAGATGATATGGATATCATGGAGTGGATGGGGCTGTATGAAAATTTGTTGGATTTTCAGGACTGCCATAATCGCATAAAAAATACGGGCATCATATGCTGAAATCTTATTTTGATGACATTATAACGACGCTGTGACTGGATACAGTTTGCTGATGTTGTCCGTTACAGTCTGGAATCAACCGATCAGAAGGACATATTGCTTTACCGGCTCCGTGTGTATCTGGCAGATGGCAGTTTGTTGGAAATGATGGAAAGAATCGCTGAGTTCAGAACAGGTGGGACCGATACAACAAAATACAGCTTCCACTGGCAGGATTCGGATGGAAAACTGATCAGACGATGGGATAATGCTCCGCATTTTCCAAATATTTCAACTCATCCCTTCCATATCCACACAGATGAGAAAAATGTCGGGCCGGACAAGCCGCAGAATGCTCTTAAGGTGCTTGCTTTGAATGAAGATTTTTTTTGACTTTTGTATTCTTGGCTACCGCCAACTGTGGAATCCGGGAAAGGTATCCGAGGATATTTCCCTGATTCAAGCTATCATTATCTTAAAAAATTCAGATGAGATAATCTACATTAACGGTCATGTTTCTGAAACTGAGGATTTAAGAGAAATATTCAGCCAGGATTTCTTATTATCAAGAACGGAACAGGGGGAAGTTATAAAGGACTATTCCGAGGCGGCCGAGGAGGATTTAAGAATGAAACGGGCAAAGGCTGTAAGGAAATACCTGATAAATAAAGGCGTGTCTCCGAAAAAACTGATAGCAGTGCCGTACTCGGATAAAAAACCTCTGAAAACCGGAAAGGTGTCATTTCATCTGAAATTTTAGATAATTCCATGTAATCTCCCGGATTAAAACTGAAACAATTATTCCGGCGGAGTCTGTATGCTATGAATATCTGACGGAGGAACTGCTTTCCTGCCGTAAAAAGATCAGGTAGTCCTGCGGGGGTAGTGATGGATGGTATCATAGTTTATTCAATAAGTTATGGTTTTTAAAAATTATTGTGGCAACGAACGGATAATTGTGTTATAAAGATCAGAAATTTTTTAACAAGGAGGT
>JAUCGG010000099.1 GCA_030378015.1 Desulfococcaceae bacterium HSG8
CTGACAACTGACAACTGGCAACTGGCAACTGACAACTGACCACCGGCAACTGACCACCGGCAACTGGCAACTACACCACTTTTTAAGTTCGTCCCCCCCTTTTTTAAAGGGGGCCGGGGGGATTTTATGTTACAAAAAAAGGGTATTGCGGCAGAAATCCCCCCCGGCCCCCCTTTAAAAAAGGGGGGAGGAATTTACAAGTTGATGTACGACTGACGACTGACGACTGACCACTGGCAACTGACGACTGACAACTGGCAACTGGCAACTGGCAACTGGCAACTGGCAACTGACAACTGACAACTGGCAACTGGCAACTGACAACTGACAAATAAATATATAATGGGAATAATGGGACTATTTGCACGTATTTTCGGGATTTGCAGAACACCGTTACCCGCTGCCCCTGACGCCTGGTCATATACTGATAAAAAGGTGTCGGTTGAATTAGAAAGTGTTCCTGAACTTTCACAACCCGGCAGCGCTATCCGCCTGGAAGGAAAAGGACTGCCCTGTAAAATTTTTCTGCTCCACGGAACAGACGGAAATTTTTATGCTTTTGAAAACAAATGCACCCATATGGGAAGGCGTCTGGACCTTACCGCTGATCATGAAGCTATCCAGTGTTGCAGCATATCCGAATCAACATATAATTACAGCGGCGAAATTGTTTCCGGACCGGCAAAAGGGAATTTAAAACCACTTCAGTTGTCCGTTGTCCGTGGTCAGTTGTCAATTGCCTGTTGCACTGACGACTGATCACTGGCAACTGACAACTGACGACTGACCACTGGCAACTGACGACTGACGACTGGCAACTGACCACTGGCAACTGACGACTGACAACTGGCTGGCAACTGGCAACTGACGACTGACCACTGACGACTGACAACTGGCAACTGACAACTGGCAACTGACAACTGGCAACTGACGACTGACAACTGGCAACTGACGACTGACAACTGGCAACTGACAACTAAATGAGTCATCCTGAGACAATTTTTAAAATTATTGAAGAAAACAACTGCCCTCTCTATGAACTGGGAGATGAATTCAAATTGTCAGGTAAAGCCCTTCTGTCAAAAGTCGGAAGAAAAAGGACGTTTATCACGACGTCGGTCATTAAAATGCCTCACCTGAGACCCCCCTGCCGCGTACTGATTGAGGATCTGACCAGGGTTCTTATTAAATATGAAAGGATGGAAAATGTTGAAAAATGCGTGACAACCTGCAGCGGATGTTCGGGGCTGATCCGAATAGCATATAATCGGGAAAAAATGCCGGTCGATGAAAATAATAATGACATTAATGAATTAGTAGGCTTATTATATATTTTCCCGATCTTCCAGACTCTTGACGAGAATGATATCGAAAAGATTGTCCCCCTGTTAAAAATGAAAAAATTTGCCAAAGGCGCCACAGTCATGAATAAAGGGGATTCCGGGAGTAATCTTTATATTATCATTTCCGGGATCGTTGATGTATTTGTGGATGATGGAGTATCTATAACTACCTTGGGAATCGGGGATGTTTTCGGTGAAATAAGTCTTCTCGTAGGGAGTCCCGTGGGAGCGACGATAAAAGTTGTGGAAACAGCAAGGCTTCTGTATATCAATGGCAAGGATTTCAGGCGGGTGCTGGATCAGTTCCCCTCCATCCAGATTTATTTTGCCCGTCTGCTTGCAAAGCGGCTTGCCAAAACCAATGACGAGATATCACAGGATATTTCATCCGACATCAGGGGCAATTTTTCCCAGATGCTCCCATCCGAGCTGCTTCAGACACTGAATCTGAACCGCAAAACAGGTGTGCTGAACCTGGAATTATCCAAAGGAACCGCAAGGATTTCTTTCAGGGAGGGGAGCCTTATCAGGGTCAGCTATAATAACAGGAAAGGTAAAATCGCTTTTTTTGAAATATTAAAAGAAAAGAAAGGCAGATTCAAATTTATCCAGGGGCTGACACCAGAAGAGACGGATGCCACTGAACTGGGAGATTTCATGTGGCTTTTAATGGAAGGAATTCGGAGAATTGAAGAAGGATCGGTCGGGTAGTCAGTGGTCCCGTTGTCCGTTGTCCGTTGTCCGTCGCAACTGACAACTGACAACTGACAACTGACAACTGACAACTGACAACTGACAAAGGAATAAGAATGAGTTTTCCGGAAGCAATTTTTAAAATTATCGAAGAGAACAACTGTCCCCTTTATGAACTGGGAGATGAATTCAGGTTATCGGGCAAAGCCGTTCTGCTGGGGGATAATGAAGAAAAAAAATTCATTAACACATCGGTCATTAAAATGCCCACCGACAGACCTGTCTGCCGTATCCTGATTTCCGATATAACCGCGGTGCTTGTGGAATACGGGAGTATGGAGAATATTCCCAAATATGTGACAAACTGCAGCGGCTGCACAGGGCTGATAAAGATAGAGTACAATCAGGAAAGGAAGTTCACAGCCGCGGATATGGACAAATCGGAGGATGATCTCAGCTTTGCCACAAAGCTGCTGAAGCGGTTCCCGATTTTCAAAGACCTTGATGAGGCAGATATCAAAAAACTCGCGCCCATGCTGAAGATGAAGAAATTTGCAGGCGAGTCAACCATCATAAAAAACGGGGATTCTGCCAGCAACCTGTATATCATTGTGTCGGGCAAAGCCGAAGTGGTGGTGGATGATACTGTTATCGGGGTCATGGAAAAAGGAGAAGTTTTCGGAGAAATCAGCCTTCTCATCGGTACGCCTGCCGGAGCCACGGTAAAAGTTACGGAACTGGTCACTGTCCTGTTTATATATGGTAAGGATTTCAAAAAAGTGCTGAACATGTTCCCATCGCTTCAGATGTATTTTGCCCGTCTGCTTGCCCGAAGGCTGGCAAGAACCAATGTGGAAAGGCTTGAGGAATTTGCATCCGGCATGATCGGCAGGCTGTCTGAGAATCCCCCTTCCGAACTGCTCCAGACCCTGAATCTGAACCATAAGACGGGGGTGCTGACCCTGACATTGTCCCAGGGATCAGCCGAGCTTTCTTTCAGGGAGGGAAATCTCATTCGGGCCAAATACAGTAAAAAGGAAGGCAAGGAGGCTTTCTTTTCGATATTAATGGAAAAAGAGGGACGCTTCAAATTCACCCCGGGATTATCAGATGAAGAAATGGATACTCCCGAACTCGGTGATTTCATGTGGCTATTAATGGAAGGGATGAGGAGAATAGATGAAGAAGAAACTGATTAGTCAGTTGTCAGTTGTCCGTTGTAAGTTGCGCTTTGCAACTGACAACTGACAACTGACAACTGACCATGCTATCCTTTGATTACCCCCAGGGGCCTGAGCTTTACCAAGGGTTTTATCAGATCCGACTGGGATCGGATGACGGTGTCTATATCTTTATAAGCCGCGGGAGCCTCTCCGAAGTCATAAAAGCCTTTCATCTTTCCCCTTCTGATTTTGTTCCAGCGGTCACACACAATCCCTTCCATTGCTTTTTCACATTCCTCACGGGTAAGACGTCTTGATGCCTCGTTTCTCCCCAGCACACGGCCTGCACCGTGGGAGCATGACATGAAAGACTCGGGGTTTCCGATTCCTTCCACGATGTAAGACGGAGTCCCCATGGAACCGGGGATAATGCCGCGCAGTTCATTAGCGGCTGCAGTAGCGCCCTTCCGATGCACCCATACCTCCCGGTCGAAATGATTTTCCTGCGCGGCATAATTGTGATGGATGTTTATCTCCTGTATGAACGATACATCCGGGAAGAAATCCGAAAAAGTCATCTTGAAATTTTCCATCATCCGGAACCGGTTTTCCTTTGCATAACGAAGCGCGAAATTCATGTCGCGGATATAGGCCAGGCCCTCATCCGAATCAGCCGGCAGGAATGCAAGGTCTTTGTTGGGTATGCCGGAAAACCATTTTTCATTCAGCCCCACAGCCAGGTCATTATAGTATCTTGCGATTTTATACCCCAGGTTTCTTGAACCTGAATGGAGCATCAGCCAGATATATCCGTCATCACCGGCCTGCAATTCGATAAAATGGTTCCCGCCTCCCAAGGTTCCGAGGTTCCGGTAAGCCAGCTTCCATGTCTTTTTTTCATACCACCCCGCGCTCAGATCTGCTTCGTCAAAACCTTCCCATTCCTGGGGCTTTTTGTGGGCATTGCCCTCGCCGCAGGGAACCAGACCTTTCAGAACCTCAAGCATTGCGCGAATCCCTGCCATGTCCGGCATTTCATCTGCGGGGATGCTGGTCTGAACCGCGCCCATTCCGCACCCGATGTCAACTCCCACGGCATTCGGGATCACGGCATCTTTACACCCGATCACACCGCCTATGGGCATACCATATCCCTGGTGGCAGTCCGGCATGAGCGCGACATGGCTGAAAACAGCAGGGTGTTTTGCCAGATCAGCGGCCTGGGACAGCGCTCCCTCTTCGATATCTTTACACCAGGATTTTATCGGTACACGATAATCGTCTTTTTTTATTACCCATTCCATATTTTCGTCCGTTGTCCGTTGCCAATTACCGAAAAGCTCGCTTGGGATTGACAAATCCCAAGCACCTCCGGCGGATTTGCCAATCGTTCTACTGAAGCCGCCGGACATTTTCGATCTGCTGATAATCAGCAGATCGAAAATCCGGGCGAATTGACAAATCAGCCTGAAATGCTTGGGATTTGTCAATCCCAAGCGAGCTTTTCGGGAGTATTTTCGATCTGCTGATTATCAATATCTTATCGCCCATTCCATTTTTCCGCGCACTTAATCATATTCCGTGCCCAGAAGGGCATCCCCAGGGCATGAATATGAGTATATGTGGCAAGAATGTTTTTGTAACAAACCCCGTCTCTCCGGTTAATCAGGCCGGCCCCCCTTTTCATGGAAAAAACCAGGTCATTATCATTTCCCCGCCACTTCAGGACTTCCGAGTAGTGAAATTCATGGCCCCGGATTTCGGTTCCGACTTTGAAATACGGGTTTCCCCTGTCCACTTCAACTACGGTGTAGCCATGCCCCTGGGGCCTTTCGCAAAAGCCGAAGACAAGGGGCAGCACCCCGGTCATGGGGTATGTTTTTCCTTTCAGAACCAGTTCTTCTCCCAGGTACATCAGCCCCCCGCACTCGGCATAGATGGGGAGGCCGCTCTCTGCCGCAGCCTTCAGTTCTTTTCTGAACCCGGAGTTTTCCGCGAGTTCTTCTGCATGGGTTTCGGGAAATCCGCCCCCGATATAAAGACCGCTGACAGGGGGAAGGGATTTGTCTTTAAGCGCGCTTATCCACACCACTTCCGCGCCTGCCGCTATAATTGCCTCTATGTTTTCGGGATAATAGAACTGAAACGCTGAATCCCTGATTATCCCTATTTTTGTCAGTTGTCCGTTGTCAGTTGTCAGTTGCCCGTTGTCCGCGGCAACTGACGACTGACGACTGACGACTGGCGACTGACCACTGACGACTGGCAACTGACGACTGACAACTGGCAACTGACCACTGACAACTGGCAACTGACGACTGACAACTGACGACTGACGACTGACTATCCGCTCCAACGCGTCAAAGTCAAGATATTTTTCAGCCATCTGTGCGGCCGCTTCAATGGAATCCTTTGCCCATTGGTGTTCCGGGGTGGGGACAAGTCCCATATGACGCTCTGGGAAACTTTGCTTCCGAAGCTTGGGAATCGCTCCCACCACGGGAATGCCGCAATGGTATTCGATGTTCTTTCGCAGTACATTCTCATGCCTGGAACCCGCGACCCGGTTTAAAACAACGCCTTCAATACGGACATCCGGGTCGAATTTTACACATCCGAGTACTGCTGCTGCCATGGTTCGGGTGGATTTTGTGCAGTCAATGCAGAGTACCACCGGGCATTTCAGAAGCTTTGCCAGTTCGGCTGTACTGGTGATGCCCTCGGTATCAATGCCGTCATACAGCCCGCGGTTGCCTTCGATAACCCCGATATCTCCTTCACTGGTGTGGGAAAGGAATGAATTCAGTATGTTTTCCTGATCAATCAGGAAAGTATCCAGGTTATAACAGTTTCTGCCTGCTGCCAGTGCCAGCCAGCCCGCGTCAATATAGTCAGGGCCTTTTTTATAAGGAGCAACAGATATCCCGCGCTGTTTCCATGCGGAAACCATCCCGATAGAGAGCACGGTCTTTCCCGCGCCTCCCCGCAGGGCAGAAATGATGAGTCTGGGAAATCGCATCATTATTTTGGCATCCTTCATTTGTCAGTTTACACTTTCCTGTAGAACAATTTCAAATCGCTCTACATTAAGGCATCCTTCATTTGTCAGTTTACACTTTCCTGTAGAACGATTTTTCAAATCGTTCAGAACGACTTAAAAAGTCGTTCTGCAGTCAGAAAAAGTGTAAACTACTTTTTAACTTTTATCTCGACAGTCATAAGTTCTCTGAAGCCGCTGTTCTGAGTCCCCCTTTTTTAAAGGGGGATTCAGGGGGATTTCAGCAGGTCGGGGGAAATCCCCCCGGCCCCCTTTAAAAAAGGGGGAGTTTCCCGGTGAGTCATTTCAGCTATTTATGAGAACTTACGACTCACGAGCTTTTATGAAAAATGCCATTATTTTTATGCCTTTTCAATTTCGTGGGTTAAAAAATGATAAATAGCAGAAAATCTTTTCCCTGTAAATAGTCTATTACGGATTTCCGCGCGGCTCGGATTGACAAATCCGAGCCATATCACTGCAATGACTGGCCGAAATGAAGATCAAGGCCGAGCGGGATTAATGGGCAAAGAGGTCCCCAAATGACAGTTTAACATACTGTCATTTCGGTGAATTTCTATGTCATGACAACAAATAATGAAACCCCCGGCTCAGGGTGTAATTAAAAGTGTCAGGTTCAGTATGTGTCCTTGTTCCCAGACTCCGTTTGGGACACACCTGCCCGGCAGACTCTGTCTGTCATGCAAAACGGAGTTTTGCCTGCAATTGCGTTCCCAGACGGAGTTTGGGAACGAGGATGGCTCATCTAACACTTTTAATTGCACCGGCTCACCCTTTTGTAAAGGAGGCCGGGACTTTCATAGACGGTCATGATCTGACGGCCACAACGAAACATGAAAGTCTCCGGAGTTCCGGGAGGTGTGTATGCGCAAGCTTCGCTTCGCTCGCTTGCGCAATGCCAAACTGCAAGTTTGGCACTCCGTAAACGCTATGATCTGGCGGTCACAACGAAACATGAAATATTGATCATTTTTGATCTGCTGATTCGCCGGGAGCTATGTTCGGGGAGTTCTTAGGCGATTTCCAATAATAAACATACCGGTTTGTAGTTTCGCATTCAGGCGGTATCACGCCGTCTGAAGGCGGAACTACAAACTGTCTGCTGGTATATTCTTTTCCGGAAATTGCCTTATTCTTACCAACAGATCAGGGAATCGTATCCATCGCAGCGAACCGGGGTTCATGGAGCGGAATCAGTATATCAGCCTCTTCCCTGACTTTCATCAGCAAATCATAAGCTTCATACACATTGACATGGGTTCCGGGCGGAATAACATCCATCTCCATTGCTTTTATCGTCTTAGGCGGGTCAAAATTCTCCTCGATCACACAGAACCCCGTTATCGCAGCTTTTCCTTCGGAGGTGTTTATCCATACTGTCAGACCTCCCTCTGTGTGCGCGGGCGTATGAGTAACCCCGATGCCCGAAAGAATCTCCGCATCCCCGCTTATGGTTATGATCTGATTGTTTTCGTCGGCATCTTCGATATAATCCTCCAGGTAACGGAAATCCAGGGGATGCGGATCATATATGCGTTCCAGTTCTTTTTCATGAACGTAAAATACAGCATTCACACATTTGTAATCATTTTCGCAATGGTCATTATGCAAATGTGTATGGATAACAACATCAATATCTTCAGGCTTCAGATTCCAGCGGGCCAGACCCTCTTCAAATTTATAAATCTTCCCGCGGACAGCCTTCTCCCTTTCTTCGGACTGGATGGGATTCATCTCGCCCGTATCAACAAGAACATTCTTATTCCCGCCTTCGATATACCAGCAATAGATCGGAATCGTATAAGTTTCACCGTATCCATGCTGATAAGTCATCATGCTTTTGTCAAAAATTTTGGTCCCCATCACAATGGGATGAATTTTATACTCGTTCATTTACCCTCCGGGTGGTCAGTTGTCAGTTGCAACTGACAACTGACAACTTATTTCTTCCGTTCTTCAAATGTTTTCAACGATGCCTGCCGTTCTTTTGTTGATACACAGGCCAGACATGCTTCAACTTCGTAATCCATAAGGGCTTCAAGACTGACTTCGCCCTGTGCCATATGAAGACCTTTTTTGATCATTTTTATGGAAAATGCCGAATTTTCCGCAATCTTCCGAGCCATGTCCCTGGCTTCATCCATCAGGCGATCAGCAGGAACAGCCCTGTTGACCAGCCCGATCTTTTCCGCTTCTTTTCCGTTAATATTTTCTGCTGTAAACAGGAGTTCCTTGGCCTTTCCAGGGCCGATCAGATTCTGAATCAGCCTCATGGCGCCCCCGGTCACAGAAGAGGTGACTCTTGCCTCCGGTGATCCTATCTGCGCATCTTCCGCGGCAATCCGGATATCACAGGCAAGGGCCAGCTCATATCCTGATCCTAGGGCATACCCGTTGATCGCGGCGATTGTCGGCTTTTCAAACCGGATAATCTTTCTTGAAGCCTCTTGGAGTTCGACCAGATAGTCCCGATAATCTTCCAGGCTTCTGTTTTTAGATTCCTTTAAATCTGCCCCGGTGGAAAATGCCCTGCCCTCGCCTGTAATAATCAGTGCTCCGATTCCAGGATCATTTTTTACATCCTCCAGCGCGGCCTGGAAATCAAGCCACAACTGCTTGTTCATGGCGTTCATAACCCGGGGCCGATTCAATTTGATGACAGCAATATTGTCCGATTTTTCATAAATAATGCACTCAAAATTCATTTTATTTTTTATCCTTGTAAATTAAGAAATTACAGCAGATTTCCGAAATTGGAAACTTCGGAGTCCGGGTTAAAATCGGAGGCCTTGATCTTCGTTTCGGCCGCCATGTACTCCCGCCGGTTCGGATTGACAAACCCGAACCCTGTGAGGGCGGGGATTTGTCAATCCCCCGCGAGCAATCAGTGGCAGGGAGCTGCAGAACAAACATAAACCCGGTTCGGCCCTGTTGCCTGGTTCCTGTTGCTCGGTTCGGATTGACAAATCCGAACCGTGAGTGCGGGGGATTTGTCAATCCCCCGCGAGCAATCAGTGGCAGGGAGCTGCAGAACAAACATAAGCCCGGTTCGGCCCTGTTGCCTGGTTCCTGTTGCTCGGTTCGGATTGACAAATCCGAACCGTGAGTGCGGGGGATTTGTCAATCCCCCGCGAGCAATCAGTGGGGCATAAGCCCGGTTCGGTTCCTGTTGCCTGGTTCCTGCTGCTCGGTTCGGCCCCCTGATAGCTTTTTTATCAGATTCAATGCGCCATATGCGGAAACAGAGATTCTTCGTGAATCATCATCCAGTATCTCAAGATGAACGGTGACACAGTCGGACAGGATTTCCTCATCACCGAGTCTTTCTGCCCACTCGACAGCAACCACGCCCTCACCGCTGTGAAGTATCTCATAGATTCCAGTATCTTCAAAATCATCAGGATTTTCAAGACGGTAAAGATCAGCGTGAAACAGCGGAAATCTGCCCGGATACTCATTGATCAGGGTATAGGAGGGACTGGTGATATAGTATTCATCAGGCACTTCAAGCCCCCGTGCCAGTCCCTGTATCAGAGATGTTTTTCCGCTTCCGAGGTCACCTGTCAGGGCAATAACAGTTCCCCTCCGGAGCAGCGCGCCTATCTTCCTGCCCAGTTCACGGGTATCTTCAAGGCAGGAGGTTATTGTCTGAAATTGTCGGATTGTCATATGCAGATTGAATCAGCCCCCTTATGTCGGAATTTGGGATTCATAACAGGCGGACTTATAGCACAAAACTGCTGAAAAAGAAACCGTGTTTTTTGGGTTTTTGAAAAACAGAAGGGAACTCCGCGGTTTTCAGGACACGATGAACACGGATCACTTCCAGTGCATTGAAAATTATTCGTTGACTTTTCAGGCAAAATTCTTTTACTTTGCGAGTCAATCCGGCGGGAACAGGCTGAAAGTGAGCGGAAGTTTTCGATCTGCATAGTGTCAGTAGATTGAAAACTTCCGAAAACAGTGGATCCCGGGTTAAAATGGGGCATTCCCCAAAAGTTAGGTTGCATATCACATTTGATAAAATTCAATATGTTACCCGTTTCAAGGCTCCGCCCGGAAATGCATCCGGCAAGGCTTCGGCGTGAGCTCAGTCGAACGGCTCTGCAAAACATCTGTTTTAAAAAGTGGTGTAGTACACCACTTTTTAAGTTCGTCCCCCTCTTTTTTAAAGGGGGCCGGGGGGATTTTATGTTACAAAAAAAGGGTGTTGCGGCAGAAATCCCCCCCGGCCCCCCTTTAAAAAAGGGGGGAGGAATTTACAAGTTGATGTAGTAGTACGGCAACGAGTTGCTGCATGAGGAGATGAACGGGCTGTTTTCTGAGAATTTTCCTGAAGGGTGAGGTCCATATATGCCATCAGTTATTTCACATACTATTGTCGCGGTTACCGCAGGAAAAGCATTCGCACCGGAAGATGTTCCCGGACGTTTCTGGTTTCTGGCATTTTTCTGTTCTGTGATACCTGACGCAGACGTGATCGGATTTTCACTGGGGATTCCCTATCACCATTTTTTCGGTCACAGGGGCTTTTTTCATTCGCCGTTCTTCAGCTTTTTTTTAAGCCTCTTTATTGTGAGCGTCTTCTTCTCACGCGTCAGAATGTTTTCCGAACGAGGGACCTTCTACTTGGTTTTCTTTTTCCTGGTGTCATCAAGTCATGGAATTCTTGATGCTTTTACAAACGGGGGATTGGGGATTGCGCTGTTGGCTCCTTTTGATAACACCAGGTATTTTTTCCCTTGGGCACCCATAAAGGTTTCTCCGCTCGGTATCAGGGCATTTTTAAGCCATAGAGGGTTAGCTGTTATCACAAATGAGATGTTGTGGGTATGGCTTCCGTGTTTGGTAATTGTTGCGGTTTCAAAGCTGACCCGAGGATTTCTCAGGATAAAAAAAGCCGGCCAGAGCAGTCCGTAAGCCGAATTCTGTCCCCGATCCAGATTACTCCGAAACGGGTAACGATCATTCATCTGAGGCCCCTGATTACCCAAGGGCTCTTGCAACCTACCCGGGAGCTTGGGCGGGCCGCCCTTACCGGGGAATTACAAAGTAATCCCCCTTACGCCCCTCTATTTGGTCTTGCACCGGGTGGGGTTTACAAAGCTTCCCCGGTCACCCGGGGAACTGGTGCGCTCTTACCGCACCTTTTCACCCTTACCGCCCCTTCGTGAAGAAGGGGGTAGGCGGTATGCTTTCTGTTGCACTTTCCTTCGCGTTGCCACGACTCCGCGTTACGGAGCACCCTGCCCTTCGGTGTTCGGACTTTCCTCCGGATCAGAAAATGATCCAGCGATCGTTCAGACTGCTCTGACCGGCTAAATTTTAAATAAATCCCAAATTACAATCACCAAATTTCAAACTCCTCGTTTAGGCCACTCTGCTACGGGTGTACTCTTGTTCCCAAACTCCGTTTGGGAACACACTTGCAGACTTTGTTTGCAGATACCTGACATTTCATGCAAAACCTGAGTTTTGCGGGCAATTGCGTTCCCAAACGGAGTTTGGGAACGCTGATTTGTTATTGTCATTGGGGGCATTCCCAAAAGCAGGAACTCTCGTTCCCAGGCTCCGCCTCACTGCCATTAAGTTAAGGAATCAATTCCCCCCTTGAGGGGCAGGGGGGTGTAACGTGTTGAAAAAACATCCCCCTGAATCCCCCTTCAAAGGGGGAGTTTCTCTTAACTTAATGGCAGTGAGGCTCCGCCTGGGAATGCATTTCAGGAGGCTCTGCCTCTTGTTCAATGTGAAACCGATGAATTAAATAAATCAGGGATGAGCCTTACAGAATGCATTCCCCGGGAACATGTCCGGCCTGCTTTTCAGAAATGTTCCTATGTATCTGCCTTAAGCAGTCATTTTTACACTGAAATACGAGGTTGAGCCTCTCCGAATGCGTTCCCGGGAACGAGAATTTCCTACTTTTTAGGAATACGCTCTGTCATTTGCTCTTTCCCCACATTATTCTTCCTGTTTTTCCCAGTAAATAATTCGCTGGCAGTGGGGACAGAATTCCAGGCTGTCCCATCGGTGGAGATCATTGTACAACTGCGGGGGAATATTCATATTGCACCCTCCGCACACATAATCTATTACTGGCACGATTGCAATGTTTATGCGCTCTCTCACCTGTGTAAATTTTTTCAACAGAGCGGGATCTGCTTTTTCAGAAACATGATTTCGGTCTGCCTCCAGTTGGGCAAGTTTCTTCTTCCTTTTTGTCGCTTCCCGCTTCAATGAGTCCTTTTCCTTCTTAAGCTGCTTCTCTAAGGCTGAATATTCCTCTTTTTTCCCTGCGATATTTTTTTCCGTTTCTTCTATGCGATCCAAGCTTGTTATCATCTCATCTTCGATTTTAGAATTTTTCTTCTTGAAATCTTCAATCTCCTTTAACAATGCCTGGTATTCTTTATTTGTCTTGACTACTCTCAGGTTTTCCTGGCTCTTTTCTATCCTGGAAAGGTTTGTTTTCACATCCGATTCAAGAGCGCGATAGTTTTTCTTCAGTTCATCAACCAGAGATATCTCATCCGTAATGAGCTGCTCAGATTCGCTCAGGCGGGTATCCATCAGCGTAAGTTTGTCCGGTAGGCCATCGAGCATAATTCTGATACTGCCCGTTTCTGTCTCTATGTTCTGAAGTTTTACCAGAATTTCTATTTGTTCTTTCATGATTTTCCCTGTCACTGAAATCGGCATCCTTCACAGAAGCCGGACGTAGGATGGGTTCTGCCCCGGGTTCTACCCGCCATTAATTGGTGGATAGAAGTTGGTGGGGTAAAACCCCGCCCTACATTTGAAGTTGTTCATTGGGGAAGGCTCATCCTTAATTTATAACATCACAAATGGGTCTTTTTCAAACAAATATGCTTCCACTTTTACCTCGGCACTGATTTCAGACAACATCTTCGTAAGCCTTTCCGAAAGCGAATTGACAATCAGATGCTCTGATGCGAAATGCCCGATATCGATCACTCCCCGTCCGGCAGCTTCAGCATCCCTTGCATCATGATATCGGAGATCTCCGCTGATATAAACCTGCGCGCGTGACGAAAAAAAAGAATTCATCAGGCTTGAACCGCTTCCCGCGCACAAAGCAACCCTGCGGACAGGTAAATCCTCTTTTCCCGCAAATTTTACGGGAACTTGCCCCAGTTTTTCCCTGATTTTCAGAGCAAGGTCCCTCAGTCCCGTCTCTTTCTCCAAGGTTCCGACCCGGCCCAGTCCCGCGCTGCTTTCAGGAGGTAAAAGCGGACAGATATCATATGCCATTGTCTCATATGGATGATGCTCCCTGATGTGCCCGATGATGTCCGGTATATCACTTTTCGATATAACTGTTTCTATCCTGCTTTCATCTGCGTGAGAAATCTTGCCTTTATTTCCGATAAACGGCTTTGAAGAAGCCCCGGGCATGAATGTTCCTTTTCCCCTGCTTCTGAATGAACAGCACGAATATTCACCTATTCTTCCCACATTCATATCAAACAGAACGGTTAAAACTTTCTGCTCATGTTCAACAGGCACATAAACAATCAGCTTGTAAATTTCCGGTTCACGGGATTTTACAAGGGGGCTGAGATCTCTGAGTCCGATTTCAGACGCAAGGAGATCATTAACCCCGCCGACCGCGCTGTCCAGATTGGTATGTGCAGAAAACACTGCCAGCCTGTGTTTGAACGCCATATGAATAGCAGCACCGACTGGCGTATCCGGATCAATAGTTTTCAGGGGTTTGAATATCAGGGGATGGTGGGTGATTAAAAGATCAGTATTTTGCTCGCACGCAGCGACAATCACACTGGGAAGAGGATCAAGCGCGACCCGGATTGTTTTTACGGGCCAATCTCTCTTTCCCACTTGCAGCCCTGTATTGTCCCATTCTTCAGCCAGTCGGGACGGGGCAATTTTTTCCATGATTCCGATAATATCTGCTATTGTTGCAGCCATCCGGCTCACATCCTTTGCTCATAACCCCGGCTCGGATTGACAACTCCGAGCCAGCGGAGGGAATTTCCAAAAAATAACTTGCCCGCTGTTTTCAGGACACGGAACACGGATCATTTCCGGCTATGAAATCCGGCCGGCTTTCCGGTCACAGGACACGGACATATGCACACGGATTATTTTTGTAATAAAATCAGTGTATATCCATGCCTCATATCGCGAGTATATTATTTTCATGGTGGTTTCTTAACTGGTCAATACACAAAAAAAAGAAACCGAGTTTTTTGAAAAACTCGGTTTCGCTCGGTTTCAGGATAAAGCATCATCATTCATGCCCTTTTGTTCTTTCAGAATTCTTCATCTGTGATGTTTTTTTATCCTCCCTCAGATTTGAATGGGCCCACCTGGGTTCGAACCAGGGACCTACCGGTTATGAGCCGGTGGCTCTTCCAGCTGAGCTATGGGCCCGCATATCAGATGCTTTTTATGGTTCTACTCTACATCTGTAATGATATTTTGTCAAGCATTACTGTATCCGTCCTGAAAAATCTGAAAAAATCTTATATTATCACGATTTACGAT
Organism: Desulfococcaceae bacterium HSG8; assembly: GCA_030378015.1. Taxonomy (GTDB): domain Bacteria; phylum Desulfobacterota; class Desulfobacteria; order Desulfobacterales; family 4be13; genus JAUCGG01. The sequence goes on from JAUCGG010000099.1 coordinate 14,787, forward strand.
TTACGATTTCGGATTTCGGATTTCGGATTTACGATTTTCTCGTTCCCTGGCTTCTGCCTGGGAACGAGTAAATCATTTAATAATCAAGAAAGCTTTTCAATTTACGGCTTCTGGTTGGGTGTCTCAGCTTTCTCAGTGCCTTTGCTTCGATCTGCCTGATCCGTTCGCGGGTAACTGCAAAATCCTGGCCCACCTCTTCAAGTGTATGATCCGCTTTTTCCCCTATGCCGAAACGCATTCGTAAAACTTTTTCTTCACGCGGGGTTAAGGTAGCAAGAACCTTCCTGGTCTGTTCGGCAAGATTCAGGCTGATGGCTGCATCCGAAGGGAGCATGAATTTTTTGTCTTCTATGAAATCCCCCAAATGGCTGTCCTCTTCCTCCCCGATAGGTGTTTCCAGGGAAATGGGTTCTCTAGCTATTTTCAATACCTTACGAACCTTGTCCAAAGGGATTTCCATTTTTTCGGCAATCTCTTCAGGCGTAGGCTCCCGGCCCAGTTCCTGCACCAGATACCTGGATGTCCGGATGAGTTTGTTGATGGTTTCAATCATATGAACCGGGATACGGATGGTCCTGGCCTGGTCGGCAATTGCCCGGGTGATGGCCTGGCGTATCCACCATGTGGCATATGTGCTGAATTTATACCCGCGGCGATATTCGAACTTATCCACAGCCTTCATCAGACCGATATTCCCCTCCTGTATCAGATCAAGAAACTGAAGCCCCCGATTGGTATATTTTTTGGCAATGCTGACCACCAGGCGCAGATTTGCCTTTATCAGCTCGCTTTTAGCCAGTTTTGCTTTGGCATGACCTTCATCAACCCCCGAAATAACACGCTTCAGGGAGCGGCAGTTTGCCTTGAGTCCGAGTTCCCTGGATCTTATCTGTTCCAGGGTCTCCCGAAGCTCCATAAAGAGCAAAGCTGTTCCGGCCCTTTCCAGTTCACATCGGCATTTTGCCCACTCTGAGAACTGTTCTTCTGTTGTAAGATAGGAACACAATTCCGCTGCGGATGAATTAAGGCGGTCTGCACATTTTGAAAGAAGCTTGTTCTTTGATTCAAACCAGTCTATCTGGGACCGGATGAGCTTTTCGATTTTTTCAATAACACCGCCCTCAAAACGCCAGTCCTTCAGAAGCTCGAAAATCTTAATATTCCGACGTGTAATGTATCTCCTGAGCCTTCGATGTTCTTCCTGATCCGGTTCCTCATGAGAAAACAGTCTCTCCCGGTATAATTTGTTTTCTTCATACAGCCTCTGAATAGAATGAATGGTATTTAAAAAGCTTTCAATCTGAACGGCTTCATCAATATACGTGTCTCCCTCGTCAATATCTCTTAATACATGTTTGGGTCGGAGCGCACCCTCCTCAATGTGACCGCCGAGTCCCAGGATACATTCCACGCCTGTGATGGTATCCAGTAATGATTTTAAAACTTCCTGTTCACCGACCTCTATTTTCTTGGCAATTTCCACCTCCTCTTCCCGGGTCAGGAGGCTTACCAGGCCCATTTCACGCAGATACATCTTGACCGGATCGGTTACAGAACCGAAATCATCTGTCACAACGGGTCCGCTGACCTTTCCTTTTGCTTTTGTTTTTGCCTTAGCCTTTTGCTTTGCTTTCTTTGGTTTATCCGCTACTTTTCCTTTTTTTTCATCCACAATTTCGATGTTAAGGTTATTAAACAAGATCAGTGTCTCATCAATCTGCTCCGGGGAGAGCATCTCCTCCGGAAGAGCCCCGTTGATTTCGTCATAAGAGAGATATCCTTGTTCCTTTCCTTTTGTAATCAGTTCTTTCAGTAGTTTTTCATCGATCTTTTTCTGTTTCGGTTCTGCAGCGGATTCTTTTATCATACAGTTGCCTCCTGTACTCAGGTTATTAATTGCCTTTGCCTGGCTTCAGTCTGCTTCTTTTTTAATAATTCCAAAAGCAACTCATGGTCATTTCCTGCCTCTGCTGCTTTTATTTCCTGTAATAACGCATGATTCTTATGACGATTTTGCATGGTTTCGAACTGGCTGATCAGTTTCAGACACCCTTCACGATCCCAGGAATCTTTTTTACTTGCCAGAAAGGCAATGACGCGGACCTCCTCTTCCTCTTTGAATAAACCGATGATCTCAGATATACGCGGGCTTGTGCTGCTATCATAATAATTAAGAATCTTCCGGCCCATTGACTTCAGGGTATCATTCTCAAACTGTCCGAGGATGTTCCGAAGCCCTGTATCGGGCATTATTTCCGGGAACTGAAGCATCATGGCAATGATCTGCTGCTCCATTCTGCTGCCCTTTTCCCGGGAATTTTCCTGCATGTTCCCGGAATTATCCGAATAACCGGGCACAGCGCGCGCCGGGCTTCCTGTTTTTTCAGTGATGACTGCCTCATCAATGTTGATAAGCTCGGCGATTTCCCTGATATACAAAGCCCTTTCAACATGGTCATTTATTGACGACAGGGGCACTTTCATGTCCGAAATAATGCGCATTTTTCCCTCAACAGAAAGCCCGTGCTTTTTTACTGCAACATCTGTCAGAAAGGACATCACAGACAGAGCCTTGCCGGCTGCATCCCGAAAGGCTTCAGGGCCGAACCTGAAAACAAATGAATCCGGATCATGCCCTGACGGCAGAACGAGAACAGATGCATCTGCTTTTTCATCCCTGAATACCCCGACGCTTCTCATGGCGGCCTTGATACCGGCCTGATCCGAATCATATACTAGGACAATTTTTGATGTATATCCTTTGAGCAGACGCACATGTTCCCGTGTCAGCGATGTCCCGAGCGTTGCTGCCGCGTTTTTTATGCCATGCTGATAAAGGGCTAAAACATCAAAATATCCTTCCACCAGATAGACAACACCACTCCTCCTGCACTCCTGTTTTGAAAGATGCAGGCCATATAGGGAGCGGCTTTTGTTGTACAGCGGGGTTTCAGGAGAATTCAGGTATTTCGGAAGGGAATCATCCAGCACCCGTCCGCCGAAACCGATCACCTGCATCGTCCGTGCATCAGTAATCGGAAATATGATACGGTTTCTGAAACGATCATAAAATCCGTTTTTATTTTTTCTCGGAACAATTAAGCCGCATCTTTCCACCAGCGTGTGCGGAATTCTTTTTCTGAAAAAAAGATCCGTAAGATGGCTCCACCCATCCGGCGCGTATCCGAGATCAAAACGATCCGCTGTTTCCCGTGTTATCCCCCGCTCATCCAAGTATGTCACTGCCCTTTTCCCGGCAGTGTTGTCTCCCAGGGAATTACGGAAAAAACCAGAGGCCTCCTGATTGACGGCAAGGAGGTGTTCCCGTTCGCTCACCTTCCTTTTCTGCTCCGGTGACATATGTTGCAACGGGATTTCAATACCGCATCGTCCGGCAAGGGTTTTTACCGCTTCAGGAAAAGAATGCCCTTCCTGTTTCATAAGGAAGGTGAAAACATTTCCTCCGACACCACACCCGAAGCAATAAAACATCTGTTTTTCAGGGCTTACAGTAAATGAGGGAGTTTTTTCGGAATGGAACGGGCAAAGTCCGACATAATCCTTTCCTGTTTTCTTCAGAATCACGGATTCTGAAATTATTTCAACTATGTCCGCAGCATTTCGAACATCCGAAATTTTATCTTCCGGGATAGATGTCAAAAAGGACCCTCCATAATATGGAAAATAGAAAACGTCGGAAGGATCATAAATTTTTACAAAACTACAGTATAAGGCTTTGCCTGAACTTTGTCAAGAATTCAGAATTTTTTCAGTGATTCAGATCGTAAAAATATATTGAACTTAATAATATCAGTATATTAACTGAAAATGTCTGCCAAATCAGCCGGAAAAATTTTTGATTCATTGAAATAAAAGCGTATTTCTGAAACGGATTTTTTCATCATTTTTATCATTAATTTCAAAGAATTACAGTGTTACAGGAAACCTTTTTCCCCGAATTTTTCCGGCTATTTTCCGGCTATTTTCAGATATATTTCCACCTGAACTGTTGAATTTAAAGAAGTCGCATTTTTTTTATACTCTGAATCACTGAATTTTTTTCATTGTAAAGGTGTGAAAAGTGTGTGAGAGCGAGCAAATTCTGCCTGTATTTTAAGGAAGTTTCGATCTGAAGCATTTGGTTCGGCAGATGAAAAGTGTCGGCCATGACCTGGCTCGGATTGACAAATCCGAGCCAAGCTTACAGTTTAGCGAGCGCAGCATACTCCTGCCAAACTGTAAGGTAATTCCAAATAAATAAAATACCCGATTCCGGAAAATGCAGGGTGGGCGGATCGCTGGCGTAACCCACCATCTTTGTTGGCGAATGATACGATGGCTGGTTACGCTTCGCTCCGCCCATCCTGCATTTTCGGGTATTTTATTTTTGGGGAAATCCCTAAGTGCTTCGTTTCAGAAATAATGAACAGGTTGTACAGAATTTTCCGAACGCGGAGTGCAAAGCTTGCTTTGCGATAATCCCGCACAGGCGCAAAGCAAGCTTTGCACTCCTCCGTTTTAACCCGGACATTATTTATGAAACAGAGCGCATACAGAACTTCCGAAATAAAGGATGCCCGAATTGAAGTTTGTAGTTCCGCCTTCAGGCGGCATGACACCGCCTAAAGGCGGAACTACTACATCAACTTGTAAGTTCCTCCCCCCTTTTTTAAAGGGGGGCCGGGGGGGATTTCTCCCGCAACACCCTTTTTTGTAACATAAAATCCCCCCGGCCCCTTAAAAAAAGGGGGGGACGAACTTAAAAAGTGATGTACTACAAACTGTACTTGGTATTCTTTTCTGGAAATCACCTTAATTCTTTTTCAGAAAGGTCTGATTTTTCTGATTTGAAATCCTGTCGGATTTCTGATAAAACCGTTTTATCGTGACAGGATCAGCTCCAGGCAGATTGACAAATCCCCCGGAAATGCCTGGGATTTATCAATCCCAGGCGGGAGTATTTTCCATCTGCTGAGGATAAGGAAGGAGGGGAAATTAATCATGGATGATGAAAAAATATTGCCGGTGGAAGAGATGGTGGCTTACGAAGAGTTCACTGACCGGGTGGAAATCCTGCGGGAACTGGAAGAATGGGTGAAAAACATACAGCGCATGGCCTCCCCGAGTACCGCTATAATATCGCCCCGGCGCATGGGCAAGACCGTTCTCCTGGACAGACTTGTGAACACGGTCTTTTTCAAGCCGGAATACCGGGTCGCACCGTTTTATTTCACTATGAAGCCTGAGAAGAAGACACTGCGGAAATTTCTCCTGGAATATGCAACCACGTTTTTCCGGCAGTATATCGCGTACTGTCATCAGGATTCCGTCCTGTTCCAAGACGACACTGTCAAACTGGGAGAGCTTTTGGAACACCGTCCGGAACATGATGCTGTCAGACTTGCCCGGGAGATGATCCGGAACTTTCTCAGACGCTATGAGGAAGGCACTCATGAAGATGCCAGAAATCACTGGGATGCCTTTATACGTGTTCCCGAAATGCTGGCATCCTTTTCCGGAACCAGGGTGGCGGTCATCATTGACGAGTTCCAGGACATGAAGTTCTTTGTTCACGACACGTCGGAGGAGCATTTCGCGGAGATGGGGGAAAAGGGAATGCTGACGGATCAGGGGGCAACAAATCTGACAGCCACCTACAGACGCCAGGCCCAGAGCCGCAAGGCCCCCATGCTGGTGTCCGGTTCCGCTGTGACGATGATATTCAGAATCGTCATGGGCGGCCCCCTGGGTGGGCGGTTCGGGTTCAAATATCTGAGACCGCTTTCGATTCCCGACGGAGCCGTACTGCTGATGGCTCTGCTGGATATGTATGTCCCGGAAGTTCAAATTACGACGGAAAATGCCCTTTACGCCAGTACACAGGTCGGCGGGCATCCTTATTATCTTTACTGCCTGAGCGTATCGGAGTATGAGAACAAAAATTTTGACAATGCTGAGGCGATTGACAGCCTGATCCGCTATGAAACAGAGCAGGGAAAGATTTTCGGCTTCTGGCAGACCCATTTCCAGGACAACCGCAGGTATATCAACGCGGACAGCGATGAGGAACTCGGGAAAAAGATCATCTATTATTTTACCCGGTACA
>JAUCGG010000015.1 GCA_030378015.1 Desulfococcaceae bacterium HSG8
GACACAAAGGCGCGAAGTCTCACGAAGGTTCTCTGTGTTCGTGGCATTTCTGTCCGTTGTTAAAAAATTGACACCGCGTTAAAAGAAAAGAATAAAGCCTTATAAGACTTAAATTATAAAAAACTTATATTATAGCTGAAATTAAAATTTAAGTCAACTGTTAACTTTCTATTTTCAGGACAGCACGATACTTGGAAAAATAAAGGACACAAAGATTCACTTCATCAGTTCCCAACCTTTGAATATTTCAACATAAAAGAATGAAGTTTTTTAATTTCGGGAAGTTTGCATGACCTGACGGCACAACGAATGGTTAAGCCCTTTTGTCCAGAAAAGGCTGTTCAACTATTTTTCCGATGAACTGTTCGAATACACCGGAAAGCTTCAAGTTAATTATATTTTATTTCCTTAGTCAGATGCATATGGGGCAGGAGCCTCCCCTGAATCCGTTATAATCAGGCTGTTTATTCTTGACTAAATAAAGAATACCAATTATATTAACCTTTAGTAAATAAATAGCATTCAGTATCCCCCTTTTAAAGGGGAATTCAGGGTAATTTCAGCATCTTGCGGAAAATCCTCCCTTTTTACAAAAGAAGGGAGTTTCCGGATGAGTCATTTCAGCCATTTATGAGAACTTACGACTCACGAGATAATTAATTAACTCGACTTGCTACTACTACACCACTTTTTAAGTTCGTCCCCCCCTTTTTTAAAGGGGGCCGTGGGGATTTTATGTTACTAAAAAAGAGTGTTGCGGCAGAAATCCCCCCCGGCCCCCCTTTAAAAAAGGGGGGGAGGAACTTACAAGTTAATGTACTACTTCGTAAATTCGTTCCCTGTTGCTCCCGCTGGATTGAGAAATCCGGCGGCTCGGATTTATCAATCCAAGCCGAGCGAAAGGGGACGGATTTAAAAAGTGCTGTATTATGTTATGGTTCAAGACATATGAACTGATACCAGATTCAGAGATAATTTATGCATCTCATTCCCAAAATATGCCTTCGATCTTTATCAGACTGAAAGGAAATTGGTATCAAACCATGTCCTGAACCATAGCTATGCTCTTGCCGGGTTGCCAAATCCGGCAGGTGGTTCGGATTTGGCAATCCAAACTGAGCAATGAGCACCTAATCAATAATTTTGTAACATTTACGCCATGTACAACTTTTCTGATTAACCACAGAAAACACAGAGCTTTCGCAAGAGGCACAGAGCTTTATGCGGCAATTTCTCCACGGCCTCTGCGTTTAAAGTTGCGTAACATTTCCGGGTGCCGGAAGCCTGAAAATTCGGAACGTCAGGAAAATGTTACAAAACTTTTGCGCAGGTACTTACTTAAAAGGGGTATTTCCGATAGATAGCAAGTTAAGAAAACAGAGGCACTAATAAATTGAAAAATGAAAATACGCTTGCAGCGCTGAATGCCATCTCAAAGACTGTCAGCAGCAGTCTGGAACTGAATGAGGTGCTTGACAGCACCATTGAGATTGTCCTTGAAATTCTTGATGCTGACAGCGCCAGGATTTATCTTCTGAACGACAAAAAAGACTGTCTTAATTTGGTCGCTCACAGGGGTCTTTCAGAAGAGACAACCATGCTGAGTCATATGAAATGTCGGAAAGTGGGGGACGGACTCCTGGGGAAGACTGCCATTAACGGTAAGGCAAAGGTGGTAGATAACCTTCCCCGGGCAAATGATCCCTATGTTGATTCTCTTTTTTTCAATGAAGGACTTTTGTACAGCGCCTATATACCGCTTGTTTCCAAGGGAAATCCGGTGGGAATGATGTGTGTATCCAGTCGTTACAAATTCAAGTTTTCAGGCGATTGTGTGGAATTCCTGACGGCTGTGGGAAACCAGATAGGAATTGCCGTAGATAATGCCAATCTGTATGAGAATCTGAAACTTGCTTATAATGAACTCAAGGAAGCCCAGGAACAGGTCATCCGGACAGAAAAAATGGCCTCCCTGGGTAAACTGGCAGCCACCATTGCCCATGAAATAAATAATCCGCTTGCAGCAGTGCTGACTTATATCAAACTGCTGATAAAGCTCATCACCCTGGGACGTTTCACCCCGGAAAGAATGGAAGATATTTCCCGGTATCTGAACACCATGGAATCGGAAACCGCCCGGTGCGGAGAAATCGTAAAAAATCTCCTGGCCTTTTCCCGCCAGTCCAAGATTACCATCAAGCCGTACAGCATTGAGGAAATTATTGACAGAAGCATGATTCTTATTGCTCATGATCTGGAACTGAAAGATATCCGGATCGTAAAAGAAATAGAATCGGACATCCCCCTCATACAATGCGACTTCAGGCAGATTCAGCAGACTCTTCTGAACCTTATGGGCAATGCATCAGAGGCGATGACAGGAGGCGGTACGTTAACGGTGACAGCGAAACATTCTGAGAAAGGGGATTTTTTAGAGATACTGATTTCCGATACAGGATGCGGTATTTCCGAAGAAAATCTGAAAAATATTTTTGAGCCCTTTTTTACGACAAAGGAAGAGGGGAAGGGTGTAGGACTCGGTCTGTCGGTCGTTTACGGCATTATCAGCAAGCACAACGGTTCTGTAAGAGTGGAGAGCGAGCCTGGGAAAGGAAGCACATTCAAGGTTTGCCTGCCTGTTCATTCCCATCAGGTATGTCCGGATCATAAAACAAAGGAAGGAATTAATAATGGCAAAAAAACCTCGTATTCTTGTGGTTGATGACGAAGCCCCCATGCGGGAAAGCCTTAAGGACTGGCTCATGGAAGACGGTTATGAAGTCGGGCTGGCAGGGAGCGGAAAGGAAGCAATCGTCATGTCCCTGGAAAGAACCTGGGAGGTAATTTTGCTTGATCTGAAAATGCCGGGCATGGATGGTCTTGAAACCCTGAAGCGGCTGAAGGGAGAAGACGTTAAGACGGATGCTGAAATACTCGTGATGACCGCCTACGCAAGCATTGATACAGCGGTTCAGGCCATGAAAGAAGGCGCGTTTGATTACCTGGTCAAACCTTTTGATCCGGATGAAATAGAAATGCAGATCAAAAGAATTATCGCTCATAAGGATCTGATCCAGCAGAATATCCTGCTGCGCCAGAAATTGGAGGAAAAAACCCAGTGCGACGAGATTATCGGAAAGAGCGACGCCATGCAGGAAATTTTCGAACTGATTTCCCGTGTAGCCCCGGCAGATTCCACAGTCCTCATCACCGGCGAAAGCGGCACAGGTAAAGAACTGGTAGCCCAGGCAATTCACGGAAACAGCCAGCGATGTTACATGCCTTTTATTGCTGTAAACTGCGGCGCGTTACCTGATTCTTTGTTGGAAAGTGAGCTTTTCGGCTATGAAAAGGGCGCGTTTACAGGCGCGGAGCATACAAAAAAGGGACGGTTTGAAATGGCGGATAAGGGAACCCTTTTCCTGGATGAAATCGGGGACGTCAGCCTGAAGACCCAGGTGGATCTCCTGAGGGTTTTACAGGAAAGGAAATTCAGGCGCCTGGGCGGTCAGGATGAGATAGAGGCGGATGTGCGTATCCTGGCTGCAACCAATCGTGATTTAAAAGAAGCGATCAGGGAAAATCAGTTTCGTGAAGATCTCTATTATCGTCTGAATGTTATCCATATCCACATTCCTCCGTTAAGAGAACGAAAAGAAGATATCCCGCTGCTGGCAAGGACATTTATCCGAAGGTATTGCCTGGAAATGAACAAAGAACCGCTGAAAATTTCGGATCCCGCTTTGAAACTGCTGACAGACTATAATTGGCCCGGCAATGTAAGGGAACTGGAGAATATTATTGAAAGGGCGCTGGTCATCGGAGGAGGCAAAGAGATCGTATCGGATGATCTTCCTTTTTCAGGGAAAGAACCGGAACCTGAGTCATATCCCAAATCATTAAAAATGATGGAAAAAGTGCATATTGAAAGGATACTGGAGGAAACAGGCTGGAACATCAGCCGGGCAGCCCGTGAACTGGATATTGACCGGCAGACCCTCTACAACAAGATAGAAAAATATAAACTGAAAAGAAAGTCCTCTTAATCGCTTTGTCAGCATGCGTCACCATCTGCCCTGTGGGACCTGTGAACCAGGAAATTCTTGCACATCTTGCCAGGCATATCCGAACCCGATGCGGACTTGAATGCAGGATTTCCCCGGAAATGGAAAATCCCCGGTATGCATATAATGAAACCCGGCATCAGTATGATTCAAAGGTGATCCTGAAGCATCTCATCCGATGTTGTCCCCATGACACGCTGAGATTTATAGGTGTTACCCCTGTGGATCTGTATGTGCCTATCCTTAAATATGTCTTCGGACTGGCACAGATAGAAGGTCAGTGCGCTCTTATTTCCCTGCACCGCCTTCATCCCCGGTTTTATGATCAGCCGCCGGATCACGATCTTTTAGTGGAACGAGTGAAAAAAACAGCAGTGCATGAACTGGGACACACCTTCGGTCTTACGCATTGCAGAGATCGGCGTTGTATTATGTATTCTTCTACCCGGATAGAAGATACGGACCACAAACAATCCCTTTTTTGTCCTACCTGTTTTGAACTTTTCAAGTGGCACCTTGAGCATTTGAGTGTCTGAGTGTCTGAGTGTCTGAGCGGGCGCATTCCAAAAAAGTAGGAAAATTCTCGTTCCCAGGCTCTGCATTTCGGGAGGCTCTACAGTCGGTGATTCACATCAGTCTGTTCGGAAGGCAGAGCCTTCCGATATGCATTCCCAGGCAGAGCCTGGGAACGGAGTAACATGCTGATTTTTTATGGTCTGTATGGGCGTATTTATAAGTTGGGGGAGTAACTTTCAGTCCCGGAGGGACTTCTGAAAATAGCCCGGCAATTCATTGCCGGGTGAGTATTCCGGATCATTCAGTCCCTCCGGGACTGAAAAAAACGGGGGATATCCGCCCCGGCAATAAATTGCCGGGCTATTTTCAGTCGTCCCTCCGGGACTCCTCCAAGTTGTAAATGCGCCCGGTCTGTATGATATTCCTATTTTTTTGGAATGCTCCCTGTCTGAGCCCGCTCCGAGTTTTCAAACACGCTCTGAATATTTTTCAGTCCTGAAAGATGCGGGGTTGGTTCAGGTCTCCGACCTGAACCGGACTGACATAAGCCGGACTCCGCCATTCACAACATGCATACTTACGGGCATTTTGATTACGCTCAAGTGCTTATCGCCGAATTTTTCGACACCTGTCTTTTTTTTCGACAATTTCAAAATCAGATTGAATAATCAATATATTAGAACATAGCATGTTCCCCTGATGATTCTGTTTGCCGAAATTTTCGACAAACTGAAATGTTTATCCGATATCTGTTTTTATCCTTTTTGAAAAAAATATTAAATATAATATTAAATAGTTATGATATTTTTTAAAATTTTGACCTCACATTGGCATTCCGCTTGCAGGGATAGAAGTATAAAATGAAATGAATAAAATTTTATATAAATTTTTCAGATATAGGAGGATATAAAAATGGCAGAATCAATGAAGATCGTCCCCCCCGGAAAGAAAAAATGTGTATGGATGGAAGCCAGTGTCGTTTCCTATAAACTTTGCGACAACAACTATGATTGCAGCACCTGTGCATATGATCACGCAATGCAGACAAAGGTCGCGCGGCAAAAGAAAGCTGCTGCTTCCCCGGTAGCGATAGAAGCGACGCCTGACAAGTTCACTGAAACCTGGGTAGAAAAGATGATGATGCTTCCGGCTCCAAGGCGCAAATGCCGGTACATGATTACAGGAGAGGTTGACAGCAAGATATGCGCCAATGCTTATGAGTGCGGGAACTGCTCTTTTGACCAGATGATGCAGGAGCGTATGGAGGCAGAGGTGCTTCCTGTGCATGGCCGGACTTATGAGAAAGGGTTCGAACTGGCGGAAGATATTTATTACCACGAGGGGCATGTGTGGGCCAGACCCGAATATGGCGGACGTGTAAGGGTGGGATTAGATGATTTTGCCCAGAAACTTCTCGGAAAGCTCTCAAAAGTCGAGCTTCCTGATATCGGACATGAAATGAAGCAGGGTGAACCGGGATTTCAAATCAGACGCAATGGCGACATGGCGCAGGTGCTTTCCCCTATTGACGGCATCCTGACCCATGTCAACGATCAGTTGCTGGATCATCCCGGGATTGCAAACGAATCTCCTTATGAAAACGGATGGCTGTTCATTATTGAACCTGTAAAGCTCCGCAAGAACCTGAAGGGGCTGTATTATGGTGAAGACGCCCGGAAATTTATGAATGAGGAGGGGGAAAGACTTTTTTCCATGGTGAATGATGATTTAAGGATTGCAGCAGACGGTGGTCTGTCAGTGGAAGATATTTCTGAAGAACTGAAAGGGGAAAAGTGGAGCAAGTTCGTAAAAGCCTTCCTCAGAACCTGATTGCAGGTGCCTTGCCGAACATCTTTGCCGGGCGGGGTTTGCAACCCCGTCCGAAACCTCCTGATTTTTCCCGTCCCCACTTCGATATGGGCATTGATTATTTCATCCGGAATAATTTCCAGCGCCCTGTTTATCGTCTCCTTATCTGTTTTCGTTTTTAATACATCTGCCTGTATTTTTACCTCCGTTCTCATATAAATTTACATATTCCTGATTCTAACGCTTTTTGTGGTTTCTGATACGGGCTGAAAATATTAAAACCCGCAAACCCGGATTCACGGGTTGCCGACAGGCAGACTGTCTTTCATGCCGGTTTTCAGAATGGTAACTATCTGAAATCACGTACAACTACAAAATCCGTTAGAACCAGACATATTATCAGTAGATCGAAAAGTTTCCGGTAAAACAGCGGATTCCGGATAAATTAAAAAACATCCATATGGGAAGCGTCACATGAAAATCCATTTTACAGCTATTCATTATAACTCGTGAGTCGTAAGTTCTCATAAATAGCTGAAATAACTCACCGGGAAACTCCCCCCTTTTTTAAAGGGGGCCGGGGGGATTTCCCCCAACCTGCTGAAATCCCCCTGAATCCCCCTTTAAAAAAGGGGAACTCAGAACAGCGGCTTCAGAGAACTTATGACTGTCGAGATTATAACACAAACAAGTTATAAGACGGGTTTTTATGTGACAGTTCCCAATGTATTATATTCCAATTTTGGTTTTTCTTGGCACGGGAATTGCTATTCTGAAAAATCGGAATTTTCCGGCATGTTTTCTTAAGATTTACGTTCGGGATTCACATTTTCTGTGTTAAGTAATGGCGATTAAATAACTTTCCCATTTTATATCTTTTATATAATCAGGAAGTTAAATATCAATATTTATACAAGCAAAATATATGCCAACTAATTCATCCCGGGATAATGCGCTGATATTAAAATTGAATTTTGGCACACATTTTGCTTCAGACTTTAAAATGAAGCTGCTAACTATCTGATTTTATAGAAATGGACAATTTGTTTAATTTCCAATACTAAACTGAATCTACGCAAAAATTGTGCTTGGAAAAACTAAAACTTGAAACTTGAAATTTGGAACTTGGAATTCGGCTGTTCATGTTTCACGCTTCATTCATTATGGATGCCCATTTTGATTTACACTCATTATGATTTATCAGAGCTACTATGAATGATTATAAAAATTTTGAATATAATTCAGCATGGCTACGAAAGCAGAATTGATATAGCTAAATATTATTATTTTATCTGGTTATACTCACTTTTTTTAATAAAATATAAAAAATGAATAAGTATTTTAATTATTTTAAAGACTATGATTTTCTATTGACAAGCTTTCACTCTGCATATAAGATTTCTGTTTTGGTTTTTCCTGGCACGAAAATTGTCCTGCTGGAGAATGATATTTTTTGCTTTATTTTTGGATAATTATAATTTCAAAAACGTTAATTTTTGCGGCTGGCTACCATCAGAAGTAGTATTCATCTACAAAAATCATGCCTGAAAAACCAGGATGGGAAGAATATATTTTAATCGTACAGGATCAGCCATGCTCTGATCCTGAATATAAACTTATTCACAGGAGAAATTAACGATGTCTGAAGATGTAAACGGAGCAGTACTGGTTGTGGGCAGCGGAATTGCAGGAATGCAGGCTGCCCTTGATCTGGCCAATTCGGGTCTTTATGTTCATCTTGTAGAAAAGTCTTCGGCCATTGGCGGTGTAATGGCGCAGCTTGACAAAACCTTTCCCACAAATGATTGTTCCATGTGAATTATCTCTCCTAAACTGGTCGAGGTCGGCCGGCATATCAACATTGAACTTCATACCTGTACAGATGTAGAAAATGTTGAAGGGGAAAATGGAAACTTTCAGGTAACTCTCCGCAAAACCCCTCGCTATATTGATCCTGACAAATGCACTGCATGCAGTGATTGCGCTGAGGTCTGCCCTGTGGCAAGGCCGAGTGAATATGATGAAGAACTGGCAGAGCGTAAGGCTATTTATAAGCTTTATGCCCAGGCTATCCCCGGGAGTTTTGCCATTGAGAAGCTGGATCAGGCACCCTGCAGCATGGCCTGCCCGGCGCATCTGAATGTGCAGGGGTATGTGGCGATGGTCAAAATGGGAAAATACAGGGAAGCAATTGAGATCATTATGAAGGACCTTCCTTTTCCCGGGGTACTCGGGCGGGTCTGCCCCCATCGGTGTGAAAAAAGCTGCCGCAGGCTTGAAACAGATGAGGCAATTTCTATCAGGGAACTCAAACGTGTTGCTGCTGATCATGTGGATCTCAGTGAGATTCCGGTTCCGGACATAGCGCCCAGGAACGAAAATGTGGCAATTATCGGTTCCGGTCCTGCCGGACTTACTGCTGCATATTTTCTTGCGCTTGACGGTTATAAGGTAATCGTCTATGAAGCCATGCCCGAAACAGGCGGAATGATGCGGTACGGCATTCCCGAACATCGTCTTCCGCGCACCGCCGTATTGGACGCAGAGATCGAAAACCTTAAACGTTACGGTGTTGAGATTCATACCAATACAGCCATTGGAAAGGATATCACCATTGAAGAACTCCGGGAACATGGCGCCAAGGCCGTATTTATGTCAATCGGCGCATGGAAAAGCCTGAAACTCAGGATACCCGGGGAAGAAGATGCCCAAGCAGGGATTTCCGATGTTATCTCTTTTTTACGAGAGGTTCACTTGGGGAAAATAGAACAGGTAGATGGCAAAGTGGTAGTGATCGGCGGCGGTCATTCTGCCTTGGACGGTGCCCGTGTCGCGCTCCGCTTAGGTGCAAGTGAGGTTCATATCATTTACCGCCGTTCCCGGACAGAAATGCTCGCTGAACCTGAGGAAATAGAGGAAGCCGAAAAAGAGGGAGTAAACATCCATTTCCTGGTTGCTCCCCTGAAAATTTCCAATGAAAACGGAAAAGTCACCGGAATCGAATGTATCAGAACCCGCCTGTCAGAAGTGGATACCACAGGCAGGAGAAAGCCGATTCCCATTGAGAACTCGAATTTTTTTATCGAAGCAGAGCATATCATCCCTGCCATCGGGCAGGAGCCGGATTTCGGGGCATTCGGTGAATCTCACGGTTTGGAAGTTTCCAAGTGGAACCTTCTGAAAGTCAATCCTGAAACCCTTCAGACCAATGTGCCGGATATCTTTGCCGGGGGAGATGTGGTCACAGGTCCTGCAACGGTGATTGAGGCAGTCGAGGCAGGTAAAAGAGCTGCCAGATATATTGCCGAATATTTGCAGGGAAAGGAACTTCCCACAGAATGGCAGGAAGAACCGCCCATGGGAACGAATTGGACAGCGCCGCCTGAAGATGAACCCATTAAGGAAAGGATGAAAATCCAGACGCTGGCAAAAGAGAAAAGGCTTTCAGGGTTTGAGGAAGTGAATCTCTGTGTGGATGAAGACACGGCAAAAGCAGAAGCAGCCCGCTGCCTGGACTGCGGGGGATGCTGCGAATGTTTCCAGTGTGTTACTGCCTGCAAAGCCGAAGCTGTTACGTTGGAAACCCATGCCAGTCAGGCAGAAACCCTATCCGTTAATGTGGGGTCGGTCATACTGGCGCCCGGTTTTCAGCCTTTTGATCCTTCACGGTTTGATAATTACAATTATACAAACCATCCGAATGTGCTCACCTCCGTTGAATTTGAAAGACTCCTGTCAGCCACAGGACCGACCATGGGACATCTTACCCGGGTTTCTGATAAAAAAGAACCGAAAAAGGTTGCATGGTTCCAATGTGTCGGGTCCAGGGACATGAACAGGTGTGATAATGCTTACTGCTCGTCGGTGTGCTGTATGTATGCAGTCAAAGAGGCTGTCATTGCCAAATCCCATTCCGAAAACGATTTGGACTGCGCCATTTTCTATATGGACATGCGTACTCCCGGTAAGGATTTTGAAAAATACCGGAATGATGCAGAAGACAAGCATGGCGTCCGGTTCATCAGAAGCCGTGTTCATACCATCAATCCGGTTCCTGATACCGACGATCTTGAAGTCGGTTATGTCACAGACAGCGGGGAAAAGAAATCCGAAGTTTTCGAAATGATTGTTCTGTCTGTAGGAATGGAAATATCCCCGGAAATCACAGAACTTGCAGGCAGACTCGGTATTGAAGTGACAGATGGAAGATTCTGCAAAACAGAGGATTTTAATCCTGTGGCAACGCAGAAACAAGGCGTATTTGTCTGCGGAGCATTTCAAGGACCCAAGGACATCCCCGACTCTGTTGTGGAAGCCAGCGCAGCAGCCTGTTCTGCCGGTATCAGTCTGGCATCTGCCCGGGGCACCCTTGTCAGAGAAAAGACATTTCCCGATGAAAACGACGTAACAGATGAGGAACCGCGTATAGGGGTGTTTGTGTGCAACTGCGGTGTCAATATAGGCGGTATTGCGGATGTTCCTGCAATTGCCAAATATGCGAAGCAACTGCCTGATGTTGCTTATGTAGAGGAAAATCTCTTTACATGCAGTCAGGATACCCAGGATAAAATGGTGGAAGTGATCAGGGAACACAATTTGAACCGGGTTGTTGTTGCCGCATGCACACCAAGGACGCATGAGCCGCTGTTCCAGGAAACCCTTCGTAACGGGAAACTGAATTCATATCTCTTTGAAATGGCAAATATCCGGAATCAATGTACATGGTGTCATTCGGAAGATAAAGAAAAAGCCACTGAAAAGTCCAAGGATCTTGTGAGAATGGCAGTTGCCCGCGCGTCCCTGCTGGAGCCGATTCCCGATCTTTCCGCAGAAGTAAACAACTCTGCACTTGTCATCGGCGGCGGCGCAGCCGGTATGACAGCCGCGCTCAGCCTGGCAGAACAGGGATTCCCGGTGACAATAGTAGAAAAAAGCCCGGAACTCGGGGGCACAGCAAGGGATGTGATGAAAACCTGGCGCGGAAAAGATGTTCAGGCCTTTCTTTCCGATCTCATCGGCAAAATTGAGAACCATTCGGATATCGAAGTCATGCTCAGTGCGGAAGTCGTAGATGCCACCGGATTTGTCGGCAATTTTGAAAGCACCGTGGTTTCGGAAAAAGAATCGAAAACCATTAAACATGGTGCAGTCATCATTGCAACCGGGGGTCAGGCAACTGTTCCGGATGAGTATCTTTTCGGGAAAAATCCCAGGGTCACCCGCTGGCACGAGCTTGAACATCATCCTGAGAAATTAAAGGATGCGGAAAGCGTCGTGTTTATCCAGTGCGTCGGCTCCAGAGATGAAAACCGGCCCTATTGTTCCAAGATTTGCTGTACAACATCTGTTCTCCAGGCAATTTCCATAAAAGAGCAGAACCCTGACACGAATGTGTTTATCCTGTATCGGGATATCAGGACATTCGGGGAAAGGGAAATGCTATATAAAGAAGCAAGGCAGAAAGGGGTTATCTTTATCCGATATGCCCTTGATCGCAAGCCAACAGTCGTCGAAGCCGGCGACAAGCTCGAAGTCGGGGTCTTTGACCCGATCCTGCAAAGGGATTTACTGATAGAAGCGGACATTGTAAACCTGGCAAGCGCCATCGAACCCGCACCGAATGAGAAGCTTGCTGCATTATATAAGCTCTCGGTGAATGCGGAAAATTTCTTTATGGAAGCCCATGCAAAACTGCGTCCGGTAGAGTTTGCATCAGATGGTATTTTCCTGTGCGGGCTGGCGCATTATCCCAAACCGCTTGAGGAGAGCATTGCCCAGGCCCAGGCAGCAGCAAGCCGCGCGGTAACGATTCTTTCAAAGACTTCCATTGAAATATCGCCGCTTGTATCGCAGGTTGATCAGGAAAAATGTATCGGATGCGGTCTGTGTGCAGAGGTCTGCTCTTTCAGCGCAATCATTCTTGAGGATTTTGAAGGAAAAGGATATCGGGCAAAGAATATCCCGGCATCCTGCAAAGGGTGCGGTCTGTGTGCGGCATCATGTCCCCAGCAGGCGATTGACATGCTCCATTTCAGAGATGAACAGATTGCTGCATCGGTTTGTGCAGCGGCTTAGTCCGTGGTCCGTTGTCCGTGAGCAGAAATCGGATTTTTTGGAAAAATCCGATTTCTTTGAGGCACAACTGACAACTGGCAACGGTAGTCCTGCGCAGGTAGTCATGAATGGGATTCAGTGTCCTGATATCCAGGGGACTGTACGGGATTCATCACTATCTTTGCAGGACTACCCTGACAACTAACATAAAGGATAAAAACATATGGAAAATTTCGAACCCAAAATTGTTGCGTTTCTGTGCA
Organism: Desulfococcaceae bacterium HSG8; assembly: GCA_030378015.1. Taxonomy (GTDB): domain Bacteria; phylum Desulfobacterota; class Desulfobacteria; order Desulfobacterales; family 4be13; genus JAUCGG01. The sequence goes on from JAUCGG010000015.1 coordinate 12,707, forward strand.
ACTGGTGTGCTTATGCCGGGGCTGATCTGGCCGGTGTTTCCCGGTTGCAGTATCCGTCCAACATGAGGACAGTTCGTGTCATGTGTTCCGGGCGGGTTGATCCGCTATTCATTATAAAGGCATTTAAACAGGGATGTGACGGCGTACTGGTATCCGGGTGACATTTCGGTGATTGCCATTACCTGGAAGGTAATGTACAGGCGGAAAAGAAGATCCGTTTAACCCAAAAATTACTGGGACTTGCCGGCATCGGTGAAGACCGGCTTCATCTGGCATGGGTATCATCTGCCGAAGCCCAGCGTTTTACAGAAGTTGCCACAAGTGTAACCGAGTCTGTAAAGCAGCAGGGAAATTTTGATTCCGGGGCCTTTGCGCTGGAATTGGATGCGGCCGAAATGACCTTGTCCGGTGAAACCCTGCGTTGGATGGTGGGAAAAGAAGTCAGTATAACGAATAAAGGCGATGTCTATGGGCGCAAATGGGATGTAGAAAAATTCGAGTCTGTTCTTGATTCGGTACTTGAAAGAGAATACCATAAAAATCTCATTCTGTGTGCAATAAAAGAAGGGCATACATCAGTCAGAGATATCAGCGGGAAGATCGGACTCGGTCTTCAACGGATTTCCTACCTTCTTGCCGATATGGAAAAGACAAGCATTGTTGCCTTCAGAGGCATGGAAAATAAAAAACCTGTATTTGCAGCGATATAGCCAGTGATGCGTGATGCGTGATGCGTGATGCGTGATAATTTTCACGTATCACATATCACCTCGTGAGTCGTAAGTTCTCATAAATAGCTGAAATAACTCACCGGGAAACTCCCCCCTTTTTTAAAGGGGGGCCGGGGGGGATTTCCCCCAACCTACTGAAATCCCCCTGAATCCCCCTTTAAAAAAGGGGGACTTAGAACAGCGGCTTCAGAGAACTTATGACTGTCGAGATATCACGTTTCTGACAACTATTAAGGAGAGGACATAATGGCTGAAAAAAGCGGATCAGTGATGGTTTTAGGTGCCGGTATTGCAGGCATGCAGGCATCACTGGATCTGGCCAATTCGGATTATAATGTGTATCTGGTGGATAAGTCGCCCACCATCGGCGGCATGATGGCCCGGCTTGATAAAACCTTCCCGACCAATGACTGTGCCATGTGAGTTATCTCACCCAAACTGGTCGAGGTCGGCCGGCATATGAATATCAACTTAATTACAAACAGTGAAGTAAAAACCATTGAGGGGGAACCGGGAAACTTTGATGTTACCCTAGTGAATCATCCCCGCTATATTGACCCGGTGAAATGTACCGGGTGCGGAGAATGTGCCAGGCATTGCCCTGTCACTGCGGTGAACGAGTATAACCTGGGACTGGATGACAGAAGAGCTGCTTATATCGAATACCCTCAGGCTGTCCCGCTTGCTTTTGCCATTGATACAGATACCTGCGTAGGATGCGGCTTGTGCGAGAAGATGTGTATTGCAAAGGCAATCAGTTATGATGACGAAGAACGTGAAACCGAGGTTAAAGTCGGATCGGTGATCCTCTCTTCAGGAAGCCAGGGATTTGATCCGTCTGATCTTGATTATTTAGGATATGGAAAATACGCCAATGTCGTTACCAGTGAAGAATTCGAAAGAATTCTGAGCGCATCAGGCCCTTATTTCGGTCATGTCATGCGCCCGCTGGACAGGGAAGAACCCAAAAGGATCGCCTGGTTACAGTGTGTAGGATCGAGGGATGTCAACAAAACCGGAAACGGCTATTGTTCCTCGGTATGCTGTATGTATGCTGTCAAAGAGGCAATGATTGCCAAGGAACATATTCACGGAGATCTGGATTGTGTCGTGTTTAATATGGATATGCGGACCTTTGGCAAGGACTATGAGAAATATTATAACCGTGCCAGATATAAGGACGGGGTCCAGTTTGTAAAAGCCAGGATCCATACGATTATCGAAATCCCTGAAACTGGTGATCTTATTGTCAAATATGCAGATGAAACCGGCGCAATGCAGGAAGAAGTCTTCAGTATGGTGGTTCTTTCCGTGGGCTTGAAGATACCGGATACATCTGTGGAACTGGCAAACCGCCTCGGCATCAAGTTAAACAAATACAATTTTACAGCGACCACTCCTTTTACACCGGTTCTCACAAACCGTCCCGGGATATATACCTGCGGTGTATTCCAGGGACCCAAGGATATTCCCGGTTCCGTTACCGAAGCCAGCGCGGCTGCATGTCTGGCAGGCTCGGATATTGCAGAGTCAAGGGGAAAAGACATCGAAAAGATAGAAGTCCCTGAAGAAATTGATGTTATGTCACAGGATCCCCGGATCGGTGTTTTTGTCTGTAACTGCGGTATCAACATCGGGGGAATCGTGGATGTCCCCGATGTTCAGGAATATGCGTCAAAACTTCCCTATGTCGTATTTTCGGACTCCAATCTCTTTACCTGTTCGCAGGATACGCAGGATAAAATAAAAGAGATGATCGTTGAGCACAAGCTGAATCGGCTGGTGGTTGCCTCGTGCAGTCCCAAGACCCATGAGCCGATGTTCATGGAAACCCTTGAAGCGTGCGGCATTAACAAGTATCTGTTTGAAATGGCCAATATCCGGAACCAGAATTCCTGGATTCATTCTAACAATCCGGACATCGCCACCCAGAAAGCAAAAGATCTTGTCCGTATGGCTGTGGCCAGATCGCTCACGCTGAAGTCGCTCCAGGAGAAAGTTGTGCCAGTGAACAAGCAGGCCCTGGTGATCGGCGGCGGAATTGCCGGGATGAATGCCTCTATGGGACTTGCGAACCAGGGATTCAATGTTTTCCTGGTGGAAAAAGAAGCGGAACTGGGCGGCTTTTCGCGAAAGCTCCACCACACCATTGAAGGAGATGATATCCGCGCCTATGTTGAAAAACTTATTGGTGAAGTGACAGCCAATGAGAAGGTTCAGGTGTTGAGAGATGCCCGGATTATCGGATTTGAAGGCTTTAAGGGAAGTTTTGCAACAGAGGTGGCGGTCGGTTCCCAGGCAGAGAAACAGAAAATAGAGCACGGCGTGATTATTGTTGCCACCGGTGCAACAGAATACACTCCCAAGGAGTTTCTCTACGGGGAGGATGACCGGGTGGTTACCCAGGTTCAACTGACTGACAGACTCGAAGAAAAAGGCGCGTCTGATCTTTCAAGTGTGGTCATGATCCAGTGCGTGGGATCGCGGAATGAAGAAAATGAGAACTGCTCCCGCATATGCTGTCAGAGCGCGGTTAAAAACGCTCTTCACATAAAGAAGTTCAATCCTGATGCGCAGGTTTATGTACTCTACCGGGATATCCGGACCTACGGGATGCTTGAAGATTATTATACCGAGGCGAGAAAGCAGGGCGTTATCTTTATCCGGTTCGAAAAGGACACCCCTCCGAGTGTGGAAAGTTCATCCGAGGGAATCCTCGTTACCGTTGAAGACCATATTCTGAAGCAGAACCTCGAAATCAGGGCTGATCTTCTGACGCTCAGTGCGGGCATGACTGCTACAGACACGGATGAACTGAGCGGGATAATGAAGCTGAACCGCAGCCCGGAAGGTTTCTTTATCGAAGCCCATGTGAAACTCCGTCCGGTGGATATGCCGAGCGAAGGGGTTTTTCTCTGCGGAACAGCCCACGGTCCCAAGCTGATTTCAGAGACCATTTCCCAGGCCCAGGCCGCAGCGTCAAGAGCGATAACCTTCCTGGCCAAAGACGCAATCAAGCTTTCTGCGATCACGGCCAAAGTTGATACAGATCATTGCGTAAAGTGTCTCACATGCGTCCGCTCGTGTCCTTTCGGCGTGCCTGTATTCAATGAAAAAGAGAAGGTCATTGAAATCAACGAGGCGATTTGTCACGGATGCGGCGTCTGCGCCGGTGTATGTCCGAGACAGGCGATTCAGTTAAGCTTCTACGAGGATGATCAGATACTCAGTAAGATTGATGCCTTGATGGAAGCGGTGTAGTGAATCACGATTCACGATTCACGATTCACGGAAGGAGGAATATATGGCGGATTTTGAACCTACGATTATTGCGTTTTGCTGTGAATACTGAGGATATTCGGCCGCGGACCTGGCAGGTTCCATGCGACTCGAGTATCCTCCGAATGTTAAAATTATACGGGTACCCTGCACCGGAAAAGTTGATGTCATGCACATGCTGCGGGCGATCCAGAAAGGCGCGGACGGGGTTTACTGCGTTGGCTGCCTTGAAGGAACATGCCACTATAACGAAGGCAATCTCAGATGCCGGGAACGGGTGAATCACGTCCGGATGCTGCTGGAGGAAGTCGGGCTTGAAGGCGACAGGGCCAGGATGTATAACCTTTCTTCAGGTGAAGGCCCGACATTTGCGGAATATGCAAAAGAAATGACAGCGCATATAAAAGAACTCGGACCGAACCCGTTAAAAAAAATGGACACATAATTGATGGGCTAGTGGGCAGTGAGCAGTGAGACAGTAAGCAGTGGGCAATTATCCGTTATGTTGCGACGGTCAAACGCCAACTGCCAACTGCCAACTGCCAACTGCCAACTGCCAACTGACCAAAAAGGAGCATATTATGGCTGAAGAAGCAATCAAACTTGGAGGAAAGAAAAAAAGCTTTTTTATAGACAAGGTAAAAGAGATTCTTCCGGAAGGAGGAAATCTTAACCTTTGTCTGACATGCGGAGCCTGTTCTTCCGGATGTCCTGCCACAGGACTGGAGGGGATGGACCCCAGGAAATTTTTGCGTATGGCAGCGCTCGGAATGGATGAAGAACTTCTCAGCAGCAAATGGGCGTGGATGTGTACCATGTGCCAGCGGTGCGTCTATGTCTGCCCCATGAAGATTGATATTCCGCAACTGATTTTTAATATACGGGCAAGCTGGCCCAGGGAAAAACGGCCCAAAGGTATCCTCGGGTCATGTGATATGGCACTGAGGAATGAGAGCTGCAGCGCCATGGGAACATCGCCGGAGGATTTTCAATTCGTTGTGGAGGATGTTCTGGAGGAATACAGGGAATCCCAGCCTGAATTCAAGGATATGGAGGCTCCGCTTGATAAGCAGGACGCTGAATTTTTCCTGAATCAGAATTCCAGGGAGCCAGTGACCGAACCGGATGAAATGGTCCCCCTGTGGAAGATCCTTCACCTTGCGGGCGTGAACTGGACTTATGGCAGCAAAGGATGGGGCGGGGAAAACTACTGCATGTTCCTTGCAGATAATGAAGCATGGGAGAAACTTGCCAGAACTATGGTCGGACAGGCCGATGCCCTAGGGTGTAAAACGTATCTCAATACGGAATGAGGGCACGTCACCTTCTCAGTCCTGGCAGGACTGAAAAAATTCAATATTGAGCACAAGGTGGTTGTAAAAAATATTTATGAATATTATGCAAAATGGATCCGTGAAGGGAAGCTCAAAGTAAACTCTGACTGGAATAAAGACCTGAAGATCAAATTTACCGTTCAGGATCCCTGTCAGATTGTACGCAAAAGCTACGGAGACCCGATCGCTGAAGATTTGCGGTTTGTGGTAAAATCGGTTGTCGGTGAAGATAATTTTATTGATATGGTTCCCAACCGGTCCAACAATTACTGTTGCGGCGGCGGCGGCGGCTTCCTTCAGTCAGGATATAAAGAGCAGCGTCTGGAATATGGTAAGCTGAAAGACGCTCAGATTAAGGCAACCGGAGCCGATTACTGTATTGCAGGGTGTCATAACTGCCATGCCCAGATTCATGAGTTAAGTGAGCACTACGGGGGCAATTACCCTGTTGTTCACATGTGGACCCTTATCTGTCTCTCTCTGGGCATACTGGGGCCGAACGAACGTGAATACCTCGCGGATGATCTCAAAGAAGTGAATGTGTTTCATCCTGAGACAGCAATGTAGTAGTCGGTTATCCGTTGTGATCTGTTGACGGTTGACGGTTTTTCTGTCTGCTCATCGTAAACAGATAACCGGCAACCGGCAACTGGCTATTTAAGGAGGATTTATGATAGTTGCCAAAAGGAAACCTTTTGAAGAAATAAAGAATATGCTCAAGGACTACAAGAAAGTCCTGAATGTGGGATGCGGAACCTGTGTTGCCGTATGTCTTGCGGGTGGAGAAAAGGAAGTAGATGTCTTAACTGCCGAACTGGACATGGCCAGAAAACTGGATAACAATCCCGTTGAACTTGGTAAAACCACCGTAGAGCGGCAGTGTGACAGGGAATACCTGGAAGCCCTGGATTCCATGGTTGAGGACTATGATGCACTTCTTTCCATGGCCTGCGGAGCAGGGATCCAGTTTCTCGCGGAAAGGTACCCCGACAAACCGGTTTTTCCCGCTGTTGACACGAGTTTTATCGGGGTGAACCAGGATGTGGGATGGTATGAGGAACGGTGTCGCTCATGCAGCAGTTGTGTCCTGGGGATGACCGGGGGTATCTGCCCGGTAACCATGTGTGCCAAAGGCTTATATAACGGCCCGTGCGGCGGTACAAACAATGGCAGTTGTGAAATCCATCAGGATCAGCCCTGTGCGTGGTACATGATCTATGAGCGTCTTTCCAAGCAGGGGCGTCTGGACTCAATCATGGAAGTTGTTCCGCCGCAGGATTGGCAGAACCAGACTCCGAGGACAGTGATTCAGCCGGGTTACAAAAAGCCGGAGAAAGATTAAAGCGTAACCGGAAACTGAACTGGTTTTGAATTTCAAATTTCGAATTTCAAATTTCAAGTTTCAGGTTTCAAACAGGGGAAGTAGATTATGGAACTGAAATCAGGAAGTAATTTGGAGAAAGTCTTAACTGCCGGTCATTTTGCCTTTACAGGCGAACTTGGGCCCCCTCGCGGAGCAAACGGAGAAGAGGTGAAGGAAAAAGCTGCCCATCTGAAAGGCATGGTGGACGCGGTCAACATTACCGATAATCAGACAGCTATGGTGCGTATGTCAAGCTGGGCCGCCTCCCTCATACTGCTTCAGGAAGGGCTTGAGCCTAATTTCCAGATGGTATGCCGGGACCGCAACCGTCTTGCCATGCAGGCCGATATCCTGGGAGCTTATGCACATGGAATCAAGAACATGCTGTGTCTTTCCGGGGATCACCAGCAGTTCGGTGATCATCCCCAGTCCCTGGGTGTTTTTGATATAGATTCCATGCAGTTGATCGCTATGGTTAAAAAGATGCGGGATGAAGGGCAGTTTCTGAGCGGCGCGGAGTTGCACGGGGTTCCGAAGATGTTTATCGGCGCGGCTGCGAACCCGTTTGCAGAGCCGTTTGAATGGCGGGTCCATCGTCTGGCAAAAAAAATAAATGCCGGCGTTGATTTTATCCAGACCCAGTGCATTTATAACATGGAAAAATTCCGTGAATGGGTCAAACGGGCCAATGATATGGGGCTGACGGAAAAAGTACATATACTCGCGGGTGTAACCCCCATGAAGAGCGTCGGTATGGCGCGGTATATGCAGAAGAAAGTTCCCGGGATGGATGTGCCGGAAGATGTCATCAAGCGCCTCCAGGGAGCCGGGAAAGGAAAAGTCGCGGACGAAGGGATCAAGTTTGCCTGTGAACAGATCGAAGAATTCAAAGAGATGAAAGGCGTGGACGGCGTTCATCTCATGGCTATTGAATGGGAACATAAGGTTCCGGAAATAGCAGAGCGGGCGGGTGTGCTGCCCAGACCTGAAGTTGATTGAGACACTGGTCCGTAGTAGTCGCAGCAGAGTTGTAAGAGTTGTAGCTTTTTTGAGCGCAGAGAACGCAGTGTTCCGCAGGGCCTGCGTCCTCTGCGATCTTTTTCCGGACTGGACAGATTTGATCCCTTAATCTGCGTTCATATTGTGGTTCAGAAATCAAGTCAATCCAAAATCCGGTTTTCCATTTGTAACTCAGAATTAAGTTGTTGAAGATCATAAAAGACAGCATCATCGCCTACCAGAACACAGTTTCCGACAATAGCGGACGCGGCAAGCATAATATCAATACTGTTTTCCGATTTCGTCGGGAAAGCGGATTGTTATTTCCATTGTCTTTCCTCCTTTTGGATAAATTCTGTCACTGATACCCTGATAGTTAAGTACCATTCTGAATTTCTTTGATAATTCTTGATTATAACGGGCACTTTTCTGTCCCGGAGGGACACCTGAAAATAGCCCGGCAATTCATTGCCGGACATGCCCCCGCAGCCTGCGGGAGTCCCGTAGGGACGACTGATTCAGTCGTCCCTACGGGACTCATAGAGGATTGTTCATGTCTTACCCCGGCAATGAATTGCCGGGCTATTTTCAGATGTCCCTCCGGGACAGGAAAGTGGCGGGAAAGTGTCTCCCCTAAATCCGTTATAATCAGTCTTTTTCATTTTTCAAGTTCCTTATCTTCCTGTTTAATCTGAAAGTATCGTTCCGTCGAGAATCGCTTATTTTTTAAAATTCCCCTGGCATTTCTGACGGATTCGGAAACGGGTTTCAGAATAAAACCGCTCTGAAATTCAATAAACTGAACCTGTTTTCCCTTCAGCTTGATCACTTCAGGAGGAAGTGTTATCTGATTCGATTTTAACGGCTTCTATTAAGCCTTCGTTTTTTGCTACTATCATAAAGAACTCCTTTCATGAAAAAATCCTGATTATAACGGATTTAGGGGAGGGCACCTGAAAATAGCCCGGCAATTCATTGCCGGACAGGCCCCCGCAGCCTGCGGGAGACTGATTCAGTCGTCCCTACGGGACTCCCGGAGGATGTTCATGTCTTACCCCGGCAATGAATTGCCGGGCTATTTTCAGATGTCCCTCCGGGACAGGAAAGTGGCGGGAAAGTGTCTCCTCTAAATCCGTTATAATCAGGCTATTTCTTTTTGTCTAAGCATAATCCACCTCCATCTGCCTAACTTCCTCAATAATTTCATCTACAGGTTCGGAGAGTTCGGGGGGGAGTTTGTGAAAGTTTTTATCATCCGTAAGGTGCAGGAAGGCATAATATAAAGGCTTAAACTTTTCTTTTAAATTTAAATCAGGGGTTTCAAAATACTGCGCGGCATGTTGGTATTGCTTTTTGACAAGAAGAAGCTTCAGGTATTCACTTAAACTCCATGAGTATTCATCAATAAAAGTTTTATCATGTAAAATCTCATTCATCGTATTGATTGCGTTGTCAGTCTGATCATTCCACAGGTAAAGTTTAGCTAAAAACTGACGATGAAGCATAATTCCTTCAAGACTCACAGCTTGTTCAGAAAGTTTTAAAGCTTCTTTTTTCTGTTTCTTTTGTCCAAAATAAAGAACCGCTAAATTGTTCATAGCTCTCGGCTCACCATTTTCCACAGCCATCAAGAAGTATTTCTCCGCTTTCTCTTTATCTTTATACTCAGTTTCATACAACATTCCGAGATTATTCATAGCATTCGGCTCACCATTTTCAACAGCCATTAAGTAATACTTTTCCGCTTTCTCTTTATCGTTTAATTTTATATGATACAGATATCCCAATCTGAATATCGCCTCCTCATCCCCTTTATCAAGAGCCATCATGTAATATTTTTCGGCTTTTCTATAGTCCGCGAAATTATCCTCACACAGCCGTCCGAGGTTTGTCATTGCTGCTACTAATGACTGATCCTTTTCAACAGACATTAATAAATACTTTTTCGCTTTCTCTTTATCCTTAAATTTAGCTTTATACAACCATCCGAGATTATTCATAGCGGACGTACTCCCATTTTCAGCAGCCATTAAGTAATACTTTTCCGCTTTCTCTTTATCGTTTAATTTTATATGATACAGACATCCCAATCTGAATATCGCCTCCTCATCCCCTTTATCAAGAGCCATCATGTAATATTTTTCGGCTTTTCTATAGTCCGTGAAATTATCCTCATACAGCCATCCGAGGTTTGTCATTGCTAATGGGTGATCCTTTTCAGCAGCCATTAAGTAATACTTTTCCGCTTTCTCGTAATTTTTTAAATAATAAAAAGAACCAGCTAATCTGAATTTTACAGATTCATTCTGATTTTTAATTTTGAGAAACAGATCCGCGGCTTTTTCATATTCATTACTTTCATAATATACTTCCCCTTTATTAAACAGTTCCTTATCTGACAGAGATAACTCCTCTGCCAAATTTTCATCCTTTACCATCAGGAACTTTTTCGTCTCACTGACCAATTCATACTCTGTTTCCATATCCAGCTTACAGGTTCCTGCCAATGCCTCGGTAAGATAATACGCGGCTTTGGGATGGTAGTCGCCCCGGGTAACAGCTTCAATATGTTTTCTGGCTCTTCCGGCAAGTTCCTCTTTGTCATACCAGCTTTCCAAAAAGCGCACCAGCCATATCACTTTGTTCTGGCTGCCTTTGGGGGCAAGGCGCATCAGATACCAGATATTAAAAAAACGCTCCCTCAGGTGATAGAAATGTAAATCCGCATCAACCGGGGTTCGCTGAATGATAAACACCTTTTCCAGTTCCTCCAGGATGGCTTCTATCTCATCGGTTTTCATGCGTATTTTCCGGGCAATCTCCTGAACGCTCATGGCATCCCAGTTCAGGGCAATGGCATTGACAACATCCCGTTGCAAAGGTATAAGGTCATCCATGCGGTGCTTATACAGGGGCGTCACCCTGTCCAGCACCTGTTCCAGATCGCCCACCGCGCTGCCGTTCTGGTTGTCAGTAAAAATCTCGAACAATAAAATAATGGTGCGAATCACGCCGCCTGTAAGAATACGCAGGGTTTCCACCCTTCCGGGCTGATTTTCGATAATGCTCTGAATGGCTTTCTCTTTTTTATAATCTTTTCCCAGTTCCGACAGCAGATCGCGGGTTTCTTCTTTATTCAGACTCTTCAGCCGGGCTTTCTTAAAAAATTCATAAAAAGCGTGTTCATATTTGAAAAATGCCTCCAATACCAAAGATGAGGCCCCGATGATCCGCAAATGGGGGCAGGTCATTAAAATCTCACGCAGGCGGTGGCTTTCCATCTCATTAAAATTTTTGAACATCTCCCCCAGGTTGTCAATAAAGAGGAGGATTTTCCCCGAGTGTGTTTCCAGCGCGCTGATAAGCATGTCAAAGCATATCCGCTCATAGTCCTTATTTTCGTTATAGGCATCTTCCATTTGCCGGGATAAGCCTGTGAATCCGGGGTTTTTATTTTCCAATTCCCCGGCAATGGTTTCCCACAGCTTGAACAGGCGGGTAATCCCGTAATATGCCTCTTCTTTTAATACAATGGGAATGAGCCATGTATTTAATTCGCTGTCATTTTCGATCTCATAACTCAGCCGGAGCAGCAGCGTGGTTTTCCCCATTCCCCGCTGCCCTTCGATGAGGTAATGCTGTTCCGGGTATTTCATATCGGTATTTTTTATCTCCCGGAACAGTTTTCTGAATATCCTGTGTCTGACCACAAAGCTTTGAATAAGCTGCTCTTTGGTCTGTTCGTGGGGGTTGTAGAGGTTGGCTACCAGGGGTTGCTGCATTGTATTCCTCGCAAATTTATGTAACCCTTTCAGGGTATATTAATGGGTGGTTTCCAAAACCCAGGGTGGCGCTGCGCTGACCCTGGGCTAGATTATTTAACCCCTTCGGGGTATCGGATTATTTAACCCTTCGGGTATTCCTCGGAATTCTTTTGCTGCAGATGCTTCGCTTATCTTTGCACTCCTTCTGATAAGAGGTTCCAGATGTTTTCACGCGGCCAGTCCGAGACGAGTTTCTACAATATCCCAGCCGACTTCTGCCAAATCATCGGCTGTGCGGCGAAGCAGTCCGATCTGCTCCAGTCGGATGACATCCCTGCGAACCTGTCCTTTATCGCGTTTCATCTTGCCTGCAAGGTCTTTTACAGTCATGGGGCCGTCTGTACGCAATGTTTTCAAGAGGTTCCAACGTTGCGGAGTAAGGTTTTCAAACAGCGTCTCCGGATTTTCAAAAACAATGTGCTGCTCGGTTTCGACTTTCTCACCGGATTCAACGCGGTTCCACACATCAATAAAATCCTTTGCAGTGCTTACAGGATCACCTGTGCTGATCTGAATTTGTGTGGTCATAATTCCTCCTTCCTTGCTTTTTCAATATGTTCCAAAAAATCCGCAACCAGGGATTCCACATTTTTAAACAGATAAGGTTCCTCTTTTCCCCCGATATGTCTGTGATCTCCCTTGCCAGTTTCATTATCATAACGAACAACACACGTCCCGTCAGAAAGTCCGTAGTACAGGCGGTATTTTAATCCGTGAGGTCTGTCAGGAGTCGGTTGCGGAAGCTGCCAGAGAACTATCTCCCGAATGGCTCCGTCAGCGTAAATATATTTTTCCCGATAAATAAGTTTTGCCTTCATTATATATATCCAGCAGATGGAAAATATAGCGAACTGCTCCCAGGGGATTGACAAATCCTCCGGAAATGCTTGGGATTTGTCAATCCCAAGCGAGCATTTCGGGAGTCTGCTATTTCACATAACTCCTCCACCAAAGCATCAGCACAGGCGATGTGAAGCGATAAAGCTTTTCCCCATCTGCTTTTGGAAGCCCGAAGATATAACCGTCAAATTCCAATGTCCTCATGACCACCGGATAATTTGTAAGATTATGTGCCTGGGCAATCCCCCTGATTTCCCCGACAGTCAGTTCATCCTTTCCGGTGAGTTCATCCAGGACCGCGAGTGCAAAAGGATATTCATTCTGATCAAAAGTCTTTTTTAACCGGCTGTAATAATGTTCAAAATACATGTTATTCCGCATCTGGAATATGTTGGCAAAAGCCTTATCCGCGACAGCCTCATTCACTGTTTTGCCTGTATTATCATATTCATCAATGAGTTCCTGCACAAGCAGTTGAATATGGAACGGTACAAACCATTCAATTTTATTCAAAAGGTGCCCGATCACCCCTTGTTCATAAGAAACATTTTCATGATCAAGCAGTTTGCCGATAAATTCCCTGGCTTCTTCCTCACTCAAAGGCGTGATTTCAACAGTGTTCAGGTCGTTAATTTCCTTTGTCGCGTCCAGTTTTTCAGCCATCGTTGGCAGACCGATGGACCCTGTAAGAATAAAGCGGATATTTTCATTTGCCTGATGCCTGATTTCCCGGTTGAACTGCAAAAACTGCTCTGCCTTTCCCTTACCGCTCTCCCTCAGGATATTTTCCACGGTCTGGGGAAATTCATCCACCATGATGACAATTGTTTTTCCCCCGGTATCCAATTCTTTAAGAAGGGTTTTCAGTTCTTCGAACCAGTTCACCCTGGTTTCGGCAAATGCCAACGAAAAGTCCAACACACCGATTTCGTTTATTTTGCTTAAAAAACTGCCAATGGCTTCCAGGGACCTTGCGGAAATCGCTTTCAGCCTGTGCAGGGTGTCCATGATCAGTTTAAAGTAATCTGCTTCATTAGTAACAGATTCCGTCATAATATACTTACATTCATACCCTTCCCTGGGATTATCTTCCAAATGCCGCATAATCGCTGTTTTTCCAACCCGCCTCGGTGCGGCCATAAACACATTCGAACCGGAATCCAGTCTCCTGTAAATGAGGTTGACAAGCTTGTCCCTTGGGAAAAAATCTTTACCTCTCGGTGTCTGCCCGACTATGTTTCTCATATCTTTTTCCTCTCTGCACAGGTCAATCTTTTTTTGACAAATCCGAGCAACTTGTCAGAATTTATTTTCAGATAGTTAACTGGTAGTACACCACTTTTTAAATCCGTCCCCCCCTTCATCGAGGATAACCCCTTTAAATTATTAAGAGCCTGAGGGGTGACGAACTTAAAAAGTGGTGTAGTAGTCATTTCCCGGGATCTCCCGCACCTTCTTTTTTTCCGAATTTCTGCGTTCACTGATTCCGATCAGGATATCTTCAACAGTTTGAATAATATCTTCTATAACTGACTCTGTGTTTTGATAACTGAGAGTAATTTCATATAAAATACTTTTAAGGATACTTATTTCATTCAGCATGTTATGATAAATTCCCCGGGCTAATGCTTCTGTGTCCCTTAATTCATCTGCTGACCCGGTGTTGAATTGCCTGAAATACTCTTCACCGAACAGGTTTAAAGATAGCAGTTTCAACGCCTGGGCATACCTTGGGGATTCTTTGGTTATTTGCCGCAGCCTTTCAACAGCTTCTTCACTATATGGTCTTACTGCCAAAATATGCTGCGCCGCTTTTATCATCTCAGCATCTTTATCTTCGGAATTTTCAATGGCTAAATCAAAATACTTATTTCCCAGGGTTTCCGATTTGGCGAGGTAGTGAAGTCTTCCCAAATTCAGGTGTACAAAGTTGAGATGATCCTGTGAGAGTTTATTTGTTTCTAATTTTTCCAACATTGATATGGCATCTTCAAATTTTCCTGTCCCTTCCAAAATTGCTGCGTAGAGAAATAATATCTTAGGTTTATAGGGGGCAATGGTTAAGGCTTTTTTTAAATTTTTAAGTGCTTCTGTAGTTCGACCTGTATTAGCTAAAATTACAGCATAACTAGCCAAAGTCTTAGTATCATCAGGGTTGCTTTCCAAAGCCTGCTTAAACTTCTCTATCGCTAAATCATGCTGACCTAAGTCATATAAAGCTGAACCATAATTATTTAAAGCTGTTGTATCATCAAGGTTAAGTTTCAAAACCCGTTGAAATTTTTCAATCGCTTCCTCATACTGATCTAAATTAGCTAAAGCTAAACCATAATTATTTAAAGCCGCCGTATCATTAGGATTAATTTTCAGAACCCGTTCAAATTTTTCAATCGCTTCCTCATGTCGAGCCAACTCATCTAAAGCTGAACCATAACTATTTAAAGCCATTGTATCATCAGGATTGATCTTCAGAACCTGTTGAAACTTCTCAATTGCCAAATTATGTTGACCTAAATTGTCTAAAGCTAAACCATAATTATTTAAGGCTGTTGTATCATGAGGGTTGATTTCCAAAACCTGTTGAAATTTTTCAATCGCTTCCTCATACTGGCCTGATTTAGCTAACTCAATTCCATAATTACCCAACAATCCGATTGCACTCTCTAAAATATCTGTTTTTATTTCATGATCTGATGTTCTCTCTGCAATATAAATAAGGCTATCTGCAAGAAGCTCTGGGTTATTCTCCAGCTTTTCGCTCAAGATATTAAGTTGTGAATATGCTCTTTCAAATTCTTGTTTTTGAATCAGACGAACTATCTTCTTTTTTCGTTCATCAACTAATTTCAAACTTAATTTTTGCGATTCTGTTTTTCTTTTTCGTGGTTTTTTCTTTTTTTTCGTCATTGGATTTGTCCTTAATCTTAATAGAATAAGCGGCTACACAGCAAGCAGATTATTTTCAAGGTGGGTCAGGGTTTCGGCACTTTTTTTCGTATGGCCGCATTCGAGCGGGACTTTTTAAGCTCTTCAAGAAATTTCTTGCTCGGTCTCAGCTCCGGCATTCTTCATATCCTCAGCAAACCATTCCGGAAATTCGGCTGTTCCGCTTTCCCTGGCTTCTCGGAGCTTCTCAAGCCCGTTGTCATTAAATCGGATACTTTTTTTTCGGGCCAGTATCATAGCTTCCAATAAATATCGTTCAATGTTTTCAATATGGTTAAGCTTATCTTCCATTTATCCCTCTTGAAATTAAAAATCCGAATTATTTACAGCAGCATCAGTAGATAGAAAGTTTCCCGTAAACCTTAGTAAACAGTGGATTTCGGGTTAAATTTTCCCCGGAATAACACCTTAACTGTCATTCCGATTTTAACCCGGAATCCACTGTTTACAAAAGTTTTAAATCTACTGAGCATATCAGAATCAGGCAAGATATCAACATCAATTCATCAATTCAGACAGTGCTTCAATCTTTTTACTACCATACTTATGATGTCTGTCCACAATATACAGCATGTAGTAAATATTATCCGGTACTGTACCCTCCTGTGTCTCGCCGTTATCATGAGGTATTATCCAAGAGTTCTCTGGTGTTTCTTGCACGGTGAAAATCCCTGCCAATTCATCTGGTAAAGGTGGCAAGGATTCCTGCCGGTTTAAATGCTGTCACGTTCAACTTCCGAAGCTTTGAAAACTTCGGAAGTTTTTTGTTACCGGGGATCGCTGATCATAACCAGTTATGCAGAATGTTCAATCATCTCCTGCATTTTTTCCTGCATTTTTTTCTGCATCTTTCCAGTGACAGCCCCGCGATCATTATTTTTCAGTCTCTCTCCCAGGAGTTTTCCGGCATCTGCCGCAGCCCGCACCACATCGGGCTGTTTGGAGACATCCGGGATAATCTCCGGTGTGATTTTCACGCCTTCACCATACATGAAATAGGGCACGCCCACCTTGCAGGTTTCACCATACCCGCACGAATAACAGGCAGCCGCCCCCTGACCCACGACTTTGGCCGCGGTTTCGATGAAGCTGTACATAAAGAATTTTTCGATTTCATTAACCGGAAAAATACCGGTTTTCCCACCTACACCGACGGCGACTCCCAGCTTTCCCCATAATGTATCCCTTTCCTGATGCCTGAACTGAAACCATCTTTCCAGGAAAGCATGGGTGATCCCGTTCAGAGTTGAGTAATAATTCGGTGCTCCGATAACGTAGGCGTCCGCTTCAGCGATTTTTTCCCGAAGCTCCGTCATATCATCCTTTACTTTGCATATATTGTCTTTTGCACATCCGAGACACGCTATACAGCCTGATATTTTTTTGCCCCTTAAAGAAATCAGTTCATATTCACAGCCAGTATTTTCAAGCACGGTTTTAACGAGTTTATGAACGCCTGAAACTCCTTCTTTCCTAGGACTTCCTGAAACTCCTAAAACTTTCATAAGATTCTTCCTTTATCTGTTTATGCGGAGTTCAAAGCTTGTTTTGTGAGTGTTCATAACTTTATTTTTACAACAAATGCCTTGGTCTTCAGGCGACTCGGATTCACCGCCGGATTTGTCAATCCGACGGGAGCAAAAACGGGTGACCGCCGAAACGAAGATTAAGACCCAACAAATCCTTACGAAACAAGCTTTGAACTCCGTTGAAAAGCTTAAAATTATAAGGTTGCTGATAACTTGAATAATGATAATATCAGAATATATTATATTAACGCGATGTGCAACCTATAATCAGTAGATCGAAAACTTTACGGTTAACCTTGTAAACAGTGGATTCCGGGTTAAAATCGGAAAACATCCGTTTTCCGATTTTCCCCGGAATGACGGATGCGGATATCGGATAAGATACTGTCATTCCGGGGAAAATTAAAAAACGGATGTTTTTTAATTTTAACCCGGAATCCGCTGTTTGCAAAAGTTTTCGATCTACTGATAATGCCACGAAGGCGCGAAGTCTCACGAAGGTTCTTTGTGGCATTATCTGTCTGTTTAAATTTAAAAAAAATTGCATATGGCGTTATGTTATTGATCTTCGTTTCGGTAATTTGTCTGAACCCGGATTTTCAGGATTAAAAGATAGGCAGGATTTACAACTGTAGAACGACTTTTCAAGTCGTTCGGAACGATTTGAAAAATCGTTCTACAGGAAAGTGTAAATTTTCGATCTGCTGAGTATGTATGGAAATAAAGAAGTGCAAAAGATAAGCCAAGTGGTCTTTTGCAATTAAAAGTGTCAGGTGTGCCCTCGTTCCCAAACTCCGTTTGGGAACGCAATTGCACGCAAAACTCCGTTTTGCATGTATGTATGGCAAACAGAGTTTGCCGGACAGGTGTGTTCCCAAACGGAGTTTGGGAACAAGGACTTCCTAACATTTTTAATTGCACCCCTTTTGCACTCCTTCTGACAGATATTGTTATGAATTATAAAAATACCTTGACTTTTTTCGCCAGATGTTGTCTTTATCTTTGTGATTGTTACAAAAAGCACTCATCAGATGTAAAAAAAAGTTATTTGTTATTTATTTTTGTAATACGATCAGGCCCGTGAAAACCGGCGGAGATTTACCGCAGAGGATCGCGGAGAGAATGCTGAGTGTTGGTCGCATCACGCATCACGCATCACGTTTCACGTTTCACGTTTCACGTTTCACGCATCATGTATCACATACCAAAGGGGGCAAAAATGGCAAAGAAAGAACCGACGATAAGGATCAAGGTCAATGCGGAACGGATAATTTTGTATCTGTTTATTTTCTGCATTGCGACGGAAATTTTTCTCGTACTGATTGATGCTTTTATAAATTATGGAAAATATACGGATATTAATGCGATTCGCCGTCTCTGCAACATCGCCCGTGAAGACTCACTGGCCTCATGGTTCGGAACCACTCAGACATTTATGGCGGGCCTCACCTTGTGGCTTATTGTCCTGATCCTGAGAAATACTCCGGCGTCTGGAAAGAAGGTACTCGGATGGTGTGTGATAGCAGGTTTTTTTACTTATATGGCAGTAGATGACGGGGCAGAAATACATGAACGTATGGGCACTGCTTTTGATGCCATTGCCGAATCAGGGGATTCATCCGCTGATTCTTCCTCGTGGATAAAAGATATTGCCGATATCTTTCCGAGTTATTCCTGGCAATTGCTGTTCCTTCCTTTTTTCGGGGCTATGGGGTTATTTTTGCTCATATTTCTCTGGCATGAACTGAGTTGGAAAAAAACAAGAATACTGCTTATTCTTGCCCTTTCCTGCTTTGTATTGGCAGTGGGGCTGGATTTTATAGAAGGACTGGATAAGAAGCATCCGATGAATATCTATACGCTGATTAAGAAAAAATACGCGCTGAGAGGATATACAGTACGTCATTTTTCAAAATCCATAGAAGAGTTTATCGAGATGCTGGGAACCACTTTTTTCTGGCTGGCCTTCATCACCTATGCTAAAAACTTAACGCGTAATGGCCTGTATTTTATTTTTCCGAAACGCCATTAAGCCAAAGATAAGCCGAGGGATCAATCCTTGGCTGAAAGCGGAAAAATCCCCCCGGCCCCCTTTAAAAAAGGGGGAGAAATGCCGGTTTCATCATTCGTTGTGACCGCCAGGTCATGGGAGTTCCCCGGAATGACAACTTAACCTGCTGTCATTCCGGGGAAAATCGAAAAACGGATGTTTTCCGGTTTTAACCCGGAATCCACTGATACTGTCATTCCGGGGAAAATCGGAAACGGATGTTTTCCGATTTTAACCCGGAATCCATTGTTTGCAAAAGTTTTCGATCTACTGAATATCATATTCATCATATTCAGCAAAAGAGCCTCCTTTTGACCGAAAAAATCTGATGCCTTTTTGCAATAAGGGCACCAGGTTGTTACGTAAAGCTCAACCTCGACATCGCTGTAATCATTCTTTAAAATTGCTGGCTCCTGAATCTGACTCAGCAACCTCCTCATAATCATCGCTTTCATGAGCAGGAATGGTTTCACATCTGTCCCGGGGCAATAATCTTATTGCTTTATATAAAATCAGATAGTTATAAATATAACAATGTTGATTCAGATATCACGTTTCACGCATCATTCTTCAATTCTGAATCTGTAGGCATATCTTTTAATCAGCCGGAACGTGGTGAAAAGGATCACTAAGACACTCATTATGATCAAAGCTATCGGAACCCCGATATGATCTTTATATTCAGGAAATTCATTTGTCACCGATATTCCCACAAGGCTGAACATGAAGACTATGAACATGAAGATAATCACAATAAGGCACGCTGTTTCAGAGTCATACCAGGGGATAATTACTTTTCTGTACAGAGGTGATTCGAGCTTCATAATAATTCGGCTATCATAATAAAAATTTTTTGTAAAACTAAAAAGTGGTTGCGTTATGATTTACGACTATTACCCGTCCAATCATAAATCATAAATCATAAATCATAAATCGTAAATCATAAATCATAAATCATAAATCATAAATCATAAATCGTAAATCGTAAATCGTAAATCGTAAATCGTAAATCATAAATCGTAAATCGTAAATCGTAAATCGTAAATCATAAATCGTAAATCGTAAATCATTATGACACCTGATCATACTTATGTAATTCATCGTTTATATGACCGGTTTAACCAGGATCAGAAGCAGGTTTTCTTTGTTATCGGGCCCAATCCGCGTGTCGGCGTTACTGATTGCTGCCTGAATATAGCGGCAGCAGCAACAGAACTGTTAGCTAATTATTCCGTACTGCTCGTTGATATGAATATTCATAACCCCGGTCTTTCCGAAATGGCGAAACGCCCTGAAAAAGGATGGATTCCCTGGCTTACGGAAAATAAATCCTTTTCCCTGGAAAAAGCGGTTTTACCCTGGCCAGGGGCTGATCATCTCAATTTCCTTCCCACAGGCCGAATAAAAGACTACAGGGATGTTGCCTCCCAGATGCCCCGCTGGCCTGATGTATTCGATACACTGAAAAAAGATTTCAATCTGATTATAGCGGATATTCCCGCGTTTTACCAGGGAACCGAAGCGCGGATTCTATGCAGGGCAGCAGACGATATCATGGTCGTTATAGAGGCTGATGCGACAAAGAGGTCGGTTGCCCGCCAGATGGTCAGGGAGCTGCGATCTATGGATATCCCGATTTTGGGGATATTATTTAACAAACGGAGATTTCACATTCCGCGATGGATACATCGGAGGCTTTTCTGAATGTCAGTATATCTGAAAGTTTCCGGTAAACCCTGTTAAACAGCGGATTCCGGGTTAAAATTAAAAAACATCCGTTTTTTAATTTTTATATGAAAGGGTTCCCGTTCCCTTCGACAGGCTCAGGGAACGAACTATTCGGCTTTCATATTTCGTTGTGACGTCAGTTCATGGCCGTTTATATGAAAGTCAGTAATAACGGAGTGCCAAACTTACAGTTTGGCATAGCGTAAGCGAGCGCAGCGAAGCTTACGTATACAGCGGTTTCATCATTCGTTGTGACCGTCAGGTGATTTCCAATAAAAAACATACCGGATCGAAGTTTGTAGTTCCGCCTTCAGGCGGTGTTATGCCGCCTGAAGGCGGAACTACAAACTGCACTTCATGATCTGCAGGTCACAACGAATGAAAGTCTGTCGCGACTTCAGCAGAACTAGGTATCCGGGGATGGCCCTCATTCTCAGTTCGCTCCCTCAAATCCTTATGTTACTCAGTCAGCCTCATGCTGCTCGGTTCGGATTGACAAATCCGAACCCTTAGTGCTCCGTTTCAGAAATAATGTCAGGGTTATAAATTCCGCGAAGTGCAAAGCTTGCTTTGCGGAAATCCAGTAGTGGCGCAAAGCAAGCTTTGCACTCCTCCGTTTTAACCCGGACATTATTTCTGAAACAGAGTACTTAGGCGGGGGATTTGTCAATCCCACGCGAGCGAGAAATTCTCAGGAGGGGCAAAAAACTGATTTTTGCACTCCGCTCATCTGTTGGTTGTTTCATGATTTGCCAACTGAAAGGCTGATTGCAAATGTCTCAGCAAATCCGCCTTACTGAAGGGCTTTATCAGGAATCCGTCAAAACCGCATGACAATATTCTGTCTTTGTCCTGGCCTGAAGCAAAACCGGTCACGGCAATTACAGGAATATTTTTTAATTTATCATCCTTTTTTATCCTCGCAGTCGCCTCATACCCGTCCATGACCGGCATGCTGATATCCATCAGGACAGCGTGGGGTTGCTGCTGTTTTGTCAGATTTACGGCTTTTTCACCGTCTTCTGCTTCAATGACCCGGGCGTCTGACTGTTGAAGATACATTCTGATAAGCTCGCGGTTGAATTCAATATCATCTGCAACCAAGACTATTTTGTTTTCAAAGGAAACCGGGTCATCCGCATCCGGCCATGCAAATTCAGGTTCGGTTATTGCCCCTGCATCCGAAACATCCCGCAATTCAATCGTGAAAGTGCTTCCCCTGCCAGGCTCGCTGTCTAACCGGAGGGTTCCGTTCATCATTTCAACCATACGTCTCGCGATTGCCAGCCCGAGTCCTGCCCCGCCGTATTTCCTGGAAGTTCCTCCGTCGTGCTGCTGAAATGCCTCAAATATTTTCTGATGAGAATCCGCAGGAATACCGATGCCGCTGTCTTCCACGGCAATAAGCAGATCAGATTTTCCCGACTCCTGCGATGAAGCTGTCATGTCTGCCGAAATCCTGATGTATCCGCTTTGCGTGAATTTAACAGCATTTCCTGTGAGATTGAACAGGCACTGCCGTAAACGGACATCATCTGTCAGCAGCTTGTCTGGAACTTTTTCGGAAACGGAAAATGATATATCAAGGTTTTTTTCATTTGCCCTGGGAGTGAAGATCTGTTCAATCTGTCTGAATATCCTGCGAACATTTACCGGCTCATGTTGTATATATATCTTCCCGGCCTCGATTTCGCAAAGCTCAAGAATATCATCCATGATCATCAGCAGGCTGTTACCGGCAGATTTAATGATTTTAATATTCTGTTTTTGCGACTCATCCGAGGCCGATTCCTCAAGCAGGGATGAAAAACCGATAATGGCGTTAAGCGGGGTTCGTACTTCATGACTGATATTTGCCAGGAAGCCGCTTTTTGCTTTGTTGGCGATTTCAGCAGCTTCTTTTGCCCGGGCAAGTTCGGCTGTCCTTTGTTCAACAAGGTTCTCCAGTTCCTCATTCGAGCGTTTCAGCACTTCTTCTGCTTTTTTGAGAGTCAGATGGGTGCGGACCCTCGCCAGGACCTCTTCGCTCCGGAATGGTTTGGTTATATAGTCAACACCTCCGACCTCAAACCCCCTGATTTTATCCTCTGTCGAGTCCAACGCGCTGATAAATATTACCGGGATATCGCGAATACGTTCATCTTCATGGGATCTGATTCGCCGGCAGACTTCGTAGCCGTCCGGATCCGGCATACGGATATCCAGGAGAATCAGATCCGGACGGACGGATTTTATTGCCCCGATCGCGATCATCCCGTTCAGAGCGGGTCTGACTTTATAGCTGTTTTCTGTCAGCAGCTTCTCAAGGACATTCAGGTTCTGCGGGTTGTCGTCAACAATCATAATGACGCCCCGGGTATCAGAAGATATGTTTTTCATGTCTTCATTCCTTTCAGAATTTGAAATTCGAGATCAGAAATTCGAATTTCTGATTTTCAAAATAAGAGAAGTAATTTTGTCATATTCATAATTATCGGCGAATACTGAGAGTCCGTCAGCCAGCAGCGGCTCGGTTTGCCGGATTTCATGAATGGCCTGCCGGATCATTTCAGGATCCAGTTCTTCAGCCGCATTTCTGAGTTTCACGAGCATCTCGGAAGACAATCCCGATAGAGAATCGGGAGTCAGCATTTCCGAAGGTTTTCCTGATCTGCTACTATCGGAGTTCTCATATACATAACTGACCCCGAGATGCTTTTGCATCATGTCAAAAATTTCCGTTTCGCTGACGGGCTTTGCGACAAAATCATCACACCCTGCTGCCCTGACAAGTTCCTGTTCATTTTTAAAAATACTGGCACTTACGGCAATAATGGGGATCTTGTCAATTTCAAGCTCCCGGATGATACGCGTGGCTTCGCACCCGTCCGTCACAGGCATCAGGATATCCATCCATATCAGATGCGGATGCCATGATTTCCATATGTTAACTGCCTCCTTTCCGTTACCTGCCTCCTTCATCTCGAATCCTGCCCGTGTCAGCAGCTTCACAAAAAGATATCGGTTATCCGGTTTATCATCAGCGATTAAAATCCTGTATGCCGGCTGATCCGGCGCCAGGTATTTAACCCGGGGAACATCGTCAGCATGGATTATCCCGGAGGCAACTGCCGGATTCGCGCTGATATGAAACCGGAATACGGAGCCCTTTCCCGGAACACTTTCCACATCAATATCCCCGCCCATCAGATGCACATACTTCCGGCTCAGTGCCAGACCCAGGCCCGTGCCTTCATGTGCTGCTTTACCGATTTCTGTCTGCATAAAAGGAACAAACAGGATTTCAATATCTTCCGGATCAATGCCAGGCCCCGTATCTTCAATTTCAAAAACCAGCACAGTCTGAGCGGCATCCTGATTCATCCTGAGGCCCTTATCCGTCATTACGCGCAGCGACACCGCACCCTTTTCTGTAAATTTGATCGCATTACCCAGCAGGTTGATCAGTATCTGGCGAAGTTTTGTCCTATCTGCTGCCACATACCTGGGAACATCAGCGTCGCGGCTGAAAATCAGGCCCAGGTTTTTTTTCTCAGCCTTTGACCGGAACATGTCTTCCAAGGAATCCAGGATATGATATAAATCAAACTCCTGCTCCTCGATACCCATTCTCCCGGATTCGATTTTAGACAGATCAAGGACATCGTTGATCAGTGACAGGAGGTGTTCGCCGCTGCGGTTGATGGTTTCCAGTTCTTTCCGATGTTCGGTCCCAAGCTCCCCGGATCGCGTCATAATCTGGGCAAGACCGAGGATGACATTCAACGGGGTGCGAAGTTCATGGCTCATGCTGGCAAGAAACGCGCTTTTTGCAAGATTGGCAGCTTCGGCAGCTTCCCTGGCTTCCCTGGCAGACGCCATTTCATTCTGCAATGCGTCTATTGCCTTCTGAAGTTTCTGATTCGCTTCTGTCATAGGTCCGGTAACCGCGTATTCGATCAGAACATAAATAATCAGCATGGATATCGCTATGACCAATGCCGAGATAAAGGTATTGATATTGTTTCTTTGTGTTGCAAACACGTCGAAGTAATCAATCCTTTCGGAAATATCTTTCCGGACAATATCAGGAAATCCGTTGAGAACCGCCTCCAGTTCGTTCTTTTCCTGTCCGAGGGATTTCACCATCCGGGCGTTTTCCGGGTTTTTCAGGTAGTCATAGCGTTCAGCCATGTGCCTGTAAACCGGACCCGCGGATGCTGTGTAATGTTTAAGACGATTCAGAAAACTGTCAATCCGATCCTGATGCTCAATGCAGATGTCATCCATCCGGCGCAATTTTCCCAAGGATTTCGCTGCTTCGTCAGATGCCTGTTCCGCATTTTTAATCATATTGATATCATGAAGAAAAACAACATCTTCATAAAATCGGGACTGACGGTTGAACGCGGCCGATGCGCGATGAACCAGTTGAGTGGAAACGATGGCTAATTCCGAGATATTCCGGATTTCGGCTTGGACAAAATTCATATTCTGATAGCTGAAGATGATCAGGCAGACAGACAGGAGAACCAGCGGGCTTATGGCAAGCCCCAGTTTTTTACCGACGCTTATATCATATTTCTCTAATTTTTTTATCATTATCTTACCCGTTTTTTATGGCCCTGCGGTGACTTTGATCTTCCTTTCTGGTATTTGTCTGAACCACGATTTGCAGGATTCAGACAGATGGCGCAGTAAAATCAAATCCGTGTTCATCCGTGTCCTATTTATTTTTTAGGACACGGATTTACACGGATTTTCGTTTCGGCCATTTGTCTGAACCATGATTCGCAGGATTAAAGGATTTTCGGGATTAACATATCGTAAATCATGCAAATATTTTAATCCTGGAAATCCGGGTTCAGGCAGATGGCGCAATAAAATCAAATCCGTGTTCATCCGTGTTCATCCGTGTCCTATTTATTTTTTTAGGACACGGATTTACACGGATTTACACGGATTTTCGTTTCGGCTGTTTGTCTGAACCATGATTCGCATGATTAAATAATTTTCGGGATTAACGTATCGTAAATCCTGCAAATCTTTTAATCCTGCAAATCCGGGTTCAGACAAATGACCGCAACGAAAATCAAGGCACAAAATATGATTTTACGCTCCTGCTTTCCGATGACATTAAAAAGTGAATGTCATTTTTGCCGCAAACAAAAACCAGTTTTCCGAAGCCTCATTCAACGGTGACGTCACCTGGGCCAGACCGTTCATCATATGACCCTCCAGTTTGAATATCCAGTTCTTACTGATGTCAAACCGGGTAGTCAGCGCAAGGTCTTTTCTCCACATTGATGCCCTGGGCAATCCCACTGTCTCAGCTCCTTTACCGCCCTTGTCATCTTTGTTTACATACAATTCACCATAATAGGTTCCCATCGTTAACCAATCAGTGAGGCGATAAGAAACGCTGGCGTACCAGGATTCACCTGTCTGGTCTCTTAAGGTGAACCTATCGTTGACTATATATTTATAGGGAACATACCGGTATTCTGCTGCCAATGAGAGGTTTCCGTGTAAATATTCTGCTGAGGCCAGATAAAATTTTGCTGTAAATTCCATTTCCCCCAAAGGTATTTTCGCCTTGGTGTCCGGGTAGTCAAATAATGTGCCTGCAAGGGTCAGACCCTCAAGAGGCGTTTCCCATTCTGCATAGGCTGTGTAGGATTCGTCTGCCTCAATATCACTTATCGGATTCAGCGACAGGGCTTCCATATTCCGCGCAGATCCGCCGTCCGTATCCATTTGCACCGTGCCGTACTGGAGTTCATAGGAGATTCTTCCGGGCAGATAGCCGTATATGCCGACGCCGGTTGTTGCCAGGTAGGTTTCCCTGGGAATGTCGTCATAAACCATCAGCGGCAGGAATATACTTGTACGGGCTGCGTCAATATCGCGGAACCGGTTATATAAGCCAAAGGGCCTTTTGATCTTTCCCGCGCGGATACCCAGCCAGTTCCTGTACCGGTAGTCTCCGAAGGCCCAGTCCACTGTCATCTCATTATTCCCGATATCCCCGAGATCGCGGGACAGGAGTTGTACGCCGATCCTCAGATTGTCGGTCAGTTCCGAAGCAAAGCTGATTCCCGCTTCATTAAACTGAAATGTGCCGTCACGGGTGTCAGCATAATAGAAATCATTGTGATCCGTTATCAGGAAGCCCTGGGAAATGAACCCGTGGATATTTATCTGATCCGTATCCCATGCAGCAGAGTTTCCTGTAATTCCGAAAACAGATGTCATTAAAAGGATTATCACTCTTTTCATTGATCCCTCCTATTGATCCCCGATTATTTTAATCTCGCGATTTTCAAGTTTTGCACCGGATGAAACATATCCGACAGCACCATGCTTTTTAGATATAAATTCAACCATTTCTGTTTCGCTATTGATGGTTTCCGGCGGCATACCCCTGCCTGTAAAGACTATTCTTTTCCAGTAAATCTCCCATTCAACATGGGGCAGTCTGACATATTTTTTCAGAAACATACTGTGGAGTTCGGGATTGCTTATAACGACAAACCTGATCCTGGAATTATCACTCCACTGAACCCTTTTGCCTAAGAAAATTTCCCGGACCTCCTTCTGACTCAGGATCGTTTCCGGCACATCCTTGTTTGCAATAATCAGGACATCGCCGAAAGATACAGAATCAAGTGCGATTATCATCAGCAATACGGCGACAGCATTTTTCATGTTTTTCTCCTATGTAACTCCAATTAAGTTACTGATTATTCACGATGTGCAACTTATAATGCCACGAAGGCACAAAAGCGCGAAGTCTCACAAGGTTCTTTGTGTTTCTTCGTGTCTTTGTGTCTTTGTGGCATTATATTATATCTCTGTATCTTTGCGGCATTATCTCTCTGTATCTGACGCTATGTGCAACTTATAATGCCACGAAGGCACAAAAGCGCGAAGTCTCACAAAGGTTCTTTGTGTTTCTTCGTGTCTTTGTGTCTCTTCGTGTCTTTGTGTCTCTTCGTGTCTTTGTGTCTTTGTGGCATTATATTATATCTCTGTATCTTTGCGGCATTATCTCTCTGTATCTGACGCTATGTGCAGCTTATAATGCCACGAAGACACAAAGGCGCGAAGTCTCACAAAGGTTCTTTGTGTTTCTTCGTGTCTTTGTGGCATTATATTATATTATATCTCTGTATCTTTGCGGCATTATATGTCTG
Organism: Desulfococcaceae bacterium HSG8; assembly: GCA_030378015.1. GTDB lineage: Bacteria > Desulfobacterota > Desulfobacteria > Desulfobacterales > 4be13 > JAUCGG01. Next base: position 40,505 of record JAUCGG010000015.1, read on the forward strand.
TGTTCTCTTCGGTTAAAAAAAGTTTCGCATGGCGTTTATTCGTAAGATGATTTTGCAAATCGTTTTCAGGATGAACAACTATTTGCAGAATCGTTTTACTCCGCGCTGGCTGTGTGCTTTACTGAATTTTACCCGGTCTGCTAAACTAAAGTTTCCCGCGGCATGGGACAGGGATGCACACAGATTATTTCCGTATGCGCACGGGTCATTTCTGTGATAAAATCCGTGCGTATCCGTGTTCATCCGTGTCCCATATTATTTTCGGGCAGGTCTCTAAGTATTTTTTACCTGCCATTCTTATCTCCTTTTGCTTTCACCCGGAATCCACTTAAACGGAAAGTTTTCAATTCCTGATATTTTTTCAGATACCTTGGGAAAAGTCAATGGGGTAAATGGTAAAGGATAAAGGATAAATGCCCCGGGTTCGTAGTCCCGCCTTCAGGCGGCATTTTGTAAAAGCAGAGGCTTATACCCCGGACTTTCAAAGTGGTGTATTAAAGCGTGTACCATATGACTTTGCGGTAAAAAAGGTTGCATTTTTTCCGTTTTTGTATATAATTATATCAAGTTTGAGGATGAAGTTTACTTGCAATAACTACCGCAAAGTCATATGTACACGCTTTAGTATAACAATTTGTAAATTCCCCTTTCGTAAAGGGGCCGGGGGGATTTTTGTCGCAACAGCCTTTTTTAGCAAGAAAAATCCCCAGTTCCCCTTTAAGAAAGGGGGAGGAATTTACGAATTGCTGTACTAGTACAGCAAGTCACAAGTTCGTACACACTTTTTCAGCCTGTAGCGTAATCTTTCAGATTGCGTCTGTTCCTTCCGGCGCAATCTGAAAGATTACGCTACCCTCAGGGGAGCAGTCCTGCTCATCCCTGAGCGTTTTTAATCAGGGCATATGGTGTTTTCAGACTGTGTACGAATTTATGCCTTGCTGTACTGAGGCAGAAATTCGTTACCCCTTTCTGCTCCGGACTGACAAATCCGGCGGCTCGGATTTGCCAATCCGAGCGAGGGTAACGAACTTCTGCCTTGCTGTACTATACACCACTTTTTAAGTTCGTCCCCCCCTTTTTTAAAGGGGGCCGGGGGGATTTTATGTTACAAAAAAAGGGTATTGCGGCAGAAATCCCCCCGGCCCCCCTTTAAAAAAGGGGGGAGGAATTTACAAGTTGATGTACTAATGATTTATGATTGAGTCTTTTTATAAATTATGATATTCTGAATTATAGTGAAGGGGAATTTTTTACCATTAAATACTCCTTTTGCCCTATTGACTTTTATTATCACTTTATGAGAATGAGAGACCTGATATTTTCATGACAGCATCAGCAGATGGAATTTCATTTTTTAATTTTCACGGTATGCCGGGATATTAACTCATCATTCCGGATGACTATCCGAACAGATTCCTAATGATTTTCCATCTGCAAGAGCATTTTCAAACTACAGGGCATGTGAGCTTTGTATTAAATAACGCCATGTACAACTTTTTAACCGAAGAGAACACAGACCATAATGCCACACAAAGGCACTCAGCCACAAAGAAACACAGAGAACCTTCGTGAGCCTTTGTGCCTTCGCGCCTTCGTGGCATTATAAGTTGCACATAGCGTTAAATATTAAATTAAAAAAACAATATTTTCCGGAGAAAAATCATGAATTGGAAACAGATAATTTCAGGAATGATTGCGGGGCTTGCTATCGGTGTCGGGGGAGCTTTTTTTATTCTGCAAAATCAGGTTACAATGCTGGAACAACAGATTGACCTCCTGGGTTCTGAACTGGAAGCTGCCTCAGATATAAAAGGAATCCACCAGGCAATCAGCGCGCAGAGAATCAAAGACCCCCTGTCGCTGTATCTCACCGGGATGAGCATCAGCAGGGCTTATGAATCTGCCGGGAAACAGCCCATAGAGCACGTAAAGGAAGACTTGGAGGCCGCGCTGGTTCATGCTGATTTCTCCGGTGCTTTTAAAGACCTGCATCCTATCAAAGACGCGCTGAAGACTGTCCAGGAATCTGGTAATGATCAGGAAATATCATCAGCTATTGATCAGGCATCTTCGAAGCTTACAGGGCAGTTGGAAAAGAAATAAGAAATAACAAACTACTACACCGATTCGTAAATTCCTCCCCCCTTTTTTAAAGGGGGGCCGGGGGGGATTTCTGCCGTAACACCTTTTTTTAGCAACGTAAAATCCCCCCTGCCCCCTTTAAAAAAGGGGGGGACGAACTTAAAAAGTGCTGTACTACAAATTCCAAATAAATTCCGGCATCCTTCATTTGTCGGTTTGCACTTCACTGTAGAACAATTTTTCAAATTGTTTAAAACAATTTGAAAAATTGTTCTACAGCCCGAAAAAGTGTAAACTACTTTCAGCTTTTATCTCGTCATAAGTTCTCTGAAGCCGCTGTTCTGAGTCCCCCTTTTTTAAAGGGGGATTCAGGGGGATTTCAGCAGGTCGGGGGAAATCCCCCGGCCCCCTTTAAAAAAAGGGGGAGTTTCCCTGTGAGTTATTTCAGCTATTTATGAGAACTTACGACTCACGAGCTTTTATGAAAGATGCCTAAATTCCAAAATACAATATCCGAATCCCGACATTGGGTGCAATTAAAAATGTTAGGAAGTCCTTGTTCCCAGACTCCGTCTGGGAACACACCTTGTCCGGCAAACTCTGTTTGCCATACATGCAAAACGGAGTTTTGCGTGCAATTGCGTTCCCAAACGGAGTTTGGGAACGAGGGCACCTGACACTTTTAATTGCACCCGACATTAGCGATTCGGATATTGGAATTCATTTGGAATTTGAAATTTGGAATTTATTTGGAATTTGTGATTTCTTTAAAAAAGGCGGGTAATTTCGTCCACTTCGAAACATGGCCATTCCACGGATTCACCCTGTCTTAAAGCTTCAATCCCCTGGCCCTCTTCAAGCACTTCCCCGATAACAGATACGTCCGTGCCGGCTTCCCGGATATCACGGATGAGATTTTCGCAGGTATCCTGTCTGCAACAGATCAGGAGACTGCCGGAACCGATAAGCCCCAGGGGATGTATATCGAAAAGCCGGCAAACCGCCTCGGTCTGGGGAAAAACCGGGATATCCTCTGTGCGAATCCTGATCCTGTGGCCTCCGGCAATACTCAGTTCCTCAAGTGCGGTCGCGACGCCGCCTTCGGTGACATCGTGCATGGCACTGGTTCCGCTGGATAGCGCCGCTATTTTTGCCTCCCTCAGCACACTGATATGGGAAAGGAAATTCCTGCATGTCTCAATATCTGCTTCTGCCATTCCCAGTTCTTTCAGCCTGTCCCCGAATTCCCTGGCAATGATGCTGGTTCCTTCCACTGCAACCCCTTTGGTCAGCAGGACATTATCCCCGGGCCGCATATTCCTCTTGTCAATCAGATCTGCCCTCGGGACGGTTCCGGCCAGCATTCCCGTGACCACGGGCCTTGTGACCGCGTCGGTAATTTCCGTATGCCCCCCGCACAGCGTGATTCCCCATTTACGGCACACATCTTTCAGGTTATGCATGACATGGAATATCTCGGAAGCACTGGTTCCGCAGGGAAATAGCAGGGTGGTCAGGAACCACCGGGGAATTGCCCCTGATGTGGCAATATCATTGGCATTGATCAGAACCGCGTAGTGGCCGATGGAATCCGTGGCAAAGGTGATGGGATCAGATTTGAGGACAAGCACCTCCTCGTTATCCACATTCACCGCGGCAATATCTTCGCCTATCCCCGGATTTATCAATACTGACGGATCATCAAAGGCAAACTGTTCCAGAACTCCCTTTAAAAGCTCATTGGGAAACTTGCCAGCGGGGAGCGGGGTTCCCAGACGTATGATTTCCCTGAGTTCATCCAAGTGCGAAATGGTGTAGTCGCTTTCTGCTATGGAATCGTCCCGGGTTTCGAGTTTCCAGTTCAGATTTCCCGGTTTCGGGTCCCCGGTTTCCGACGCGTTATCCAGGAAAACTGTGATTGCCCCGGCATTGCGCCCTGCCCGGATATCAAAAATGAAGTCTCCTGCCATAAGGATATCTTTGGCATTTACTCCCAGTTTTCGGGCAGCCATCAGGATGCAGTCAGGACTGGGTTTGGGTTCGACAGCATCATCCCGGGAGATAATCAGGTCAAAGTCCGACGGGCCGGTGGTTTCAAAATTCTCCAAGGCACGATTTACCGACTTCAGGGTGTTCCGGGTGACAATTCCGATACAAAGACCTTTTGCACGGAGATAAGAAATCAATGCCTCTGCCCCCGGGTTCGGTTCGGAGTTTTCAGCAGCCTCAAGCTCAAAATGTTCCAGTTCAATCCGGGCAGCTTCCTTCCGAGCCTTGCTCTGAATATTTTCAATAAATTCCAGAACCGGTACATCCTCAGGACAGCCCACAGCCTGCCTCACCACGGAAAGATCCAGCGCGTCAGGTTTTGTCAATGTGCCGTCAAAGTCGAACAGCACAGCTTTTATGCAAAACGGTGTTTGGTGTTTGGTGTTTGGTGTTTGGTGTTTGGTCATCTGCTCCGACTTTCATGTTTCGTTGTGATCAGCATATCAACTGTTTGCATGGCCGTGTAGCATATTGTTCAAGCCTTATCAATAAAATAATCGAAATAACCTGGGCACTGGTTCAGTTCAATGGGATTTTCTGGAAAAATAACCCGGATTTGTCTGAAATAACAACAGATTGCCGGATATCCGGGATTCCAAGACAACAGCCTGATTTTACAAGAATTCCCATTGAACTGAACTAGTGCCAAGGGATAACAGGTGTACAAAAATCTGGAGGGAACATCCAATGAATCTCATAACTCCTCATGGGAAGGGATAACTTAGAAGAATACAATTTATATGGATGTTCGCATGGTCTCATAACTCCTCATGGGAAGGGATAACCCGGACCTGATCCGACTTCAGGAAGAAAGAAATAACTCATAACTCCTCATGGGAAGGGATAACCCTGCCTGCGTCTCACAGGTTTGAAATACTCAGCAGCTCATAACTCCTCATGGGAAGGGATAACTCCAAACTCAGCCCCTGGCGCAAAAGTTCTGTGGCCTCATAACTCCTCATGGGAAGGGATAACGGGAATTATGACGATTGGCAGAGGAAAAGAAAAACGCCTCATAACTCCTCATGGGAAGGGATAACGCTGGCCGGGGTAGCTCTGAACCTGCTGGCCGGGGTAGCTCATAACTCCTCATGGGAAGGGATAACGATTCTGACAACGGGGCCATCTAAAATATTTTTGTCTCATAACTCCTCATGGGAAGGGATAACGCGGTGACAGCCGGAGTATTGCAGCAACTTCTGTTGTCTCATAACTCCTCATGGGAAGGGATAACATTCAGGATGTTTTTACAAATACGACGAAAAAAGCCTCATAACTCCTCATGGGAAGGGATAACTGGCGAATATCGGGCAGATGGGACTTGCAAATCAGATCTCATAACTCCTCATGGGAAGGGATAACTTTCAGATCGGGGCGGGCCGGAACGGGAAAAGCCTCTCATAACTCCTCATGGGAAGGGATAACGCTGTACATATTCTTCCCATTCCCCCATCAGCCGTTCTCATAACTCCTCATGGGAAGGGATAACCCGGGGGGGACGCGCAACGGCGCCGGCTGCTGCAAGGACTCATAACTCCTCATGGGAAGGGATAACATCGCTGCTGTGCCCTGGTAGCATTCGCTACAGCACTCATAACTCCTCATGGGAAGGGATAACCGGCCGCGGCGTCTAACCCGGCATTGTAAAAAAAATACACTCATAACTCCTCATGGGAAGGGATAACCGCGTTGCAGGCGGGGATTCTGCGGGATTCGTGCAGACTCATAACTCCTCATGGGAAGGGATAACGACGAAAATTGGCTCCGGGCCGAATTCAAAAAAGCACTCATAACTCCTCATGGGAAGGGATAACCAAGGAGAGAGAACATGCAAAAAGTCAGTGTCTTGACTCATAACTCCTCATGGGAAGGGATAACTCGTGAATGCTCTTGAGCGTTTTTTGGAAGAGCGACTCATAACTCCTCATGGGAAGGGATAACAACAGCTATCCGGACTTTAACCGGATTCATTTATGCTCATAACTCCTCATGGGAAGGGATAACAAATCACTGGCGGAACATTATTCATTAGGATTCTCGTCTCATAACTCCTCATGGGAAGGGATAACAGGTATAAGAGACTGCCGGGCAATCCCCGACAGTGACTCATAACTCCTCATGGGAAGGGATAACTCTTCAAGTTTTTCAATTTTTCTACCGGAATCCTTCACTCATAACTCCTCATGGGAAGGGATAACCAATCTTGATCACAGATCCATGCTGATGAGCCAGATATCATAACTCCTCATGGGAAGGGATAACTCCCGTTGCTTTTCTGTAATGACGGGCTCCGAGTAACGGCTCATAACTCCTCATGGGAAGGGATAACTCGCAGATTGTGGGGGACGAAAAAACGATGCGGGACTCATAACTCCTCATGGGAAGGGATAACCCTGATTTTTCTTGGCGATCACGTCTTCCACGGTTCCGCTCATAACTCCTCATGGGAAGGGATAACCTGCAGTGAGCTTGGCGAATTCATTACCTCTGCCTCATAACTCCTCATGGGAAGGGATAACGCAGAAGAAAGAGCCATCCTCCGGGAAAAAATTACACTCATAACTCCTCATGGGAAGGGATAACATTACAAGGCGAATGTAAGGGGAAAAGCATTCAAATCTCATAACTCCTCATGGGAAGGGATAACTTGAGATACTTATTCCGGAAACTGGCAAAACTGGAGACTCATAACTCCTCATGGGAAGGGATAACGCGTATGATCGGGATTCCGGGGCAAAACTGGGCCCCGGCTCATAACTCCTCATGGGAAGGGATAACCAAACCGCCAGTATTTAGCTGCTGTTTCCCCTCTTTCGGCTCATAACTCCTCATGGGAAGGGATAACAGACCTGCACGGCAACAGAGTTGTTTATTCAGCTTCGGCTCATAACTCCTCATGGGAAGGGATAACTTGTTCGCTATTTGGGTAAACTTGTTGACGGATGGGACTCATAACTCCTCATGGGAAGGGATAACAAGAGAGAGGAAAAGAAGCTGAATATTTTCAATCGTCTCATAACTCCTCATGGGAAGGGATAACCGTTCTGCTTCGGCGATGATTCTGATTATGCGGGCAGCTCATAACTCCTCATGGGAAGGGATAACATAATGCCGCCGCAACATGCCGAATGATTTCCAATACCTCATAACTCCTCATGGGAAGGGATAACACCCATTTTTCCAGTCCGTATGAGCGGCGGTTCGACCCTCATAACTCCTCATGGGAAGGGATAACAAAAACAGACCGAGCTTAAACATAAATTCCCGCTCCTCATAACTCCTCATGGGAAGGGATAACTTCCTGCTGTGGGTTATTGTCGTTGCCTGGTCAGTGGTCTCATAACTCCTCATGGGAAGGGATAACTTGCCTCCACTGTGTCCTCTGCCGTTGCTATATAGTATCTGCTGAATTTCTCTTCAGACAGATCATCCCATAGTCTGATATGGGGTTAAATTTTTATGATTTAAGAGGTTTTAAATGCTTTTTACAGAATTTCGGGAAAAAATTTGTCGGAAATCCTGTTTTTCAGACGCGCCTCTCCTCTCTTCGGAACGGCCGGTTCCGGACCGGAGCAGGTGCGAAATTTCTGAAAGCCCTGTGAAATCAGGCGAGACCGAGCTTTTTCAGGCTTTCCTCACCGATTCTGTCCTCATCCCACAACCGGAGGAATTTTTTGAGATTGTGGGCGGTCTGACAGATCAGGGACCACATCCTGTGCCCTCCCAGCCTGTGCCACAGGCTTCTGCCGAAGCCCCGGAGGTTTTTGGCGACGGCGATGAACCCCTCCGTGGCGGAGCGGGC
>JAUCGG010000384.1 GCA_030378015.1 Desulfococcaceae bacterium HSG8
CTGATTACATAAAGAATATTAAAATGGAAAGTTATTTAGTCCCCATTCCTTATCAGCAGATCGAAGACAAAACCCCGGTTCGTAGTGGTTCGTAGTACACCACTTTTTAAGTTCGTCCCCCCCTTTTTTAAAGGGGGCCGGGGGGATTTTATGTTACAAAAAAAGAGTGTTGCGGCAGAAATCCCCCCCGGCCCCCCTTTAAAAAAGGGGGGAGGAACTTACAAGTTAATGTAGTAGTTCCGCCTTCAGGCGGCTCTTGTGAGGGCGGAAACCCGAGCGCCGCGTCTGTCTGAAGATTGAAAAACGGATGCAATCCATCCATGTTTGAACCGATGTAAGTGAGATTTCCGAAGTTCCTAAAACTTCGGAAGCCTGACACGCTGACTTCTGAGACTTGTTTCCTGAATAAACAGACAAAGGCATCATCTGCTGCACCAGAGAATAATCAATCTGAATTGTCCTCAATTCAGATTGATCATAAAATCATTATTGCTTTTCAAGATAACCATATTAATTCTATTATTATATATCCAATATTTTTTAACTTTAAAAATGATATTTTTTCTTGACTTGCTGAAAAATACATATTATGAACGATCCTCAGAATGTCATGAGGTGTTTGAGCGATATTTAATGCAAAGATAACAGCAAGCTGAAATTTATGCGGAAAAATCATACTGGTCATATGGGAATTCATACCTTCCCACATGGTTGAGAATAATGAAAGAATCGGAAAAAAAGAAAAGCTCCATTTTGGAATCCGCAATAAAGGTATTTGCAGAAAAAGGGTTTGCAGATGCAACAGTTTCCGAAATCGCAAAAGGAGCCGGGCTGGGAGCATCAGGCATTTATATCTATTTTAAAGGCAAGGAAAATATTCTTTTTACGATTATTGAAAATTTTCTGATTGAAAGCAGCTCTGATCTGAAAGATCATCTTGAAGGAATACGGGGCGCGGAAAACAAGCTCAGAAAAGCGATCTGGTTTCACTGCAAAGCCTACTCAGTCAATAAGAAAAAAATCAAAATAATCCTGGAATCAAGATCATATCCCAGATTTTACAATTCAGATGCTTACATCGCTCTGAAAAAATATGCAGGGATCATCACAGATATTATCAGAGAGGGGATAAGTGAGGGTACGTTCTGTGGCGCGTCCTCACCAATGATATTAAGAGACATGCTTCTGGGAACCGTTGACCATATTGCGATCAACTGGTCGGTCAGAGATACTCCGAACTCTCTGGAACAGGCAGAAATGATTTATGATATGTTCATGAATTCTGTCCGTCCGCTTTCAAAGGAGAAAAATTTTTTAAGCAAGAAAGATGAAAAAAGAAAGAGAATCATAAATTCGGCCACCTCTCTTTTTGCTGAAAAGGGGTTCAATGACGCCAGCATGTTGGAAATTGCCAAGAAAGCGGATGTTGCCGAGGGAACGGTTTATGAATATTTCAGCAACAAGGAGAATCTCCTGGTAAGCATCCCGGTGGAAAAACTGGGCCAACTTTACAATAATATCAGCGAAAACGCTTATGAAAGAAAAATAAGAGAAATAATATTAAAAATTTTCCAATTTTACAATAATGAAAAAAATTATTCGACCATTCTGGTCTTAATGCTCAGGACAAATAAAAAATTCCATAAGTCT
>JAUCGG010000100.1 GCA_030378015.1 Desulfococcaceae bacterium HSG8
GAAGGATGCCGATTTTTCAAATCGTTTTAAACAATTTGAAAAATTGTTTTACAGCCGGAAAAAGTAAACTACTTTTCGACTTTTATGAAGGATGCCGTTTTTTTATTTGTTTTCACTGAAAATTTTTTCATGACCAGGGTGAGAAAACCCGTTTTTTTTTCCATGAGCGTTAATTTACTCAGCCCGGATTAACAAATCTGAGCCGCCTGATTATCTTTTTTGAAAGTAATTTCTATACTTACAAAAAGTAAATCCGCGTTTCCCACATCAAAAATACTCAGGAAGATTCACTCTTTTACATCTGATGATCCGTAAGCGGAAAGGAAAAATACAGGGAACAGACAGCTAAGTCGTTTTCCAAGAACGAATATCCCGGATCAGGTCAGGGACCTGAATCAAGACCTCAAAATCAGGGATATTTTTTTGGGGAAATCGCCTGACAGGAGAACAAAAGCTGTGGAAAGAATCAGAAATGCACGAATTCTCGTGGTTGAAGATAATTTTATCAACCAGGAGGTGGCGATAGAAATACTGGATAGCGCGGGGATCATCGCGGATATTGCCAATCATGGAAAGGAAGCGGTCGAAGCGTTCTGTAAATCTTCATATGATGCAATACTTATGGATATTCAGATGCCGGAAATGGACGGATTCGAAGCCACAAAAGCCATTCGGGATTTTGAAATCCGAAATTCAAAATCCGAAATCCCGATTATAGCAATGACTGCCCACGCCATGAAAGGGGACCGGGAAAAATGTTTCAAAGCAGGAATGAATGATTACATAACCAAGCCTATAGATATTGATGAGTTATTTTCCACCTTAAACCGTTGGATAAAACCGGAAACCGGAAACCATAAACCGGAAATCAGGAAATCGGAACCCGATGAACAACAGATAACACTTCCGGACAACATGCCGGGGATTGATATTAAATCCGGTCTGAAAAGAGTGGTAGGCAACAAGAGGCTGTTCGTAAAAATTCTGACTGAATTTTCAGAAAATTACAGAAACTCAGCCAGCGATATCCGTGATGCACTGGAGAAAGGCAATCAGAACCTTGCTTTGCAATTGCTCCATACACTGAAAGGGATGGCCGGAAATATCTCTGCAAAAGGTTTGTACAGGGCGTCCCTGGAATTTGAAGAGAACATAAAAACCGGAAGCATCTCAGATATGAATGATATGGCAGACAGCCTTGAAAGGTCGCTTAACAGGGTTATGGAATCTGTAAAACAATTGGAGGAGAATGTTGAACAATCAGAATGTACGGAATCCTTGGAATCCGAATGTGAAATTGCTCCCTGTATTATCGAACTTGCCGGATTTCTCCTGAAAAACAACCCGAGAGCCGAGACCTGTCTGGCTTCAATAAAAACTAATCTTGGCAATCTCGGGTTTCAAAAAGAAATGAAGCTTATGGAAGATCAGATCAGCAGGTTTGATTTCAGGAATGCGCGTGAAACCCTGTCTGAAATTTCTGAGGCACTCGGAATTCCAATGGAAATAAGGAATCACAGCCGTGGTGACTCCGGCAACCCGTAATGTGTCGGAAGAAGAGGCGGAATATCAGCACAAGGATTTTACCGAGAAAGGTGTCCTCCGGAGAATCGGAGAGAATATTGTAGGAGCGTGATACCGAACCCGGAAATTGTATCACGTCTGAAAAAACGTACTACTACACCACTTTTTAAGTTCGTCCCCTTTTTTAAAGGGGGGATTTTACGTTGCTAAAAAAAGGTGTTACGGCAGAAATCCCCCCCGGCCCCCCTTTTTTAAAGGGGGGCGAACTTAAAAAGTGGTGTAGTACTGCCGAAGCAAAAATGTCGTCATGGGTCAGACATATTGGAAAATTTGGGGTCAGACCTGTGAAATATGTTCTGGCAGGATGTCCCGCTCGACATCTGTTTGGCATGATTCTGCTGTCATTTTGTAAAACCGCTTAAAAAATATCGAAGGTTCAATCAATATGAATATTGAAGAATTAGAAGGCAATATCCAATCGCTTATAACGAACCTTGCCGAAAAAACATTCATTTATGATCTGCTGCTTGCATACGGACAGCCAAAGGCATCCGTTACCCGATTAAAAAAAGGTGACTACAACCTCTCGAAAAATCCGGGTGAAATCCTCTGGAAGAAGAAGCTCTTTTTTAAAAAAGAAACGGACAGTGATCTGCATAACCTCATTGACAGGCTGAAAAGCGACCCCGCCATTGTCAGACATCATCCCCGCTTCATTATTGTTACGGATTTCCAGACCTTGCTATCAGTTGATACTAAGACTGAGGATACGCTTGATATCCCTGTTACGGACTTACCAAAGCACTATGATTTCTTCCTGCCCTGGGCCGGGATGGAAAAATCACAGATCCAGAGCGAAAACCCGGCGGATATCAAGGCGGCAGAACGTATGGGGCGGCTCTACGACCTCATTTTGGAAGATAATCCTCTCGAAAATGAGGGGGACAGGCACGCACTGAACATCTTCCTCTCCCGCCTGCTTTTCTGTTTTTTTGCTGAAGATACAGGGATTTTTGCTGATGGTCAGTTCATCAACTCGCTGGCTTCCCATACCGCTGAAGATGGCAAAGATTTGCAAGCCTATCTGCAAAAGTTCTTCAAGGTGCTAAACTCGCGTGAGCGTTCGGATTATCCGCAGTTTCTTCAGGATTTTCCCTATGTCAACGGAGGGTTGTTTGCTGAAGATTATCCCGTTCCGATGTTCAGCGCAAAATCAGGAAAGATCATTATTGAGTGCGGTGCGCTGAACTGGAAGGCGATCAATCCTGATATTTTCGGCTCCATGATGCAGGCCGTGGTACATAATGACCGGCGCAGCAGTATGGGAATGCATTACACCTCGGTTGTCAATATTATGAAGGTGATTGAACCGCTGTTTCTTAACGATCTTTATGCTGAATTGGAACGGGCAGGAAACAGCAAGAAAAAACTGGAAAAGCTGTTGGACAGACTTTCTCACTTGCGTATTTTCGACCCGGCCTGCGGTTCTGGCAATTTTCTGATTATCGCCTACAAGGAGCTTTGCAAGCTGGAGATTGAGATTTTTAAGCGGTTGTCCGGCAAACAGCTCAGATTTCGATTTCTCAGCAATATCAGACTCACCCAGTTCTATGGTATTGAGATTGACGACTTCGCCCATGAGACCGCCAAACTCTCGCTGTGGCTGGCAGAACATCAGATGAACCTCGCTTTCAAAGAGGTGTTTGGAGAGACACGACCTACACTGCCGTTGCAGGATGGTGGAAATATTGTCTGCGGCAATGCGACACGGCTGGATTGGGAAGAAGTGTGTCCGAAAGATGAGGGATATGAGATTTATATTTTGGGGAATCCGCCTTATTTGGGCTTCTCAATGCAGAGCAAAGAGCAGAAAGAAGATCTGAAATTGTCTTGGGGAGGTACGACAAAGTTAGATTACATCAGTATATGGTTTCTTAAGGCAGGGTCTTATATTAAAGCTGGACAATCTAAGTTTGCATTCGTTTCAACGAACTCCATCAATCAGGGGGAGCAGGTTGCATTACTATGGCCCCACATATTCAGCAAAGGGTTGGAGATAAATTTCGGACATACATCCTTTAAATGGACGAATAACGCAAAGGGAAATGCTGGTGTTACCTGTTCTGTTATCGGTGTGGCGGGAATCAAAAATACCAAAAAGGTACTTTACACTGATGGAGTTCGTAGAGCAGTCAAGTCCATTAGTGCCTATCTGACGGCTGGCAGTTCCAATATTATCACCAAGCGAAGGGATCCTATCTCATCAATCCCTTTTATTGTGCTTGGAAATATGCCCAAAGATGGTGGACATTTGATTTTATCCACAGATGAAAAAGAGGCACTTATAAGTCAACATCAAGAGGCGGCAAAGTTTATAAGAAAGTTTCTTGGTTCTCGTGAATTTATTCGTGGTGGAGAGAGATGGTGTTTATGGCTGGAAGATTCTGATGTTCCAGAGGCTTCAAAAATTTCAGAAATTAAAAAAAGGATTAATGACGTTGCAGCTATGCGTTTGGCGAGTCCTAAAAAGGGAACCCGAAAATTTGCTGAACAGCCCCATCGTTTTGTGGAAATTAGGCATCAAGCTGAAAACTCAATTATTATTCCCCGTATTTCCTCAGAACGAAGAGAGTATATTCCAATCGGTTTTCTTGATAGTAATGTCGTAGTTAGTGACTTGGCCTATGTAATCTACACGCCTGCCACATGGCTCTTCGCCGTCATCTCCTCCCGCATACACATGACCTGGGTACGCACCGTGGCGGGTCGCCTTGAAACCCGAATCCGCTATTCATCAGCACTTTGCTACAACACCTTCCCTTTCCCGGAAATCACCAAGTCGCAAAAAAACACGCTCGAAGATCATGTTTTCAAGGTGTTGGACGAACGGGAACAGCACTCGGAAAAAACGATGGCCCAACTCTATGATCCAGACAAGATGCCAGACGGACTGCGTAAGGCGCATCACGAAATGGACATAGCCGTGGAGCAGTGCTATCGGAAACGCCCATTTGAAAATGATGAAGAGCGGATGGAGTATCTGTTCAAGCTTTATGAAGAGATGATTCAACAAGATACTAAATAACATAAGTCGCTACATTTTTTAAATAATCTGAACAAATAATACTGATAATTAATTAGCGAGGGTTATCGTGAGTATTTTCATAGAGAGAATCAGAATTCATAATTTTCGTTCCTTACGGCAAGTGGATATAACACTTTCACCAAATATAACTTTGTTAGTTGGCACTAACAATGCCGGAAAAACGACATTTTTACGCGCTTTGGGACTGGCGTTTAATATGGATTGCCGTTTTATCAGCCATGATGATTTGTTCATAGATAAAGATGGCAATCCATTAGCAGAAGCTGGGCGGGTAATTACGATTGATGTAAAAATTATTCCTGCTGACAATGCAAACGATTTTAACGAGTTGTGGGCTGATATCTTTGGTACAGATACAACACCGGATATACATGGAAAATACATTTTCGCATTCAGAACACAAATAGAATTTGGGCATCTTAACAAAGAAGTCCAAATCAGGCGTTATGTTATCCGTAATTGGGACAGTAATCTCGCGGACGAAAATACTGAAGTCTCTGCCAATTTATCCGGGATTCCGTTTCATTTCATCGACGCGCAACGTGATTTGCAAGAAGATATACAGCAGCGTAGTTCTCACTTTGGACACCTGACTGGAAAAATTGAATACGATGCAGATCAGCGGAAAGCATTAGAACAAGCTTTGGCGGAACTGAATGAAGATGCTGTCAAGAATAGTGAGGTGTTGTTGCACCTGCGTAGGGCATTGGAAGAATTGAATAAAACCGTTCAATCCAAAGGAAAAGGCGTGGAAATCACGCCATTCCCTAAGAAAGTACGGGATTTGCACAAAGGTATGAAAGTCCATTTTCAAGATGGCGGTTCAGATACTTTCAGCCTCGAATATCACGGCATGGGTACGCGCAGTTGGGCATCTCTGCTGGCATTCAAAGCTAAAATCAGTTGGGAAGAACAGGAAAAAAGTGATGAAAATGAGCCATTCTTTCCAATCTTAGGTTTGGAAGAACCGGAAGCGCACTTACATCCCAATGCACAGCGGCAGGTTTACCGGCAGTTATCTGAGATTAAAGGCCAGAAAATTATCAGTACGCATTCTCCTTATATTGCAGCTTTGGCTGATTTAACCGAGATACGGCATTTTTATAAGGAAACAGATCAGACAGAAACTGGCCGGATTGAGACCGATAATTTAAATATTGATGAACTTCGTAAGATAAAAAGGGAAGTCTTGCTTTCTGAAGGTGAATTGCTCTTTTCAAAAGCTATCGTTTTATCTGAAGGGGAGACAGAAGCGCAATGCCTGCCCATTTTTGCATATAAATACTTTGACGGAGTTTATCCGTTTGAGCTGGGAATTACTTTTATTTCTGTACATGGAAATAATTACAAGCCATTTTTAATATTGGCCGAGGCGATGAAAATCCCTTGGATCATATTCAGCGACTATGACAAGGATAACATAAAAAAAGGTGTTGATAGCGTGATATCCTCCTTAAACCTTGATCCGCATGATGAGCATACCAATGTTATAAAGCTTGGCAAATCTATAGAAGACTACTTGATTTCCGAATCATACCAACCTCAGCTCAAAGCTGGAATTAACGCATGGTGTGAAGCCACAACAACAGCAGATACAGATCCGAGACAAATAAAGGCGGGCGTTTCCAGAGTAAACAACCTATCTGACGAGCAATTAAAAGAAGAGCTTTCATTTAAAGGCGGCAAAGTCCGCTACCCTTCATACTGGGCAGAGGAAATTGTCAGACTTCCTGATGATCGCTGTATTCCACCTAAAATACGGGAACTTTTTGATGCGATTGATGCTGTGATTCACCCCGATAAAAAAACTGAGGCAGCAAATGCAACCGCTATCTGAAGAACAACAAATTATCGTTGACACCTGGACAGCAAATGGCGGCGCAATGCTGGTATCAGCTTCGGCAGGTAGTGGCAAAACCCGTGTGCTGACTGAATCTGTACGCGGTTTATTGGAAAATTCGCCTAAAGAAAGATTCCGCATCTTATGTCTGACTTTCACCAATAAGGCAGCCGAAGAGATGCGGGAACGCCTTAAAACCGTCAAGGGCAACAGAGAACGGACTTTTATCAACACCATTCATACCTTTGGCTTAGATGTGTTAAAAGCCTACCGGCATGAACTGGGTTATACGGTCATGCCTCATATTATTGAGAAAGAGACGGATCGTAAAGATGTGCTGAAAAATGTTTTTTTGCAAAGTCCGATCCTTGAGCCGTATTTCATGCAAATTCCTGCTGACTCACAAATTACCAATATAGAAAGCTATCAGAAAAGGATTTTGTCAAACTTTTTGGCATGGATTTCAAGGCAAAAAAAACAGCTTGTTTTTATTGACGACGAAGTCAGCAGTTATAATAATTGGAAATCCGAGCATCTTCATCTGTACAAGCTTTATAACCAGTACCTCAGAAACCAGGAATTAATTGAATTTGACGACATTTTGTTATTAGCCTGGCTGCTCCTTTCCAAGCCTGCTGTCGCATCTGTTTATCGTCGCTTATATCGTCATGTTTTAGTGGATGAAGCCCAGGATCTGAACTTCACTCAGTATCAGGTGATTAAAACCCTGTGTGCTGATGTTATCCGTAATGTGTTAATGGTGGGAGACGGTAATCAGGCCATACACGGTTATGCAGGTGCAGATAAGAAATATATGTTTTCAGCGTTTGTTCAGGATTTTGGAGCAAAACAACTGAGCATCAGGAGTAATTACCGTTCATCAAGAGCTGTCTTAGAATTCGCAAATACGATTATTCATTCTGATGTGCAAAATCCGCAAATACAGCATTTTGAAGGTATTGCAGAAGTACATAGCTTTGCAGATGAAAATGATGAAGCAACATGGATACTTGAAAAGACAGAGCAGTTGCTTGGTATAGAATCTCCGGAGTTTGAAGGCGCTGTCACGCTAAACAAGATTGCCATCTTAGCCAGAAACCGATTTGTATTTAATAGGCTGATAGAAAAACTGGATAAAAGCAATCTTGCATATACCTTTAAAAAAGGAACTGAAGCTTTAACTGCTGAGTCAACTTTAATGAAAATTTTTGATTTGGGAACGCGGCTTGTTGCTAATCCGCAAGGTGAGGTTTACTTTCAACAGTTAATCGCTGTTTCAGACTGTCATCCACTATCTGCAACCTCCGGAGGTCTTGAATTGCTTGACAACTTAAAATCAGAAATAAAAAGCAAAGATATCTCATCATTATCTTATGATATTTTGTTACAATCCTGGAGGCTTATAGATAAAAAGATTTCTAATTTCTCATCCGCGCTTGATTTGATAGAAAGCAAATTAACGGATATTGAAAATGAGAATGAACGCAGCAATGCACAGAATGATATTACCGAGTGGCGTTTGGCCTGGTCTGAATATATTCGTAACACACCCGCAAATAACAAATCTCTGGCTGACTTTCGTCGCTATGCCGCAATGGGGTTCGGCAAAACTGCCGTAACAGATAATCAGCTGACCCTGGCAACCGTGCATACTTCAAAGGGGTTAGAATTTGATATTGTCTTTTTAATGGGCATGACAGAAGGCACTTTCCCTGATTATCGGGCAAAAACCAGACAGGCATTGGAGGAGGAAAGAAATAATGCTTATGTTGCAATTACACGCGCCAAACGGCATATTTACATTAGCTATCCCAGGAAAAAAATGATGCCTTGGAACGAAGAAAAAATACAACATAAATCACGCTTTTTAAATGAATTACCAATATCTGATCATGAATAGAAATGTCAGATGACACTGAAAACTTGCATGAGGATTCGCTAAATGCCCAATCTTGTTGATGTGACTTACGCCCAGACTGGCCAAAGCATTTCCACCAATAACATGGGAATGCGTGAGATGCAAGCCCGTGCCTTTGAAGCCAGAAATGCTCAATATCTGCTGTTGAAAGCACCGCCCGCATCTGGCAAATCCCGTGCCCTGATGTTTCTGGGCTTGGACAAGCTTTTTAATCAGGGTATCAGAAAAGTAATCGTTGCAGTTCCCGAACGGTCCATAGGTGGTTCCTTTGCTCGAACTGACCTCACCACCTACGGCTTTTTTGCCGACTGGGATTTCAACCCCGATTATAATCTTTGCACCCCTGGCGGAGTGACCAGCAAAGTTACTGCGTTTCAAAATTTTCTCCAGGATTCCGCTGAGACGGTTCTGATTTGCACCCATGCCACCCTGCGCTTTGCCTTTGATGCGGTGGATGAGTCGGTGTTCAATAATACGCTGCTGGCAATTGATGAATTTCACCATGTTTCCGCTGGCGAAGACAATCGGCTGGGAGAGGTCCTGCGTTCCATTATGAAGACCACCACAGCCCACATTGTCGCCATGACCGGTTCCTATTTTCGGGGGGACAGTGTGCCAGTGCTGTTCCCTGAGGATGAGGCGAGATTTTCCAAAGTCACCTACAATTATTATGAACAACTCAATGGCTATACCCATTTGAAAACCCTGGGAATTGGCTACCACTTCTATCATGGCAGGTATCTGAACGCTATTGGTGAGGTGCTGGATACCGACAAAAAGACCATTCTGCATATCCCCAATGTCAACGCGGGTGAATCCACCAAAGACAAACATAAAGAGGTGGATACCATTCTTGATATTGTCGGCGCCGTGACCCACCAGGATGCTGAGACCGGGGTGATTTTTGTAAAGCGCCACGAAGATGGCAAAACCGTCAGGGTGGCGGATCTGGTCAATGATACCCCAAAAGATCGGGACAAAATTATCACCTACCTGCGCCAGATGGAAGATGTTGATGATATGGATCTGATCATTGCCCTGGGTATGGCAAAAGAGGGCTTTGACTGGCCCTTTTGCGAACATGCGCTCACCGTCGGATATCGCGGCTCCCTGACGGAGATCATTCAGATTATCGGACGGGCCACCCGCGACAGCAGCAATAAAACCCATGCCCAGTTTACCAACCTGATTGCCCAGCCCGATGCCGAGGACGATCAGGTGAAACTCTCTGTGAATAACATGCTCAAGGCTATCACTGCCTCGCTGCTGATGGAGCAGGTGCTTGCCCCGAATTTCAAATTCAAAACCAGACACTTTGATGATGAGGAACACGAAGAGGGAACCATCAGGATTCGGGGTTTCAAAGAACCCAGTTCGCAACGGGTGAAAGAAATTGTGGAATCTGATCTGAATGACCTCAAAGCCGCTATTTTGCAGGACAATAAAATGCTTCAGGCATTGCCCGGGGAATTTATTGAACCGGAGGTGATCAACAAGGTGATGATCCCCAAGGTGATACAGACCAAATACCCTGAACTCAGCCATGAGGAAGTTGAGGAGATTCGCGAATATGTGCTGGCTGATTCGGTCATCAAAAACAGTGAGATCAAGGAAGTCGGTGATAAACGCTTTGTGCGGATGGCAGGGAAATTTGTCAATATCGAAGAGCTTCACATTGATCTGATTGATCAGGTTAATCCGTTCCAGAAGGCATTTGAGGTGCTTTCAAAGTCAGTGACGGCAAGGCTGTTAAAAGTGATCCAGGAGACCATTGACGCAGGTCGCATCCAGATGACCGACGAGGAAGCTGTGATTCTTTATCGCGATAAGATCGGGCCATTTATCAAAACCCATGGACGAGAGCCTGATATGAATTCCACAGATCCGCTGGAAAGGAGACAGGCCGAGGCATTGGTCTATCTCAGAAACAAGAAACGACAGCGGGCAAGCAGAAACAGCGCATGATTGATTTTATCAAAGAGTTGGAAACTATTCTGGAGACTGATCCGCTGGGTTTGCTGGAGGTAAAGCCAAAGGCATCGTCAGCGATGAGCGCGGATGAGCGGCTGATTGCCTCATTTGAGGAGATCAACGCTTTTGTGCGGGAGCATGACCGTGAGCCTGCCGCGAGCCGGGATATCAGTGAACGAAAACTTTATAGTCGTTTAAAGGGCCTGCGTGAGAGCCCGGACAAGGCTGCTGCATTGGCAGAATTTGATACCTTTGATTTGCTGAGTGACGTAATAATTCCTGAACCAAAAGAGATAAAAGAGATTAACACAATAGATGATGTGCTGGAGGATGATACGCTTGGGTTGTTGGGGAATGATCTGTCGGGCCAAGCTGATCCGAATGACATTTTTAATCTTAAAAATGTCCCAAAGCCTGCTGATACGCCAGACTATATCGCCAAACGCAAGCCATGTGAGGAGTTCGGGCAATTCGAGCCGTTATTTAAGCAGATTCATGCTGATCTGGCATCAAAGAAAAAAGTGATGAGGTCGTTCACCAGTGAACGGCAGATCGCTTCCGGTGCGTTTTTTATTCTGCAAGGCATGATGGTTTATGTGGCAAATGTTGGCAAAAGAGAGCTGAGGAACTTTGGTAATATAGACGCTCGGCTTTACTGTGTTTTTGAGAACGGAACCGAGTCCAATATGCTGCTGCGGTCTCTGGCTTCAGCTCTCTGGAAAGATGAAACCAGTCGTCAGATAGCGGATGACGTTCAGATGGAATTGTTTAGCGAATCAGAACAGATTACACCGGACGACAAAGCAACAGGCTATATTTATGTGTTGCGATCTCTGAGTGAAGATCCGCAGATCAGGGAAATCAGGAATCTGTACAAAATCGGTTTTTCCAGCCAGCCACTTAAACAGCGCATCCGGAATGCGGAGCATGACCCCACCTATCTGATGGCAGATGTGAAGCTGGTAACTGAGTTTGAAACATACAACTTAAATCCGCAAAAACTGGAAATGCTGTTACATACATTTTTTGCGGAATCTTGTCTGAATCTTGATGTTTTTGATAGTGAGGGAAAACGGCATACACCTCGAGAATGGTTCACTGTGCCGTTGCATGTCATTGAAACAGCGGTTCAGCTTCTGATCAATGGAGATATTGTTAATTATCACTATGACAGTCAACAGCAGGAAATTATAGGAAAGTGAACGAGGATTAAGAGAACTTGAATTTTACTCGGACAGGAAAAAACGCAGTTCCTTTGTCAATCTGCTTTTTGTTGCCGGTGTTTTGTGTCGTTATACCTCTGAATAAATGAATGAATAAGTTCCGTAGGTTGAGGAACGAAACCGATCCTTGAGCCGTATTTCATATAAATTCCTGCTGACCACAAGTTACCGATATATACAGCCTTTTACTCAAGAGGGGGTTATGAAACCATTCTGGATTGTATTTCTGCTTCTGACATCTGTATCTGTTTTGTGCCGGGGACTCTGCCCGGATTCATGGCACAGAGATGGCATCCTTATTATCCTGTTATCCGCTGTCTTCATCCTGATGATAAAACACCACAGGTTTTATCGAAATATGGAACAGAAGACTGCTTCAGATGCGGAGTACAGACAAACAGAAAAGGCTCTGAGCAAACAGGTCGCGGAATTGTCTGATTCAAATGAGGAATTGGAACAACGAATCCTCAGCCACATACAGACAGAGAAGGTTCTGAGCAAACGGACCACTGAATTGTCCGATTCAAATGAGGAATTGGAACAACGAATCCTCAGCCACATACAGACAGAGAAGGTTCTGAGCAAACGGACCACTGAATTGTCCGATTCAAATGAGGAATTGGAACAACGGATTAGCGAGTACAGGCACACAGAAAAAGCCCTTCGGGAAAGCGAAAAGCTGTTTCGGAAATACTTTGATCTGAGTATGGGGGGGATGGCCGTAATCTCCCTTGAAAGAGAATGGGTCCATGTGAACGACCGCCTCTGCGAGATCCTTGGTTATCCCCGGGAAGAGCTACTCCGTACCAACTGGTTACATCTGACTATTCCCGAAGATATTGCATCGGATATCCTCCGATTTAACGAACTGATCACTGGTAAGACAGACAATTACTCTATGGACAAACGTTTCATTCGTAAGGATGATCAGTTTGTCTATACCATTGTCTCAATGACATGTGTCAGACTGGATGACGGTTCCATTGAACATATTATCGCGCACATCCATGATATTACGGCAAGGAAACAGGCAGAAGAAGCCCTGCGGAAGTTCGAATTCATTGCCAATGCTTCCAGGGACCTCATGACAATGATTAACCGGGATTATGTGTATGAAGCCGTGAACCAGGCCTACTGTGATGCATATAACAAAACCCGGGAAAGAATCCTGGGAAATACGATGGCAGAGGTATGGGGGGAGGAAATATTCGGGGAGAACATCAAGGGGAGAGTGGACAGATGTTTTGCAGGTGAATATGTGACATACTCGGACTGGTTTAATTTTCATGGGCGGGGACTGGGATATTATCAGGTTATCTATTCTCCTTATGTTGATGAAAAAGACGAAGTGACACATATAGGCGTGGTTTCGCATGACATTACCGAGTTAAAACATATTGGAGATAAACTACAGGGATCAAAAGATTTTCTTGACAATATTATCAATTCTGTTCCTGACCCTATTTTTGTAAAAGATGAGCAGCACCACTGGATCATATTGAATGATGCATATTGTGATTTCGTGGGATTTCCCGGGGAAAAACTTCTTGGAAAAACAGACTATGATCTTTTTCCCAAAGAGCAGGCTGATATTTTCCGGGAAAGAGATGAGGCGGTTTTTACTACAAATGTGGGAAATGTGAATGAGGAAAAAATAACGGATCCGTCCGGCGACTTGCGTATCATATCCACCAAAAGAGCATTATTCGAGCATCCTGCGACAAGGGAAAAAACATTAATCGGCGTTATGAGGGATATTACGGATATTAAACGAACCGAGACGGAACTGATCGCCTATAAAGAGCACTTGGAAGACCTGGTCAACGTCCGAACAGCGGAACTTCAGGTGGCAAAAGAAAAGGCCGAAGCCGCGACCCAGTCCAAAAGCCAGTTTCTTGCAAACATGAGTCATGAGATCAGAACCCCGATGAACGCTATCATGGGGCTGACTGATCTTGCATTGAAAACCGATCTGACATCCAAACAGCAGGATTATCTTGATAAGATCGGCGTATCTGCCAGGGTTCTTCTCGGAATCATCAATGATATCCTGGATTTTTCCAAAATAGAAGCTGGCAAGCTGGAATTGGAAGATGTTGATTTTCAGTTGCACGACGTATTTAACAATTTATCAGATATGTTCTCCGGTAATGCCGCACAAAAAGATATTGAAATGGTCATTTCTGTTGACAGGGATGTCCCTTGCGCGCTGATCGGAGATTCGCTCCGGCTCGGACAGATTCTTATCAACCTTACTAACAATGCTGTAAAATTCACAAATAAGGGGGAGATCGTCGTTAAAGTGGGGCTGGCCCACGATGAACAGAAGGTCATCAGCGGGCAGGCATCGGCAATGCTCAGATTTTCGGTCAGTGACACGGGAATCGGAATCCCCCGGGGCCAGATTTCAAAGCTGTTCACACCGTTCACCCAGGCAGACGGTTCTACTACACGGAAATATGGCGGCACAGGTCTGGGACTGACCATTTGCAAATGGCTGGCGGAGATGATGGGCGGAAAAATCTGGGTGGAAAGCGAGTTGGGGAAGGGCAGTACGTTTTACTTTACAGCAGAATTTCTGCGGCAGGCAGAAGACATGGAATGTCAGTTTATCATTCCCCAGGATTTTCTGGATATAAAGGCAATTATCGCGGATGACAACAAAACATTCCGAGACTTTCTGACAGAGGCATTGAAAAGTTTCGGTCTGGAAGCATCATCCGTTCATTCGGGAGAAGAAGTATTGGCGGAACTGCAAAATATCACTGAAACCCCGTACAATCTGCTGTTCATTGACTGGAGGATGCCGGGAATGGACGGCGTTGAAACCATTAAGGTGATTCGGAAGAGAGAGAGAAATGGCAGGCTTCCGATTGTCATGATGACCGGCTTCGGCCGGGAAGAAGATATCCCCCAAAGAGATTTGGTAGCAGTGGATGCATTTCTGACCAAGCCCATAAAGCTTTCCCATTTGTTTGACACTATTATGGATATCTTCGGGACAGGGGGAAATCTCAAAAAAGAGCGAAAAATGCCCGGGGAGTTATCAGAAGTGAAACATATCAGCGGTACCCGGGTTCTTCTGGTGGAAGATAATCTCATCAATCAACAGGTGGCGCTGGAAATTCTGAAGGACGTCGGTATTGCCGCTGAGACGGCGAATAACGGGAGAGAGGCTGTTGAAGCATTGAAACAGAAAACTTACGATCTTGTGCTTATGGATGTGCAAATGCCTGAAATGGACGGATATGAGGCAACCGGAACAATCCGTAAACTTAGTTCCGAATTTCGGGAATTGCCGATCATTGCCATGACTGCTCATGCCATGCGGGGGGATCGGGAGAAATGTATGGAGGCAGGCATGAACGATTATGTAACCAAACCGATTGATTCTGAAAAACTGTTTGCAACAATGGCAAAATGGATAAAAACAGATTCTCCTGATCAGCTCTCGGATGTAAAGGGAAAAGCAGGGGACATTATCCCTGAAAGCATTCGCGGGTATCAGATAGATGGCGTGGATATAGATGAGGGTCTGAGACGACTCCGTGGGAATGAAAAAGTATTTATAAAACTGCTCAGAGATTTTACCAGGGATTACGCAGGTATTGCCGACGAGATAAGGAACTCGCTCATAAACATGGATACGGATCAGGCAAAGGTACTGGTTCATACGCTAAAAGGGGTTGCAGGCAATCTTTCTGCTGTGGAACTGCAATTGGCTGCACAGGATCTCGAGCTTGTTATCAAAGAAAATGTGCTGGTAGATTTTGATAAGAAGATCGAACGGATGGAAAATGCGATAAATAAAATTACAGCATCTGTCCGGAAAATTAAAGATGTCCCGAAATCGCCAGACGGGCAAACCGGAGTTGAAGATAACACAGTCAGTTCGGATGAACTCGCCGATATAATGGCTGAACTTTCCGAACTTCTTGCGAAAAATCGTGCCGAATCCGAAGGCCGCCTGGAATCTGTGAAAAAATATCTGCTCAACCGCGGGGTTGATGAAGAGCTTCGTCAGATTGAGAAACAGATGGATGTTTTCAATTTTAAAGGCGCGCAGAGTACCCTGAAGAAGATGGCGGGTCGGATCGGGGTTTCTTTGTAATTTATGATCTTAGTGCTCTGTTTCAGAAATAATGTCCGGGTTGCACGGGCGCGATGTAACGTAATCTTTCAGATTGCGTTCTCCGCTTCATTATATCCGGGCGCAATCTGAAAGATTACGTTACGGATGACCGCGGAATTTATAACCCGGACATTATTCCAGATGCTTTTTTGCGCGGGATGCAAAAATCCGCTGGCGCTTCTTTTTTTTGCACTCCTTTTCTCTGTTCATAAGGGATTTCCCAATAAATAATCTACCCGCGCCCGTCTGTCTTACTCTTAATCTTAATTCTACTTTTAATCAGGCAGGAGCAAGAGCAGGAGCAAGAGCAAGATTAAGAGCAAGATACCGGGTGTATTAATTTGGGGAAATCCCTAATCAGTAGATGGAAATGTCCTTGAACCGCTTCCGACGGATTGATAAATCCGCCGGAAATGCTTGGGATTTGTCAATCCCAAGCGAGCATTTCCGGAACATTTTCCATCTACTACACCACTTTTTAAGTTCGTCCCCCTTTTTTAAAAGGGGCCGGTGGGATTTTACGTTATTAAAAAAGGGTGTTGCGGCAGAAATCCCCCAGGCCCCCTTTAAAAAGGGGGGAGGAATTTACAAGTTGATGTACTACTGATATGAATAAAAATCTCAACTATGATATTTTAGGCTTGATTAAAAATATAATAAAAGGTATCTTTAATGATTTGCGAATTCACGGCGAAAAACAGAAAACAGTGTTAACCAGTTAAGGAGGGCATTCCATGTCAGATATTTTGAAATCTGTAACAGTCAGGGATCCGGGGGAAAAAGAATTTCATCAGGCAGTTAAGGAGGTTGTTGAATCTGTTCAGCCGGTTCTGGATCGGAATCCGGAATACCGTCAGGCCGCTGTTATGGAAAGGATCACAGAGCCTGAGCGGGTGATCATGTTCCGGGTTCCCTGGATGGATGATCAGGGACAGGCGCATGTTAACCGGGGGTTCAGAATTGAGATGAACAGCGCCATCGGGCCATACAAGGGCGGGCTGCGTTTTCACCCGTCAGTAAACCTCAGCATTCTCAAATTCCTGGCTTTTGAACAGGTTTTTAAAAACGCGCTGACAACCCTTTCCATGGGAGGCGGCAAAGGCGGATCAGACTTTGACCCCAAAGGCAAATCAGATAACGAAGTCATGCGTTTCTGCCAGGGCTTCATGGCCGAACTCTCCCGACACATCGGCCCGGACACGGATGTTCCCGCGGGTGACATCGGCGTAGGCGCAAGGGAAATCGGCTATCTCTTCGGCATGTACAAAAAGCTTCGCAATGAATTCACTGGCGTACTGACCGGTAAAAGCCTGAACTGGGGCGGAAGCCTTATCCGTCCGGAAGCCACAGGATATGGCTGTGTTTATTTCGCTGCAGAAATGCTGAACACAAAAAATGACACCCTTCAGGGCAAAACCTGTCTGGTTTCCGGTTCCGGAAATGTGGCACAGTTTACAGCGGAAAAACTGATCGAACTGGGAGCCAAAGTCGTCACCTTTTCCGATTCTTCCGGGTGTATTTATGATGACAAAGGCATAGACAGTGACAAACTGGAATTTGTGAAGCGGCTTAAAAATATCAGGCGGGGCAGGATCAGGGAATACGCTGACAAATATTCCGAAGCGGTTTATACAGAGGCGGATGGTTCAGCAGATCATAATTTCCTGTGGGATCACAAGGCAGACTGTGCTTTTCCCTGTGCCACACAAAATGAGATCAATGAAAAAGATGCCGCCAACCTCCTTGGTAACGGTATCAGCCTTGTTTCCGAGGGCGCGAACATGCCCTGCAACCCGGAAGCCATCAATGTTTTCCTGGATAAAAAAATATTTTACGCGCCGGGAAAAGCAGCCAATGCAGGCGGCGTTGCTGTTTCGGGCCTGGAAATGGCACAGAACAGTATGAGGCTCAACTGGCCAAGGGAAGAGGTGGATAACCGGTTGAAGCTCATCATGAAAAGCATTCATAAGACCTGTCTGGACGCGGCTGCCGAGTACGGCGAACCCGGCAACTACATGGCAGGCGCCAATATCGCAGGATTTCTGAAAGTTGTGAATGCAATGCTGGATCAGGGATTGGTATAGAAAAATGTCAGTTGTCCGTTGTCGGTTGTCCGTTGCAACGGGAGCATTCACAATTTCTTGAAACCACGAATGACACGAATAAGACTGATAAGTACCCGGTATTTTTTTCTCGCAAAGGCGCGGAGGCGCGAAGGAAAGGCGCAAAGCCAGGTACAGAAAAATTTATGACCGGGTACCTGATATCCTTTTTTTCGTGTGATTCGTGGTAAACTTCTGTTACGACGGATTAATTGTTTCAAGAATTCATGAATACTCCCGTTGCAACTGAGTTCGAAGCCACTGACAACTGGCCACTGACAACTGACAACGGACAACGGACAATTTTTATGAAACTCACAATCAATGAAGTTGCACAGTGTCTTGACCTGCCGCCGACTACCATCGAACGGTGGGCGCGTCAGGGCAGAATTCCGATACATAAAAGCGGTAACAGTTATATTGCAAAAAGAGTTGTGCTGGAAAGATGGGCAGCAACTCATAACCTTCCATTTCTGATGCCCTCCAAAAGCATTGGCGAAAACCAGGATTCCGGGTCAGAGAACCTTTTGGCCGCGATGAAGCGCGGCGGCGTGTTTCATGATATAACAGGAAACGATGTGGAAACGGTGATCAGATCTGCTGTGAGCAATATACCGGATCTGTCAGAGGATGCCAGGGAAGAACTATACGAAAGGCTGATTGAAAGAGAGAAGCTGACATCCACCGGTGTCGGCAGGGGAGTGGCTATTCCTCATCCCCGTTCCCCCTTGTCAGAACCCCGGTATGATCCGCTGATCGCCACATGCTTTCTCAAGGAACCCACAGATTTTGATGCTGTGGATGATGAGCCGGTATTTGTTATGTTTATACTTGTGAGTCCGTCAACAAAACTCCATCTCCATCTTCTCTCAAAACTCTCTTTTTGTGTTCGGAACAATATATTTCTTAAATTTCTTAAGACATCCCCGAATTCGGTCGAGTTGTTTTCAAGAATAGAGGGGTTTGAGAACCAGTTTGACTGGGCAGACCATTTTTAGAGTCGTAATATGCGCATTTTTAACTGGCGATATTTTGCAAACTGGGTCATATTTCGCATTGATGACCGCCTTCTTCTCATGTTCATCGGCATTATTGTCGGTGTGTGCAGCGGGTTGGCAGCAATCGGGCTGAACCGCTCACTCATTGCAATGCTGGAATGGCTCCATGAGTACAGGCATGTATGGTGGGGATTTTTACTCCCGGCAGCCGGAGCCGCACTTTCCTCCCTGTTCCTGAATAAAATTGTAAAAGAAGGAGCCGGGCACGGTGTTCCCGAGGTGATTTACAGCGTATCCCGTTATGGCGGACTGATGCGTTTCCGTTCCAGCTTTTCCAGGCTCATATCCAGTTGCCTGACCATCGGCAGCGGAGGATCCGCAGGTCCGGAGGCTCCGGTGGTCATGAGCGGAGCAGCCATCGGGTCGAATATAGCGAAATTATTCAATCTGAACGACCGTCAGCGGATAACAATTGTCGGGTGCGGCGCGGCAGGTGCGATATCTTCCATCTTCAACGCGCCCATAGCAGGAATGGTGTTTACCATTGAGGTTATCCTCGGGGAATGGACAGCACTGAACATTGTCCCCATTGCTATGGCATCGGTGGCCGGAACTGAAATCAGCCGGATTCTCCAGGGAAATCAGATCGCTTTCAGTCATCGTCTGTTCCATATTGATCTGACGGATATTTTCGCCTGCGTGGGACTGGCAATCCTCACAGCCGCTGCATCAATTCTTCTCACCAGGATGCTGAGATCCATGCATGGAATATCCGGCAAGGTTCGGATACCCCTGTGGCTTCGGGCCGCATTCGGCGGATGTGCGGTGGGCATCATCGGCATTTCTTTCCCTGTTGTAGTCGGCGAAGGATACCATTCGATCCGGACCATGATAGAGGGTGGATATTCCTCAGGATTTGCCATTGTCGCGACTGCCACACTCGCGAAAATTCTCGCCACGTCTCTGACACTGGGATGGGGAGGCTCCGGCGGTATCTTTGCACCTTCCCTGGTTATCGGAAGCCTTGCGGGCCTGACATATCACCGATGCCTTGTTTTCCTGTGGCCTTCTGTGGATTGGGTTAACGAAGGATGTTTTGCCCTGTTGGGAATGGCGGGTCTGATCAGCGGCATGTTACAGGCCCCGCTCACGGCTATCTTTCTTATTGTTGAAATCACAGGGGGCTATGGTGTCATACTTCCGCTGATCATTATCTCGGCGATTTCTTCAACATGCTCTCATTACATCGAACCTGCTTCCTTTTATCTGAAAGAGTTGGTTGAAAAGGGACAACTGCTGAGACCCGGGACAGATGCACGGGTGCTTTCGGATCTCAGCGTTCCCGAGCTTATTGAAAAGGACTGCGTTTCTGTAACCCCGAACATGTTGCTGCGGGATTTTATAGCGATTGTAGAAAAATCGCACCGGAATTATTTTCCTGTGGAAGACGAAAAGACCGGCGATTTTTTAGGAATGATTCATCTGGATGACATCCGCCCGTATCTTTTCAATCCGATCATGTATGATGCTGTTATCTTAGAGCAGATAATGAACCCCCGTGTTCAGGTCGTCCTTCCTGATGATGATCTGTCCGATGTTCTGAACAGGATGGATGAAAACCGGCTGTTCAGTATGCCGGTTGTGGCAAACAATAAATTTATAGGAATGATATCAAAAGCCACGCTTCTGGATCAGTATCGAAAGGAACTGATGGTACAGACCACAAACTGATCGAAAAAGTTTACACCACTTTTTAAGTTCGTCCCGGGCGTATTTATAAGTTGGGGGAGTAATTTTCAGTCCCGGAGGGACGACTGAAAATAGCCCGGCAATTCATTGCCGGGTGAGTATTCCGGATCATTCAGTCCCTCCGGGACTGAAAAAAACGGGGGATATCCGCCCCGGCAATAAATTGCCGGGCTATTTTCAGTCGTCCCTCCG
>JAUCGG010000101.1 GCA_030378015.1 Desulfococcaceae bacterium HSG8
CTTAACATACCGATAAGTAACGATTTTCAGGCTTATTGGGAATTTATGATCAGTATGCCGAAAGCATAGTAAAATCAGATATTTATAGAATATGAATCAAATTCGTCGTCCTAAAAAGACTGCACCCTTTTGGAAATGGTTTCATGCGGATCCTCCGACCCATGCTGTGAACTGCCAAGCTGTTTTACTGAATCCGGGACAGGGACAAACGGGTTTCATTTTGCAGGAAAGAATCCGTGTGTATCCGTGTTCATCCGTGTCCTAAAACTGGTCAGGGCCTACAATGTTCCGATAATTGTAACTTCGACAACCCGCTTTCTTGAGCTATTATCATGATTTATGACAACTACCTGCTGCCATGTGCCTAATACGGGTTTTCCCTTTCGGACAGGGATCGAAACAGACGGGCCGAGAAGCGCGGCCTGAACATGACTGTGACCGTTTCCATCATGCCAGGCTTTCTCATGTTCATATACCTGGTCCGGCGGCGCCAGGCGGTTAATCGTTCTTTTCAGATCCTCCACCACTCCGGGTTCGTATTCAATCGTCGTGACTGACCCTGTTGATCCGATGACAGTAGCGTTCAGGTTGCCGTCTGTAATACCGGAAGCTGCGATCAAAGCTTTTAAATGGCCTGTTATGTCTTTAATATCAATTCCTGTGTCCGTCTGAACATCTGCTTTGCCGAAATAGATTGATAAGGATGTCATTTTGTGTTTTCCTTATTATATTAAAGGGAGTTGTGTTTGGTGTTTTGTCATCCGCTCCGCTTCATTGTGGCCGTCAGGTTTATAAGGTGAGACTCATGATTTCGGAGACAGAACTGGCGGAAGGGCACACGAACCCGGGGCAAGCAAAATCTCACTACACCACTTCACGGATCAGCCCGCTCGGGTTGACAAATCCGAGCCATAAATTACGCGGGGTGCAAAGCTTGTTTTGCCTGTCGTTCTACGGCTCGACTGAGCTCGCGGGATTATCGCAAAGCAAGCTTTGCACTCCGCGTCCAGACATTAATTTTTGAAGCACAGCAACCCGTCGAAACATCTGGCCTGAAATTTTTAGCTTCCGGGGATTGACTCTTCCAGCGATAACACCTGTCCCTGGTGTATCAGATCCAACTGATCCACCAGCGCTTTGAACTTCAGTCGGGCTTCCTGTGTGCGGGTTTCTGTCAGGCGTCTTGCCATCCGCCTTCGTATTTTGGGTTCAAGCGGCTGCCATCCGTAGGCCCTGGTATGAATTTCTATCAGCTTCTTAGATAAATCCTTCCATTCCATAGGTGTCAGATCATGGAGCCGGCAGACGTTCAGGCCATCCCAGGCTGAGGCATAATCTCTTTCAAAATAAGGGCTTTCAATACCGCCTCTTACGCTGACCAGATCATAATCTTCCTGTCTGACCTGGAGAAAGAAATCATCCGTAAAGGCAAAGACAGGATACAGGCCAGGAACTGGCAATTCCGGAAAAATCATCTGATGAAGGATTTCGTAGCTCTTACTGCGGGAGTTGATGCGGGCCTGGGCCACAGATTCCCCTTCGTCAAAAAGCAGCACCCAGCCTTTGAACCCCATTTGCTTAAAAAGCCGGGCCAACCCTCTGATCAATCCGAGATAAGGCTCCCATCCCCGACAGGTCAGGGATGCCTCTTTGTAAAATGAAACCTGGCGATATTTGAAAACCGTTCTCAGCCGGTGCGATGGCAGGGCTTCTCCCAGAAGTGCCCGGGACAGCAGATGGGAAAACTCATAGGGTCGGAAGTCAGCATGTTTTTTTAATCGTTTTTCGCGATCAGAAAGCGATATCGTGTTTTGGGCAAACCCTGCCAGCACAGCTTTGAAAAGATGAGGGATTTCTTCAGGCAGATTTAACAGTGCCTGGCTCCCTTCTTCCTTTGCCTGATCCGAGAGCTGCTTTACATATCTCTCCCATTGCTTTACCAGGGAGGTCTCATTATTCGGGAAAGAGATATTGTTGACGAGCGCGCGGTAAACTTCATGGAGAAGATGAAGCGGGGTTTCCCTGGGATCAAGATTAATCTGGCTTGTGACAAAGCCCTGCCTGAGCGCACGCTGACGGGTATAGGTCAGGCTGTGTGACTTTCCCTGACCATATGCGCCGCATATACAAAGATGCGCATGTGAATTTCCGGCCAATGCTTTTACACCCCGGTCAAATTCACGGCCTATAAGAGATTCGGTAGCTGTCAGGAGTCGGACGCCGAGGGGGTCAAAAAGGCCCTCCCGCAACCGCTCCGTAAGTCGCCGGAGTTCAAAATTGCTTGAACTCTCGATTATTTCAAAGAAATCTTTCATTGTCAGTTGTCCGTTGTCAGTTGTCCGTTGTCAGTCTTCAGCAGCAACGGACAACTGACAACCGACAACTGACATTATCTGTTCAGCCATTTCTCAAGTGCAGGATTCTGAGCGATTTTCTCCAGTCCTGCAATACGTTCTTTCAGTTCTGACAGGCTTCTGAAAGTCAGATTTGCCTGATAAAGCATGTCTTCAAAATGCCTGGGCGGGATCAGTCTGATACCGACTCGTGGCGATAATGTCTTTATAAGCGACTCAAAAGCGGTTTCCGTTTCTGTTATTACAGGAAACCGCCGCTGTTTCAAATAAAACCTGATCTCACGGGTTTTCTGATTCCTATCAAGGTCTTCATTATGCAGAATTTCCGGCAGACGGCCTTTTGTGAGTATTTCCGTGACAGGAATATCCTCACGAAGTGCGATTTCCGTTACCAGCGTATATATTTCCCGCTGTTTGCTGAGACTCAGCCTGAGGCTATCAAAAAGCTCTGCAAACCCTGTGCCTGCTTCCCGGGGTTCAAGCAGGCCGAGTTCCGACGCCATTGCAAGTGAAATCGTATCAGCGAGAATACCGTTCTGAATCGGTTCAGGGAGCCGGCAGAGCGGTTTAACCTTCCTGATAAGAGATGGGTTCGACGGAATGCCTAAGGCAGATGCAGCGTCTGCCATATCTTTTCCATCCTCGAAAAACTCAGAAAGCATTGAAAAAGATCTGGAAGTTTCAATAAGATTAAGGGATCTCTGAAGCGCGTTATCTGTTATGGCCCACTTTGCGCAGTCGAGTTTACGGGCATCAGGTTCCAGAATCCTTGCTTCAATGCGGGGCCATCCCATAAATCGGCAGGCTGCAATACGACGAAAACCGCACACAACTATGTACCCGGATTCCCCGAACCGGGACTTTATTAATAAAGGAGGAGACATCAGCCCCGCGCTTTCTATCGAATGTGCAAGATCATCTGCGCGTGTTTCAGTGGTGATGCGGTAAGTATGATCCCCCGAATCAATATCAGAAAGACTGACACAGGAGACAGGGAATCGGATGGCATGGTCTGATTTCAAATTCCAAATTCCAATATCCAAATCTCAAATAAATTCCAAATTTCAATATCCAAATTCCAGGCATCTTTCATAGATGCTGAAAAGTAGTACACCGATTCGTAAGTTCCTCCCCCCTTTTTTAAAGGGGGGCCGGGGGGATTTCTGCCGCAACACCCTTTTTTAGTAACGTAAAATTCCCCCGGCCCCCTTTAAAAAGGGGGGGACGAACTTAAAAAATGGTGTAGTAGTTTACACTTTTTCTGACTGCAGAACGACTTTTCCGGTAAGCATTTTCAGGGCTTCCGAATATTTTTCATGTGTATTTGTAACTACCTCTTTCGGCAGGAAAGGAGCCGGCGGCTTTTTATTCCAGTTAATTGAAACCAGGTAGTCCCTGACATACTGTTTATCAAAACTTTTCTGCGCCCCCCCGGCCTTGTAAGATGCTTTTGGCCAGAACCTGGATGAATCAGGGGTCAGAACCTCATCAATCAGGATCAGCCCGTCTCCTATAAGGCCGAATTCGAACTTGGTGTCCGCTATGATGATGCCTTTTTTATCTGCCAGTTCAGTCCCTTTTCTGTATATTTCAAGACTCAGGGATCTGACTTTTTCTGCAAGGGGTGTTCCAATTATTTCAGCAGCTTCATCAAAACTGATGTTGATATCATGCTCACCTGTCTCTGCTTTTGTAGAAGGGGTGAAAAGCGGTTCGGGGAGTTTCTCGGATTCTTTTAATCCCCCGGGCAGTTGAATCCCGCATACTGTCCCGGATTCCTTATAAGACTTCCATCCGGAGCCGGATATATATCCCCTGACAATACATTCGATAGGAAGGGGCTCCGCTTTTTTCACCAGCATACTCCTGCCGCGAAGCTTTTCAGCATAAGGTTTGCAGATTTCAGGATAATCCCCCGGATCACCGGAGATTACATGATTATCTGCCAGATCAGACATCACGTCAAACCAGAACAGTGATATCTGTGTAAGAATTTTTCCTTTTCCAGGAACAGGATCCGGCATAACCACATCATAAGCCGAAATTCTGTCCGTGGCTACAATTAAAAGATCCTGATCCACCTCATATACATCTCTTACTTTACCCCGTTTTACCAAGTTCAATTCTGGAAAATCGGTTTCAAGCACGGCCTGATCCATTTTTTGCTCCCTGAATGTTTTTACGAATTTTTTAAGAAACTGACGATCTGAGCCATCAACTTTAAGAAACTCAATACCGGTTCTGAATCTTTCTCCTTTTACGGCCTTGCAATGCACCACCTTTCCGCTGATATCCAAAAGGGTATCTTCAAATGCGATTGCCAGTGATAACTCCTGGTTCATATCAATCGGGAAATATATTTCCAAGAGAATCCCGGATTCGGACACATTCAAAGTTCTGCCCATGCCCTCCCCGTCTTTATCAACGCACACATAATGTGAAAGGTTGAGGGAGGCGATTCTGATATGCCTTCTGCTTTCTTTTATATCCATAATCGTTACCTGAAGCGTGAAGCCTGAAGCGTGATGCGTGATGCGTGATGCGTGATGCGTGAAACGTGAAACGTGAAACGTGATGATGCAATATATGCTTGATATTTCTGAAATCTCGGAGAGTTCACGCTTCACGCTTCACGTTTCACGTTTCACGCTTCACGCTTCACGTTTCACGTTTCACGCTTCACGCTTCATTTTTTCTTCTTCTTCTGAGAATACTGTTTCATAAAGCTGGATGCGGAACTGGTGGTAATCGTTATACAGGTTGCCAGGTTGTCAATCATATTCTTTAACGTGGAAGAAACTTTCCTGTACTCTTCCCGGAAACTTACGGTATCCACTTCCCCGGCTTCGAAGTCCTCTGATACGAAAACAGCAGCAGAATGGGGTTCATGACCGATATCAAGGAAAGGCACATGACCGACAAAATCCCCCTTTCCCAGGTTTGCCACCGGCATATATCCTTCTTTCATTTTCCTGATAATGGAAGCTTCCCCTTTTCTGATGGTGTAAAGCTTTTCATCTTTGATTTTGAAAAGTTTTTTACCCCTTGCAAATTCCTTGAATCTGTCCTCTTTCAGATAGATTTCAAGGGATCTTTCGGTGACCTCCTTCAGCCGGTTATCAATACTCATTGCAAACTCCCTGAATTCAAGGGAACGCTCTGAAAAATCATTGGAAAGACGCTGGGCATCCATCACGCCCAGTATAACCCTGCTGTCTGCCACGGCCGTTACTCTTCGAAGGGTGCTTTTAAATGAAAATGAGGACAGATCCCCGATAAAGGCTCCGTCAGCGATCTTCAGCAGTGTCAGGGGCCCCTTGGGGGTTTCCTTTACAATATTGACAACCCCTTCCAATATCACCCATATCCAGCTTCCGTGACTGTTTTCTTTGACAATTGTCCGCCCCTTGTGATACTCCTCTTCATCCACCACATACATATAATCAACCAAGGGTCCTTTGACAACCGGTATGTTTCTTTCCTTTTCACCGGAATCTTTTTCCTTTTTTTCAAAGGATACGGGGCCCAGTATCGGGACAACCCCTTCATCCACCATCCGCAATCCGTCCAGGATGATTTCCATCCGGTTTGTGGTGATGACTTTTTTGACACTGACCTCTTCCTGGCTGAATTCAAACTTCCCTTCAAGCCATCCGAAAAGCGAATATACAGCGTCAAGCCCGATCCTATCTTTTTCCTTTAGTAAATTATTCTGGGCGCTTGTAATGTTACCTTTTTGAAAATATATCAGACCTGGTTCCGGAGCGTATTTGCTGATAATGCGCAAAACTCCGGTACCCCCGATGGATCCGACAAGTTGCAGAAGATCCCCCAGTCCGATAAACCCCAGATCACCTGAAAGAACGACTTTGCTCATGTGATATGTTTTACCACTCCGTTTGAATACAAAATTTTGTTTTTGAGGATAATGTTACCAGCCCAATTGTTTTTTCATGGATTGCAGGGTCAGTTTTATACATGTCTTCAGTGTATCTCCCACCCCCTGTCCTTTGATAGCGCTTGCCGGGAAAAACGGAACTTTAAGCTGACGGTTCAAATCTCTTTCCATCTGCTCTACAGGCAGGAGGGGAATCCCCTGCTTGCCAAGGTCCCGCTTGTTATGCTGCATGACCAGGGGAACCTTGGCAATACTGAGACCGTATTCTTTCAGGTTCTGATGAAGGTCCCGTAAAGATTCTATATTTGCTTTGCGACGGACTTTTATCGAATCAGCAACAAAAACAAGGCCGTCCACTTCCCTTAAAACCATTTTCCTGGTGGAACTGTATTTGACCTGTCCCGGAACGGTATATAGCTGAAGTCGGACATCGTAGCCTTTGATTTTACCGAGTCCCAAGGGGAGAAAGTCAAAAAACAGAGTTCGGTCACCTTCTGTATTTGCTGAAACCATTTCCCCGATTGCCTGCTTTCTGAAGGTCTTAAAGATATATTCAAGATTCGTTGTTTTTCCGCACCGACCCGGCCCGTAATAGACAATCTTGCACTCTATCTCCCGCTTTTTCAAATTAATATTTGCCATATTCCAAAGCCCACAGCTTCCGACTCACAGCAGTCAGCAGATACCTGCCCGGGCATCCGGCTGATCGCTCTATCAGTTATAGTATGCTTACAACCTTTATATCCAAGCTGTAATATCCCTGTTTGGGTCCTGATTCGATCTCTGATTTTGAAGAAACGACGGCTCTGCCATTAAACATTGCTATAGGAGAATAGAACTGAACTTCGTTCAGCATGACGCCGGTCCTTAATGTTTCCATAAATGCTTTATCATCGCTCGAAATTAACAGGTTAATCACACTTCCTGCCTGAAAACTCACATCATATTCGATGGTTTCGCCTTTTTTAGGTCCTTCGTTTAATGTGATTCCTACAGAGCTGATATCAATAATTTCCTCTTCATCAAGCTCACTATCGGCAATTTCGGGCGTCTCAGCCTCAGATTCAGCAGCATCATTCAGAGGGGGTTTCGCGATATCAGGTTTTTCAGAAAGCTTTATATCAATCCCCTGACCGTCAAGAATACCCTGGAAAAAAACACGAAGCTTGTTTAACTGATCCGGAGTAAAAAAATCACTGTCAAACCATTCCTGGTAAACCGCGACCGCGTCATCTATGGTATCAAGGGCTTTATGACACCGGATAATGTTCTTGGCTGCTTCAACACGTATGGAATCCCTGTTGATAAGCTCATTGAATTCACCCAGCGCGGCCTCGAACTGACCGAATTTGGCCAGTGCAATGGCTCCTTCCAGTGCTCCTGTATCATCATTTTGTGAAAATGCAAATTTATTTTTGATGATATCCTGTACGTTTTTCGGAAGGTTAACTGTTTCCGGTTCGTTTTCAACCCTGTCTATTTTCCCTTTCAGCGCCTGAAGTTTTTTGGAAATCATTTTCAGCAGGTTTTTATTTTTTAATACGCTTTCATGCTTTTTGACCAGTTTCCCCGCGCTGAGATATGTTTCTTTTGCTTCGTTTAACAGCCCCTGAGATTGATACAGATCTGCTTCCTGTATATATAATTTAACTTTTTTCTTTACATCTTCTTCGTTCATAAATGGCAACTCCGTTACTTAATATCAGATATTAACTGATAACGCCATCATTTATACAAGAATTTTCCATGAATAAAATATATATTTATCCTGAATAGATACCAACATATAAACTCTTCACTCGTAAGAGAGTTATCTATGAATAAAATATATTTATCCTATATTTTGTTATCATGTCAATATCAGGTTTTCATTCGGGTATAATTCACGGCTGTCGGTAAATCCCGCCACCTTTTCATGAAAAGGGACAGGGTATCTTTACATAACGACGGCTTACGTTTAACTCGTGAGTCGTAAGTTCTCATAACTATCTGAAATAACTCACCGAGAAACTCCCCCCTTTTTTAAAGGGGGGCCGGGGGGGATTTCCCCCAACCTACTGAATCCCCCTTTAAAAAAGGGGGACTCAGAACAGCGGCTTCAGAGAACTTATGACTGTCGAGGTTTAAGATGAAAGTAAAAAAACGGCGTCGGGCACTTCTTTCACTTTCAAGCACCTGCCAAAAGTTTATATCTGACAAAAAGGCGCAAAGAAAGGAAAAAATTTATGGCCAAGTGCTTAAACGGCTTTTATGTGAACCTCGTGAGTCGTAAGTCCTCATAACTTGCTGAAATGACTCAGTCGGAAACTCCCCCCTTTGTAAAGGGTGCCGGGGGATTTCCAGCAACATGTTGAAATCACCCTGAATCCATTTTAAAAAAGGGGGACTCTGAACAGCGGCTTCAGAGAACTTATGATTGCCGAGGTGCTGACCCTTTTCATCAGCGGGAAAGTCCGAAGGCACAATTTTGTACCCTTGTTTCATAAAATAAGGGGATAAGTCAATAGGGTGAAAAGAGTATTTCGGGGTGGGGATATCCTACTTTCAGTTATGGTTGTTAAATCTGTTGACAATGCTGAAAATTATGCTATCACAATCATTATTTATTTTAAAAGATTACAACAGTAAAAGGAGAAAATTATGGATAAAAAAGTGACCGTTATCGGTGCTGGCAATGTCGGGGCAACCGCTGCCCAGAGACTGTGTGAAAAAGAATTGTGTGATGTGGTGCTGGTGGATATTATCGAGGGAGTTCCCCAGGGAAAAGCCCTGGACCTTACAGAAGCCGCACCTGTTGAAAAACATGATTCCCATCTGACAGGAGCAAACGGGTACGAAGATTCAGCAAACTCTGACATCGTTATTATCACAGCAGGAATTCCGAGAAAGCCCGGTATGAGCCGTGATGATCTGATCAGCACCAATGCAGGCATAATGAAAAATGTTGTCCGGGAAGTTGCCAAATACTCTCCGGAAGCAGTTCTGATTATTGTCAGCAACCCCTTGGATGCCATGTGCCATGTAGCATATGATGCCAGCGGGTTCCCCAAAAACAGGGTGATGGGTATGGCCGGTGTGCTGGATTCCGCGCGGTTCAGGGCCTTTATTGCCATGGAACTGAATGTTTCTGTTGAAAACACCCATGCGTTTGTCCTCGGAGGGCATGGGGATACAATGGTTCCCCTTCCCCGGTATTCCACCGTGGCCGGTATTCCGATTACGGAACTGATGCCCCAGGACCGGATTGACGCGCTGGTGAAAAGAACGGCAAACGGCGGGGCTGAAATCGTCAGCCTGCTGAAAACAGGAAGCGCGTATTATGCTCCCGCATCAGCGGCAGTGGAAATGGCTGAATCCATTCTGAAAGACAAGAAAAAAATTCTCCCCTGCGCCGTGTATCTTGAGGGAGAATACGGGTTCAAAGACCTTTTCATCGGTGTTCCCGTGAAACTGGGGGCAAATGGGATTGAGGAGATCATCGAAATCAAACTGACTGATGATGAAAAAGCCGCGCTGCAGAAATCAGCGGACGCGGTTGAGGAACTGAAAGAGGTACTCAGTAAACTGGGCTCCTGATAAAACTGATGCGAAAATCCTTTTCATCCGAATTTGGAAAGGGGTTTTCGCACTGCATCCCTTTGAACTCCACCTTTAGCACTCCTTCGGGCTTCGCTGCTCGGCTCGGATTGACAAATCCGAGCCACCGGGACTGGTTGAACGAATAACAGGTCAGGATAATTCTGGGCGTATTTATAAGTTGGGGGAGTAACTTTCAGTCCCGGAAGGACTTCTGAAAACAGCCCGGCAATTCATTGCCGGGTGAGGTCCCCCGGATTATCAGCAGGGACGGCTGAAAAGCTTTTCAGCCGTCCCTCCGGGACTGAAAAACGGGAACATTCGCCCCGGCAATGAATTGCCGGGCTATTTTCAGTCGTCCCTCCGGGACTCCACCCGGGAAATGTTACGTCACTGTTTATGATTACATACGCCATCCCCAGTATGCCTCCTTCGGCTATCTGATTATCAGACTCGTGTTTGCAGCGGGAACTGTCCAAGGGTTTTTTATGACCATTATTATCCTGCCGTACTTTCCGTTGAGAATATTCCCGGAGGAAGCTGCAAAAGAGTACCTGTCTTTTCCCACGCAGAAATGCATGGACAGGCTTTTTAAAGTACCTGGCAAATGCGGGCGGTAAGAATGCCTGATGAATTCAAAAGTAAGAGTTCTTTTGGCATCCCTCATAAAAGCTGAAAAGTAGTTTACACTTTTTCTTGCTGTAGAACAATTTTTCAAATTGTTAAAACGATTTGAAAAATCGTTCTGCATTAAAGTGTAAACAGGCGTATCCGCTACTTGGGGGAGCATATTGACTCGGACAAATCCGCATCGGTTATAAAACCGTTGAAACGGTTACATCTGTGCGGAGTTTGCTCCGATATCCCTCTGATAAATCAGATGGTTAATGAAAATGTACCCTGAAATTTCATTAACACCCCGTTTTAACGGGGGTGACAGCCATGCACAGAACCTTTTTAACCGTTTTAACGGTTTTCCTCAGCCGGAAAATGAGTAATCCCCCAAGTGCCGGATACGCCCAGTGTAAACTGACAAATGAAGGATGCCGTTCTTTTCTGTTATGAAGACAAAAATGAACTGGGGAGCGGATGCATAGGAAATTATAAAGCTGCCTTTTTTGCAATTGTCAAATCCGATCAGCCTGTCCACCAAAATTTTTCTGGTACGAAAATCGTATTATGACAGCGATACAGATAAAAGACCATTTTCTTTGAAAATGTAGGGTGGGTGGAGCGAAGCGTAACCCACCGTCTGTTATTATTTTTTAGCTATTCGGTGGGGTTACGCTTCGCTCCACCCACCCTACAGGAACTCTTTCCTTCCCTTTCTTATACGTTTTCCTTGTAGTTATTATTTTTCAGCTATCCGGTGGGTTACGCTTCGCTCCACCCACCCTACAGGAACTCTTTCCTTCCCTTTCTTATACGTTTTCCTTGTAGTTATTATTGTTTCAGCTATCCGGTGGGTTACGCTTCGCTCCACCCACCCTACAGGAACTACTTTCCTTCCCTTTCTTATACGTTTTCCTTGTAGTTATTATTGTTTCAGCTATTCGGTGGGTTACGCTTCGCTCCACCCACCCTACAGGAACTCTTTCCTTCCCTTTCTTATACGTTTTCCTTGTAGTTATTATTTTTCAGCTATCCGGTGGGTTACGCTTCGCTCCACCCACCCTACAGGAACTATAGAACTACAAGAAAAATGTATAAGAAAAGGAAAAATCTCTTTCCTTCCCTTCCCTTTCTTATACGTTTTCCTTGTAGTTATCACGGAGCCGGCTTTCCAGCTTGCCCAGGTATTCTTTGTTCTGTTCAAAATCCGGGTGAGCTGTCTGTTCTCTGATTTCCACAGTGCATCGGGCAAATTCCAATGCTTTCTCTATGTCCCCTCTGCGTTCCCATTCCATTGATAGGTTCCAGCAGGTAACGGATTCGCCGGAGCGGTCGCCGATCTCCCGAGAGATGACCAGGCTTTCTTCCAGTACTCTGAGTGCTTCTTCATTCCGGCCCCAGGCATGATATATCTGTGAGATATTGTTCAGCGCAGCCCCTTCGCCGGAGCGGTCGCCGATCTCTCTTCTGATGGCCAAGCTTTCTTCCAGTACTCTGAGTGCTTCTTCGTTCCTGCCCCAGGCTCGATATATCTGGGAGATATTGTTCAGAGTACCCCCTTCGCGGGAGCGGTCGCCGATCTCCCGAAAGATGGCCAAGCTTTCTTCCAGTACTCCGAGTGCTTCTTCGTAACGGCCCCAGGAATCGTATATCTGTGAGATATTGTTAAGCGCAGTCCCTTCGCCGGAGCGGTCGCCGATCTCCCGACAGATGGCCAGGCTTTCTTCCAGTACACTGAGTGCTTCTTCGTAACGGCCCCAGGAATCGTATATCTGGGAGATATTGTTCAGCGTAGTCCCTTCGCCGGAGCGGTCGCCGATCTCCCTTCTGATAGCCAGGCTTTCTTCCAGTACACTGAGTGCTTCTTCGTAACTGCCCCAGGAATCGTATATCTGTGAGATATTGTTCAGAGTAGTCCCTTCGCCGGAGCGGTCGCCGATCTCCCTTCTGATGGCGAGGCTTTCTTCCAATGCTCTGAGTGCTTCTTCGTAACTGCCCCAGGAATCGTATATCTGTGAGATATTGTTCAGCGTAGTCCCTTCGCCGGAGCGGTCGCCGATCTCCCTTCTGATGGCGAGGCTTTCTTCCAATGCTCTGAGTGCTTCTTCGTTCCTGCCCCAGGCTCGATATATCTGGGAGATATTGTTCAGCGTAGTCCCTTCGCCGGAGCGGTCGCCGATCTCCCTTCTGATGTCCAGGCTTTCTTCCAGTGTTCTGAGTGCTTCTTCGTTCCTGCCCCAGGCTCGATATATCTGGGAGATATTGTTCAGAGTAGTCCCTTCGCCGGAGCGGTCGCCGATCTCCCGATAGATGGCCAGGCTTTCTTCGTAATGATTCAGTGCTTCCGGATAATTCAGGCTCATATCAAGGGCATAGCCAAGCCAATATTCCAAATCCCCGCGCAGTTCTGTCCTGTCCTGCGGTATATATCCGATGCCCTCCAGGGCAGTTTCAACCGCAAGAGATGCCGCGTAACGCCGGTGCAGCCATTTGGTCATATCCAGCAGGAGCCGGGCTTTTTCCTTTGGTTCGGCAGTCTCGTCAACCAGGGAGCGAACCTGCTTTACATGATTGGCAATCCCCTCCCGATCCTCCTGGGGCAGGGGCAGTTCCGCGGACATCTCCTCTATATTCTGCCAGAGTCCTGCCCCCCGGATTCCCGCTTTTCTTTCCAGCCAGCAGCTCCCATGCCGGAAATCCCACAGGTCTCCCGCGGAATGGATAAACTGCTCCGCGTCGGCATTGTGGATAAACAGAACCATGCGAAGGCAGTCTCCCAGGATATTGTCCCGATGAAGATTCAGATAATTCAGAAAGGTTTCATCCAGCTTCCCCGGGCTTCCGGCACGGGGGAGGTCCGGAATCAGGCACAGGGACTTCTTCCCTGATGCGGAGGCAAGCTCGGAATAAAGCGCGCCTTCGCCATGTTCAGGCCGATGCACAGGGTCAAAAGTCTGGGCTGCAAACCCCTGTTCAAGCACCAGTCCGCGCAGGTCCCGGAGAAAAGATACTTTACTCGCCTCATGTTCATAATAGACAAGGAGAAACAGGGAACTGTCCGACGTGACTGCACGGAAAAATTT
Source organism: Desulfococcaceae bacterium HSG8 (assembly GCA_030378015.1). Classification (GTDB taxonomy): domain Bacteria; phylum Desulfobacterota; class Desulfobacteria; order Desulfobacterales; family 4be13; genus JAUCGG01. The sequence continues at coordinate 13,524 of JAUCGG010000101.1, forward strand.
GTCCGCAACCTCCCGGGCAAGCCCGTTCTCCCCGCTGTTATGATCTGCCTTATTCATCAGCCGTACCCAGCTCCCGGATATACGGTTTCAGGACATGCCGCAGATCAATCCAGAGGTCATCATTTTCATATTCAACCACCGCTCGCGACTGGAGATACGGCTCCACCCCCGCAACCCATCCCTGGGTGCTCTCCATGACCTCCTTCAGAATCCGGATAGCATCGCCCCGGATGATCGGCTGATACTCCTTTTTAATATGGTTATACACTTTATTCACATCATCGGATTCGATTTTTTCACTCCCGCGGGTCATGGCAAAATAGGCCGCGTCCCGGATCGCACGGGCAGTCTCCCGGAACAATCCCCCGCCGATACGAAGCAGTTCATCCAGCAAATCCTCCTCAAATGTCGCACCGGGATCAGCCAGACGGCTTTCAACAAACCCGCGCATCAGCTTATACCCGTCTCCCGAGGCAGCAAGAGGCGGCTTATCCCTGCCCTTATCCTCGCTCCGATAGAGCCGCACCGCGGAAAAGGCATACATCGCATCATTCGGGATCAGCCTCCCGGGAATGGCCCGGTAATAGACAGGCAGCGTGTAAATAACAGAGAACCGGGGCTGAACCAGGACCTCGTAATTCTCCTGGAACAATCTTGTGTGCATTTCTTTATGCGAGTCTGACTCGCCCTTTTCCAAATCATCCACAACCACCAGGAGCCGTTTCCCGGTCTTGTTTTTCAGATCCTGCGCCATCCGGTTCAGAATGTCAATCAGGTCCTGGACTCTTGGCTCCAGGATCTGCTTTTCCTCCTTCTTCCATTCCCGCCGGGTTCCTAACTGGGCTTTAAAAAACGCGAACCATGCCCCGGCCTTCGCGCCTGCTTCCACCCTTGCTTCTTCATTATGAAGGAACGTATTGACGATCTGTTTTCCCCAGTTCTCCAGTTCTTCCGCAAGCCCGGGCTTCATGCCGAAGCTTTTTCCTTCCTTCACCAACTGAAGACCGATCTCCACCAGCACCGCGTCGTGCGTCAGGTTCACAGCTTCCCTGCCGAAATCCAGGATCGTCAGATATAGGGGGTAATACTTCTCACTAATCTCCGGATCCATGCAGATCCGTTTGAACTCCGTTGTCTTACCGCTCCCCCGGTGCCCGCAGAGAAACATATGGAGATAATCATCTGCCATTTTCAGATGAAAGGCAAGCATTTTTATCCCGGGGGCTGTTCGCGGGAGATAGTACTCAGAATCCGGGCTGATTGGCAGGTTCGGATTGAAAACCTTGTAAACTTCCTCCAAGGTCTTTGCAGGAGATAAATCTGAAAATTTGAACATCTGGTTACTCATAATAAATCCTTCCTTACCGGGAATCGGCTACAAAAATATCGCTCCTACGGAGCTTTTAAAAAACCTGATTATCAAGTTCCGGAACGCTTCAAGCTCCGTTAGGAGCGATATATTTGTAGCAAGCCGATTCCCCGGTTTTAAAAGCTCCCTATGAGCGGCATCTTTCCAACGCAGCCTGGGCATTCACACCGATAATGATGCAATCTGTATCCATTTAACTGCCCGTTACGAGAATTCCCTGAATTATAATTTCCTCTTTTATGACAAATTTGCGAGCCTGTCAATACCAAAAAAAACGACCTCTGAAGACTCAGGAAGGTATCCTTCATAAAAGCCGGAAGCAGATTCCACTTTCCCACGGGTGCAATTAAAAGTGTTAGGCGAAGCCGCCAGTCCTCGTTCCCAAACTCCGTTTGGGAACGCGATTGCCCGCAAAACTCCGGTTTTGCATGAAATGTCAGGTACTGCAAACAGAGTTTGCCTGCAAGTGTGTTCCCAAACGGAGTTTGGGAACAAGGCTGAAGGGCGTACCTAACACTTTTAATTACACCCCTTTCCCACCGGAGCCGTTACGCATTCATAAATCGGATTTTTTAAAAAAATCCGATTTCTTTGTCTGACGGATAAGAAAGGGAATGAGCATTCCGTATTTTCCTTTTCTTATCCGACTTCCATCTTCCATGTAGTTTATCGCAGATGCCTGCTTTAAATAAAACTACAAGGTATTGCCGTGTCGCCCCATATTGACCCGCCCGTCATCGGGGTCCGGCTCATTGCCATAGTCAGAAGCAGAATCGCCTGCGTCAATCGCAGGGCTTGAGGATTTCAGATGATAATCCTCATCGACAGCATTGACAAACAGCGGATCATCGTTGGGCGCATTTACAACTTGGGGGGAGTCCCGGAGGGACGACTGAAAATAGCCCGGCAATTTATTGCCGGGGCGAATATCCCCGTTTTTTCAGTCCCGGAGGACGACTGAAAGCTTTTCAGTCGTCCCTCGGGGACGTGATGATCCGGAATCTCAGTTAGGCCGAAGCCCACTGTTTTAGGTGGCTTCAGACTTCGGCATTGATGCCGGGGAAATAAGCCTTGCCAACCAGCTCTTTCACCAGTTCTTCATCCGGGATAAACGGCAGGGTTATATGATCTGTCCCCTTGTGCATCTCATTATATTTCATGACAGTTTCAACGGAATTCTCATTCCTCGCCCATGCCCGTCTCGCGACGCCGCCCATGACATCCCAGGGAATGGCCCTGCGGATGATCTTATCAACCCGCTCGCTGCCGTCCAGGACAAGCCCGAACCCGCCGTTTACCGCATTCCCGATACCCACTCCGCCGCCGTTATGCAATGCGACCAGACTCATTCCCCTGGCAGCGTTTCCGGCAAAACACTGGGTTGCCATATCTGCCATGATATTACTGCCATCCCTGATGTTCGCGGTTTCACGGAAAGGCGAATCTGTGCCGCCTGTATCATGATGGTCCCTGCCCATCATCACGGGCCCGATATCTCCCTTTCTGACCATCTCATTGAACTTCAGCGCGATGTTCATCCTGCCCTGGGCATCCTGATAGAGTATTCTTGCCTGTGTTCCCACCACAAGATTATTTTTGTCCGCATCCCTTATCCATGTATAGTTATCCCTGTCCTGGAATCGTCTCTCCGGATCAATGCACACCATTGCCGCGTTATCCGTTTTCAGCAGGTCTTCCTTTTTTCCGCTCAGGCATACCCACCGAAAGGGCCCATATCCGTAATCAAACAGCAGGGGGCCCATGATGTCCTCGACATAAGAAGGAAAGATAAATCCGTCCCTGGTATCCCTGCCGTTTTTACAGATTTCCCTGACGCCCGCATCATAAACTGCTTTCATAAAGCTGTTTCCGTAATCAAAAAAATACGTGCCCCTGTTATCCAGGGTTCTGATGAGCGTAAAATGCTTCTCCAGGGATTTATCAACGTATTCCCTGAATGCTGTGTTATCCGTTTTCAGAAGTTCGGTACGGGCTTCAAAGGTCAGTCCCTGGGGGCAGTAACCCCCGTCATACGCAACATGGCAGGAGGTCTGATCTGACAGCATATCTATCTTCGCGTTGTTCTCAACCGCATATTCCAGCAAATCAACAATATTTCCGTAAAACGCGATAGCGATGCTCTCTTTCTTCTCCTGGTATTCCTTTGCCACCCGGAAGGCTTCCCCGGGATCATCAATGACTTTGCTGACCCATCCCTGTTCGTGCCGGGTCTTAATCCTGGAGTAATCCACCTCCGCTATGATTCCCACACCGTTTGCAATTTCCACGGATTTCCCCTGCGCGCCGCTCATGCCGCCAAGTCCGGAGGAGACAAAGAGGCAGCCCCCCAGGTCCCTGTCAGGAGGAATGTTCAGTTCCGACCGTCCCGCGTTCAGGATGGTGCTGTATGTTCCGTGAACGATTCCCTGGGGGCCGATATACATCCATCCCCCGGCTGTCATCTGACCGTAGTTTGCAACTCCCAGGGCCGCGGCCCTGTGCCAGTTCTCCTGATCATCGAAAACCCCGATCATCATCGCGTTTGTGATGATCGCCCTCGGGGCATCGGGATCTGATCTGAATAATCCCAGCGGATGGCCAGATTCCATCACCAGGGTCTGATCTCTGGTCATTGTCTCCAGGTATCGCCTGATAAGGTTGTACTGCATCCAGTTCTGGCAGACCTGCCCGGTTTCTCCGTAGGTAACGAGTTCGTAAGGATACAGTGCAATGTCGAAATCAAGATTATTGTCTATCATCACTTGAAAGGCTTTACCTTCGATGCAGTTGCCGTTATAGTCATCAACGGGTTTGCCTTTGATATTTCCCTGCGGTCTGAAACGATACCCGTAAATCCTGCCTCTTGTGAGAAGCTCGTCCAGGAATTCCGGGGCCAGTTGCCGGTGCCATTTTTCAGGGATGTACCTGAGCGCGTTTTTTAACGCAAGTTCCGTTTCGCCTCGGGACAGCGTAAAATTCCGCCTGGGGGCCCTGCGGACGCCTTCGGTAAATTCGGGCATCCGAGGCAATTCATGGAAAATATCTTCCAGACGGATGCTCATTGCCTTTGAAACATCAGTATTACTGATCATGATATCTTTCCTCCGGAATGCTGGGTGGAGCGGAGCGTTTAACATAAAGGAGTGCCAAACGGGCGTATTTACAAGTTAGGAGACTGAAAAAACGGGGATATTCGCCCCGGCAATGAATTGCCGGGCTGTTTTCAGTCGGTCCCTCCCCAAGTTGTAAATGTGCCCGTGCCAACTGCAAGTTTGGCATACTTGGAAACCGAGGGATTCTGCCAAACTGTAAGTTTGGCACTCCGGACGTCTTTTTGACCGCAGATGGCGGGTTACGCTTCGCTCCACCCACCCTGCATTTTTTTAAAAGTGTTTGGTGTTTGGTCATCTGCTCCGGCTTTCATGTTTATGAAGGCTCCCCGGAATGGCAGATTGCTATCTACTATAATATACTGTTATTACGTGAAAAAATAAAAAAGAATATTTTTTAATTTTAATCCTGAATCCACTGTTTACAAGGTTTACCGGAAACTTTTCGATCTACTGGGAAGAATAAGGAAAAGAAAGGAATTTTTTGTTGGAAAAGAAAAGTGTATTGTTACTCGGAGCTACGGGACTGGTGGGAAGTGAATGCCTGAAGCTGCTTCTGAGCGGGGACATTTATGACCGTATTCTCATCCTTGCCCGCAGACCTTTGCCGGATACATGGGATGATCCGAGAATTGAACAGCATGTCATTGACTTTGACCGCCCTGACAGCTACCAGAAATTCGTCCGTACCGATCATGTGATATGCGCGCTCGGGACCACGATCGGAAAGGCAGGGACAAAAGAAAATTTCTACAGGGTTGATTTCACGTATTCGTATCGCATCGCGGCTATGGCGAGAGAGAATGGGGCCGAGCATTTTCTGCTGGTATCATCAGTGGGGGCAAATCCGGCATCTCCTGTGTTTTACAGTCGTGTCAAGGGCGAGTTGGAAACCGCTATTCAGAATCTGGAGTACAGGAATGTCACCATATTTCGCCCGTCATTGCTCATGGGAGAGCGTGCGGAATTCCGCATGGGAGAGGAAATTGGAAAAATTTTTAGTAAATTAATACCTTTTGCCCTGCCAGGGAAATACAGACCGGTTCATGCTGCTGCCGTCGCAGCCGCGATCATGCGGGCAGCCGGGGAAGAGCAGCCAGGTGTTCGTATTATTACATCTGATGCTTTAGTTTAGGCTATTTCCAATAAAGAACATACCGGATTGAAGTTTGCAGTTCCGCCTTCAAGCGGCATGACACCGCCTGAAGGCGGAACTGCAAACTGCGGTTGCTTTTACACGAGGCAGAGCCTCTCCGGATGCGGAGCCTGGGAACGAGAATAAAAGTAGGTTGCATATCACATATGATAAAATTCAATAAGTTAATCGTTCCCAAGCTCTGCCTTGCGAAATATCTGTTTTAACCTGCCGGTTTTACGCTGAAATACCAGGCAGAGCTTGGAACGGGAAGTTCCTGCTTTTTGGGAATGCGAAAAACGGATCAGGGGGGAGCGAAGCGAAGATCAAGGCCTAAATAAGGATTTAGGGGATCCGGATCCTGGGTACGAATCTTTCCAATATCTGTGAGGAAACTATGAAGGAAAAGATACTGATCATTGATGATGAGAAAGATACTCTCGCATCTCTTTCATTCCTGCTCACCAGCGAAGGGTACGATGTGATAACGGCATGTGACGGGCAGGAGGGGATGGATATCTTTATGAATGAAAACCCGGATCTGGTGCTTGTTGACATAAGAATGCCGAAAAAAGACGGCCTGACTGTGCTTAAAGAACTTGAAAAATCAGGTGTGGATGCAATTGTCCTCACAGGTTACAGTGATGAGGGCATGGCAATCGCATCTCTTCGCAGGGGAGCATATGATTATCATCGTGAGCCTCTGGAGGATATTGATGTACTGATAGCATCTGTTAAAGGAGCGTTGTATAAAAGGAACCTGGAGTTGAAAAACAAAGAACTGCTCAGGCAGTTGGAGGAGATGGTGATCAGAGATCCCCTGACAGGTTTATATAATTATCGCTATCTTCATATACGCCTCACTGATGAAATTACCCGATCCTCAAGATTCGATCACGGGTTTTGCGTCCTGATGATTGATATTGATTATTTTAAATCAGTTAATGATAATTACGGTCATTTGTACGGGGATTATGTCCTGAAAAAACTGGGAAAAATCATATCCGAAAACATTCGTTCCTGTGACACAATCTACCGATACGGAGGGGAAGAGTTTCTTATTCTCATGCCCGAAACCTTGAAAAACGGCGCTATTTCGGTTATCAGCAGGCTTATGAAAGTGATAAGGGATTATATTTTTGATTATGAAGGGCAGCAGTTAAAGCTGACAGTCAGTATCGGGGGAGCGAATTATCCTGATCATGCAACTGATAGAAAAGAACTGATCCGGCATGCTGATGACGCCCTTTATAAAGCTAAAAAAAGCGGAAGAAACAGGTTCTGTTTTGATTAGGGGACTCCGAATAAATAATATGCCCGATTCGGGTAAACAGGGTCCCCCTCTCTTGCTCGGTTCGGATTGACAAATCCGAACCCCGCGGCGGGGATTTGCCCAATCCCCCGCGAGCAACAGGCGGGTATTTTATTTATCGGGAAATCCCTTAACAATCAGCAGAGGGATTTCCGAGTAACTTACCAATACCC
>JAUCGG010000102.1 GCA_030378015.1 Desulfococcaceae bacterium HSG8
GACATCCGCCTCTGTGTAAAAGGTGGGACACCAGTCAAGATTTTGAATATATTATAAATTACCGCAGAGTGATCCGAAGCGGCAAAATCTGAAATATGCTCTCTGTGTAAAAGGTGGGACACACCCGTTATTTCGGGAAGAAGAGATAAGGAGGTTTCAAAACCTCACAAAAAAAAAGGAGGATATTATGAAAAATGTATGTGCAAAATTGATGATGTGCCTGCTCATCGTGGCGATGTGTTCAGAACAGGGCATTGCCAAAGAGCCGCTTCAGCCCCTGACGATCCAACTGGACTATTTCGCAAATGTACAATGTGCCGGGATATTGTTGGCAAAAGAGCGGGGGTGGTACGAAGAAAAAGGAATTGATCTGACGATCAGAGAATGGAAAAAAGGGATTTCACCGGATAAGGAAGTCGTGGCCGGGAAGGCTCAGATCGGTGTGGCAGCAGGCGCCCTGCTGATAAAAGCCAGAGCCGAGGGGACACCGCTTAAAGCTATCGCAGTTCAGTTCCAGAAATCGCCTTTGTGCTTGTTGAGCAAAAAAGAAAAAAGGATAAAGACGCCTGAAGATTTGAAGGGAAAAAAAATCGGGGTCACCACCCCGAAAACAATATTAATGACAAAAATCGTACTGGCAAACGAGGGACTTCACTTTGATGACATTATCACTGTCCGGACAGGAGGTGATCTCCGATTTCTGATTGACGACGAGATTGTCGCATTCACATGTTTTATGAACAATCATCCATTGATTATGAAAGCAAAGGGATATGAAGTCACAAATATTCCCGCATTCAAGTATGGCTACGATTTTTACAGCAAAGCTTATATCACGACAGAGGCAATGATCCGGGGACAGCCTAAGCTTATTCAGAATTTTTTGGATGTGACACTGCATGGCTGGCGGGAAGCTTATAAAGACCTGCCGGCAACTGCACAGCTTGTGGTAGAAAAATACTATCCCAAAGGATCAGTCAGTCAGCAGACGGAATCCCTGAAAGTGTTCAAATTTCTGGCCAGACTGGGCGAAGGCAGGCAGTTTCTCGGATGGATGGAAGAGGAATACTGGGCAAAAGGAATTGACATTCTGCACAAATTTAAGCAGATTGACAAAAAAATTCCTGCTGCTGATGTGTTCACTCTGAAGTTCTTGGAAAGTGTTTATTTTGGGAAAAAGGAATAAGTTCGGCAAAAAAAGGAGGTATTATGAAAAATGTATGGGTAAAAAGGATGATGTGTCTGGCGATTTGACAAATCCGGCGGCTACATGACTCGGATTTGTCAATCCGAGCCGAGTTGGCCCAAACGAAAATCATGGCGAGGAAAGGTATTATATTATGAAAAATGTATGGGTAAAAATGATGTGTCTGCTCATCGTGGTGATGTGTTCAGGACAGGGCATTGCCAAAGAACCGCTTCAACCAGTTACGATTCAACTGTTCTGGGTGGCGAATGTAGAGTTTGCCGGGGTTCTGCTGGCAAAGGAGCGGGGTTGGTATGAAGAAGCCGGGATTGATCTGGCGGTCAGAGGATGGGAACCAGACATGTCTCCGATTGAAGAAGTCATGGCCGGGAAAGCTCAGATCGGTGTGGCTGAAGGTGCGGGCATAATAAAAAACAGATCAGAGGGAGGAAAGATCAGAGCTGTTGCAACGAAGTTCCAGAAATCACCGATTTGTCTGATAAGCAAGAAAAAACAGGGGATAAAAATACCTGAACAACTCAGGGGAAAGAGAGTGGGAATCCACCAGCCATCCGCCATCTTAACGATGAAAATTGTCCTGGCTGACGTGGGACTGAAATATGATGACATTGTCCCCGTCGAGGTGGGATGGGATGTTCAGTCATTGCTTGATGACAGGATAGATGTATATCCGGGTTACATGAATGACGAACCGATGACCATGAAAGAAAAAGGATATGAGATCAATGTCATTCCCGCATTCAAATACGGCTACGATTTTTACAGCGGGGTTTATTTTGTGACTGATACAATGATTCAGAAGCAGCCGGACCTGATTCAAAAATTTCTGGACGCTACATTGCGGGGATGGAAAGAGGCGTTCAAAGACCCGGTCGCAACTGCAAAACTGGTCGTGGAAAAGTATTTTCCCGAAGGCTCGGTCAGCCAGCAGACGGAATCCCTGAAAGTACTCAAATTTCTGGCGAGACTGGGCGAAGGCAGAAAATACCTCGGATGGATGGAAAAGGAATACTGGGCAAAGGGAATTGACATCCTGCATAAATTCGGGCAGACTGACAGGAAAATTCCGGCTGATGATGTGTTCACCATGAAGTTTCTGGAAGATATTTATTTTGGGAAGAAGAAATAACTGTAGCAGCGTGGCAACGACTATATGAATAGTGGAAGCCCGACCTGACCATTTTCCATAACTGTTTGATAATACGATATTAAAAAATTCAGGTATATGAAATACAAACTCCGGAGTACAAAACAGTACGATAAATGGTTTGCCCGGTTGAAAGACTCTTCAGTAAAAATAAAGGTCCTGGCTCGGCTTGACCGAGTCGCAAACGGCAATTTCGGAGATTTTAAACAAATCAGCACCAACCTGTTTGAATTGCAATTTTTCTTTGGCGGCGGCTTGCGAATTTACTACACCGTTCAGAAGAGCAGAGTGGTCTTCCTGCTGGGCGGGGACAAATCAGCGCAATCCAAAGACATTGAAAGAGCCTATGCGCTTCTGAATGAACTGGAGGACTGACTTATGAGCCTTGAAACAAAACCTTTCAACATAGCCGAACACCTGAACACCCCTGAGGAAATTCGTGGTTTTCTTCAGGAAGTTGCCGCTACCGGTGACGAATCCGACTTCATTCATGCTCTGAATACTGCCGCCAAGGCTGAAGGCATGACCGAGGTGGCTGAAAAAGCCGGCATCAGTCGCGCAACCCTGTACAGGTCTCTTGCTGAAAACGCCAACCCGAAGTTTTCCACGATCAGCAAGGTGACAAAGGCCCTTGGCTGTAAGCTGACTGTTGTGTAGATGGTACAAAATGCCGTTCACGATGCCGGTATTTGCACCAAACTTCATTCAGAAATTTCCGGACGCAACACTGCGGGGATGGGAAGAAGTGTTCAGAGACCCGGCGGCAACTGCAAAACTGGTCATGGAAAAATATTATCCCAAGGGATTCGGTCAGCCAGCAGACAGAATCCCTGAAAGTGTTCAGATTTTTGGCTACACTGGGAGAAGGCAGGCAGTTTCCCGGATGGATGGAAGAGGAATACTGGGCAAAAGGAATTGACATCCTGCACAAATTTAAGCAGATTGACAAAAAAATTCCTGCTGCTGATGCTACTGATGTATTCACTCTGAAGTTCTTGGAAAGTGTTTATTTTGGGAAGAAGGAATAAGTTCGACAAAAAATAAGGAGGGTATTATGAAAAATGTATGTGTAAGGATGATGATGTGTCTGCTCATCGTGGCGCTGTGTTCGGGACAGGGTTTTGCCAAAGAGCCGCCTCAGCCTGTGACGATCCAACTGAACTGGGTGACAAATGTCGAGTTTGCCGGGGTCCTGCTGGCAAAGGAGCGGGGTTGGTATGAAGAAGCCGGGATTGACCTGACGATCAGAGGGTGGAAGTCAGATATATCTCTGATTGAAGAAGTCATTGCCGGAAAGGCTCAGATCGGCGTGTCTAACGGTGCGGGTATAATAGCAGCCCGATCAAAGGGGAAAAAGATCAGGGCAATTGCGGTTCAGTTCCAGAAATCGCCATTTTGTCTGATAAGCAAAAAAAAGCGGGAAATTGAAACTCCCGCACAACTGAAAGGGAAAAAAATCGGGACTAAGACATCATCTTCCATCATGATGATAAAAATTGTCTTGGCAAATGCAGGGCTGGCATACAACGAGATTATACCTGTTAAGATGGGATGGGATATTCAACCTCTGATTGATGATTTGATAGATGTATGTCCGGGCTACATGAACAGTGAACCGCTGGCCATGAAAGAAAAGGGATATGAGACTAACTTAATTCCCGCGTTCAAACACGGTTACGATTTTTACAGCGAGGTTTATTTTGTGACAGATACAATGATTCAGAAGCAGCCGGACATGATCCGGAAATTTCTGGACGCAACATTGCGGGGATGGAAAGAGGCGTTTAAAGACCCGGCCGCAACCGCAAAACTGATCGTGGAAAAATATTATCCCAAAGGCTCGGTCAGTCAGCAGACAGAATCCCTGAAAGTGTTCAAATTCCTGGCAACAATAGGAGTAGGAGAGAGTCTTATCGGATACATGGAAAGACCGTTCTGGCAGAAAGGAATTGATATCCTGTATAAATTTAAGCAGATTGACAGGAAAATCCCTGCGGAGGATGTGTTCACATCGGAATTTCTGAAGGCAGAATCCCCGGGGAAATGAGGCATCCTTCATTTGTCAGTTTACACTTTGCTTTACTGTAGAACGATTTTGCAAATCGTTTGAAACAATTTGCAAAATTGTTCTACAAGTCAGAAAAAGCCCGGGTTTCCTGGGAATCCTGGGGAATTGGAACATTTTCCATTTTTCACTTGAAAGTTGAAAGGAAGTCACACATGAAAATATTTTCCCGCTGGTCCATCGGTGCAAAACTGTTTGCGACAAATTCACTGATACTGGTGATATTCACCGGCCTCATTGCCGTTGTCTTCATCTCATTTGACACCACAGAAACCTTTATCTCAGGGGTTGTGAAAAAAGATGTCAGCCAGGTAGTCGTGAATGCGGAAACAGGGAGAAAACTCACCCGTATATCATCAATGGCTTCCGACCTGGTAAGCAGGTTCCTTGCTCATGAAGACCTGCTGGAGACCGTAGGGAAAAATATTGTCGCTGAGTCAGAGGCACTTGTCACACAGAACTCAGGCACACATTTGGGAGACGCCCTGCAAAAATTCACCAAAAATCTTCAATCCCTTCTCGGACAGGCTGGTATTGTCCGCAAGAGGTTCCGGGAATCAGAATCGTTTGCTGACGAACTTGATACAGGATTGAACACTTTAAAGGGTGTAATTGAAAAAACAGCGGTTCTCGTCATGATGCAGGGCGGAGAGACTTCTGAGCTGGAACGGATAAGTCTTGATGTTCCATGGTACAGGGCAAAACTCCTCAGGATAACTATCCTTTCCCACAGACTGACACAAAAATATCTTCGTACAGCAACAGGGGAAGATATGTCCGGGGATGCACAGGAGATATTTTCACTGTTGGACAGGCTTGAGGTGAGATTCCGGCCCCTGACGGACTCTGAACCGGATATTGCCGAGTTTGGTAAAACAGTCACAGGAATTATCCGGAAATATAAAGAAAGCCTTGCCGAATATCAGAAGGAATTAGCGGCATTTCAACAACTCCTCGGTGAACTGGATGATTCCCAGGCAAAGGTATCCGCGGCCATGAAAGACAGGGATACGCAGATCATACAAAAGACCGACACCATTCAGAAACGCATTGAAACCAGGATGCATTTATCCAAAAAGATTATCACAGCCCTGTCAGTAGTGATTCTCGCGGTGCTGCTGGTAATCACTTTTTCTGTTTTCAGGATGGTACGCCCGCTGGGTCGGATTATTGAAGGACTTGCCCGGAGCCACAAGGAGTTATTGTCTGCTTCCGATCAGGTATCTTCAGCCAGCCAGTCCCTGTCACAGGGATCGTCGGACCAGGCCGCATCCACGGAGGAAACCTTTTCATCCCTTGAGGAAGTCTCCTCTGCATCCGAACTGAATGCAAAAAATGCGAATCAGGCAGATCAGTTGGAAAAACAGACAAATCAGCTCATTGATAAGGTGAATACCTCAATGGCGGAACTGACAGGCTCGATGAAGGAGATCTCAGAACTGAGCAAAAATATCTCCGGGATAATAAAAACAATAGATGAGATTGCTTTCCAGACCAATCTCCTTGCTTTGAATGCGGCTGTGGAGGCGGCCCGTGCCGGGGATGCCGGAGCCGGATTTGCCGTTGTCGCGGAAGAAGTGAGGAGTCTTGCCATGAAATCGGCAGGAGCAGCCAGGAGCACAGCAGAGCTTATTGAAAAGACAGTGTTGAAAATCGGAGACGGCTCAGACCTTGTCACTGCCACAAACCAGACTTTTTCCGAAGCTGCCGCAAACGCACTCAGAGTCAAGGAACTGGTGGCAGGGATCGCTGCCAGTTCCGGCGAACAGGCTTGGAAAATCGGGCTGATAAACAAGTCTGTGGGAGACATTGAAGGGATAACCCGGCAAAACGCTGCCAATGCGGAAGAATTCGCTGCATCCTCCCAGGAGATGAAGGCTCAGGCAGAACAGATGAGATTTTTTATCGGGGAGCTTGCGGCCCTGGCCGGTGGAAGCGGCAGGGTATGAATATATTCATATTTTACAAGTCGTCTCAAACAGCCAGTGATAAAAGGGGCCTCCTGAGAAGCCCTTTTTAACCCGGACTATTCATAATAAATTTCCTGAACATGAAAAACTCGCCGAATATTTCTCCGAGATGCAAAAAATTCGCCTGACATCTCCGTTTTTGCACTCCTTTTCTGATGCAGGGTGGAATTTCTCTGACCTGCCGGCTATGAGGATTTTTTGCGCAGCCGCTGGCACAGCACCCGGGTAATCCCCCGAACCACTTCGATATGTTCCGACATAAGGTCATACAGGGGCCCCTGATCCAGACGGAAAAGCTGTGTATCCTGGAGAGCTGTAATGGTTGCCATGCGGGGTTCGGGATCAAGGGCCGCGAGTTCTCCGAAAACTGTTTTTTCTCCTAGGACTGCGAATTCTTTGCCAGTTTCAGGATCATGAACGCGCACCTCCCCTTCGACAATAATGAACATGGAGGTGCCGATATCCCCTTTTATAAAAACATCTTCCCCCTTTTTAACCTCGACTTCTTCGACAATCGAAGCAACTTCGATCAGATCCTCTTCAGGCGTCTGCGAAAATATATCGGTATCTTTCAGAATCATCACTTTTTCAATATTGAGCAGCATACCATCTTACCCTTTCTGTCAGTTTTCCATTGCCAGTTCCCTGTCACTGACAAGTGACGACGGATCACTGACGGCCTTTTCCATTTCAGCTTCTAACTGCCTGGCGGTTTTCGAAACCAGGGGGCTGGAATCATTCTTTAATATTACAGCATATCTTTCATAAATATCAGGAGCCAGTTTGAATAATGCCCATGCAGACGTTGCGCGTACAATATCATCCGCGTCCTCCACCTTTTGTATAATATGGGGCACACACCCGGGAATATCCAGCTTTACAATCATCTCCAATGCACAGATCCGTGACCACGACAACGAGAAAACAGAAGAACCAAAGGCAATCTGTTTCAGATTCTCTTCAATGCTTTCCCGTGTGCTGTATTTCACCTTACCTATTTTTTCCAGTATGTCATCAGCATTCCTGAACTGGTGAAAAAGCGTGAAAACGTGTTTCCGAAGTTTCTCATCACTGATTTGCAGCAGCAGGGTTCTGAGCTTGTCCGAAACATCCTGGGGAACTGCTTTTTCCTCCTGGTGAATATACCAGTAAGAAATGGTGGTCAGGATATCTTTTTTATCACTCAGCAGCATCAGGATGGAAAGGGCCCGCTTCCTGTTGCTGTTGATTTCCTGGTTCAGGGCCTGGATCAGACGCTCGGCATGTTTTTCCCGCAACAGGGTGACTATGCTTGAAAGCACGGTTCTGGCATCACTGACTTCTCTCTCAAGCAATTTCAGGAGGCTGTCCCGTTCATTTTCCTCGATATCGAAGTGGCCTTTTACCAGTGCGTCCAGTGCAGCGGTGCGGACGATCTTGTCCTGTACGTCAAGCGCGCCGATCAGACCGCTCTTGGCAATAGTTCCCCTGAACCGGGACAGTATGTTCGCGGCACGGCACCGGCGTGCGCGGCGTTCTCTTTCATCCTGTAGAATGTTGATGAAAAGCTCTGCCGTATATCGGCCCGAGCGTGTCAGATAGCCCCTGCCCATTGGAATACTGGCGAAGCCCACTGAATTAATGGTAAACCTGGTATATTCGGCAACCCGGTCGGATCTGTCCTTTGTCAGCGGTGACAGGCGTTCTGCCAAGTCATTGGGATTCAGGCATCCGAGTGCCCATACAGCGGTCTCCCTTACTAGGGGATCAGGATCAGGCAGACTGGAGATAACTGTATCATAAAATTCCATAGTTCTGATTTTTCCGATGGTGAACAATGAACAGGCCTTGGTCCAGGGAGATATCCACTGCTGGGAACGGCCGAGGATCTGCTTGAGTCTTTCATGCCTGCTCGTGGGTCCTCCTTTGCGAAATTTTATGAGCGCGGCAAGACACTGGGCATGGGTAAATTCGTTTTTCAGTAAAGGAAACACAGCATCCCTGACATCCGCGGTCATCCTGGCGTCAAGCACTTCAAACGCTATGGCCCGTTTTTCCGGGGATTTGCTCTGGAGAGTTGTCTGGGCTGTCAGGATATCATTTGCAGGATAAATCAGAGCCATAAGCAGAAAAATTCTTTCGATGTTTTTCTGGATTTCTCTTTCCAGGGCACCTGACAGAAGCCGGGTATCTTTTTCTTCGCCAATGTCTATCAGCGCGGAGAGAACCCACACTGCATCCTCGATTTCCTGCCATATCTTATTTTTAACCGAGTCTTTGTCCGGTTCCCGGTACCTGCATCCGACCAGTGCTTTAAGGATATGTTTGCGGATATCGACTTCCGCAAAATCCATCTTCTTTTTAAGGGTATCAATGGCCAGATCTCCTCCGATCCGCCCCATTGCACGGATAAGACGGATGCTTACCTGGGGAGGCTGATCTTCTTTGTCAAATTCTTTTTCCAGTTCAGGCAATATTGATTCTCCGAAGGCAACCACAGCAGAAATAGCGTCTTTCCTGACGGCTGCCTCAGAGAAGTTCTTCAGCAGGAGCGGCAGCAGGGTTGCATTTTTAAGGTTTCCGGAAGCAGCGATGGCTGCCCGGCGGACTTCCAGATCCTTATCCTCCAAAAGTCTCAGCAAAGGGCGTGCAAACCCCGCTATTCCGACCTCACCGAGAACCTGGGCAGCAAGTTTTCGCTGCTGAGGCTCATCAGAATCCAGCAGAGCGTTCAGATTTGCCCCGGCAGCCAGAACCCCGTCAATCCCCCCGTAGCGCAGCAGCGCGATCATGGCCCCTTTCCTGACTTCCTCCTCTTCATGTATGAGATAGTCAAAAACCCGTTCAAATGCCTCGGTCTCCGAAAGCGCGGACAGGGTTTGCAGGGCAACACCCAGGACTTGAAGATCTTTTTCCAGGATAATCCGCTTTTTAACTGTTTCCAGTGCGTTTTTCATGCCAAGAACCCCGATTCTCCTGAGGACATGCTGGCGCACCTGGCTTTCAGGATGCTCTGCCAGATTCAGTAAAAAGGTTTCGAGCTTTTCGTGATCAATATCTTCCAGGATTCTCAGGGAATAAATCACGTCACCGGCTTTCGGGCTTTTCAGCCTGTCAATCAGGACAGCAACGGCCGCGCCGTCTATTGCGATATCATCAATACCCTCGCCCCTTTTCAGGCGTTTATTCAGAACAACGGCATACTCACGGAGCAGATAAAATGAAGCAACGATCCATCCGGCGAGGATGGCAAACATGATATAAATCAGATGGATGGATTTAAAAGAAAAAAACGGATGAGTCATGAGCGCAATCAGCACTCCCGCCAGCGCGTTAGAAATCGGCTCAACCATTGTTTCCACAACGGTCTGTACCCTCAGCCGCAGCCTTCTCCTAAGGGGCTGATAGAGAATTCGGATGGTGGGTTCTTCAACAGGATACCGGACCACTTCGTCAAATACTTTTTTACCCACAATCAGCCAGAAAAATACCCCGTCAGGCGCGAAAAAAAAGCCTGAAATCGCCACAACTGCCAACCCGGCCAGTGCGATGGGAAACACCAGTGTGCCGATTTTAACACCGTATCCGCTGATTAATTTACCGGATAAAAAGGAATTGAACAGGAGCGTAAGAATTCTGAGATAACCCAGGAACGTGGACACGAAAGCAGCCATCTCATCTTCTTTCGGATATTCCAGTTCCACCTGCTCATAGAAAATATAGTCTAAAAAATAGTAGCCCAGGACGGAAAAAGCAGATACCATAAAGACGAGTCGCAAATAAGTATCTTTGAAAAGTTCGGGGAATGATCTTTCCTCCTCTTCTGTCTCATCTTCTTCCGAGGCAGAAAGATGATCTTCAAATTTATGGGTAATATAATACAGGATAATCATGCAGCACAGCATTCCGAAGGCTGATATAAGCAGAAGATTTAAGGTGCCGAAATTCATTTTAATAAGCACTGATCCGGAAAACCCCGCGATAATCCCGCCGATGGTTTCCCCGTTGCCGATCAGTCCGTAAAGCCGTTTTCCCTGGCGCAACGTGAACATGCGCCCGGTCAGAGCCCAGAATTCAAGATATGCAAGCACCGTCAGCGCATAATAACTGACGGAAAGCGCCATATACAACCATTTGGAACTGGTCAGAAGCGTGGTAATATACAAAACAATAATAGTCCCCAGTATCACACCGAGTGTGCCACTGAGAAGACTGGAAAAGGGCACGCGTGTCTGAAGTTTTGTATGAATATATCCAAAACATGTTGTAATCAGTGCGGTGATGATATACGCGTAGGGGAGGTTTTTGACGCCGAAGTTTGTGAGAAACAGGGTATATGAGGCTGTTTCCATGAAAGTCAGGGTGATGCCGATTAAAAGGGAATGGCTGAATAATAATATGGTTGCCAAGCCCTCCCCGGGATTTACATTGAAAATTTTTCTCGATGTCTCTGTCAGGTTCATGGAGTTCTTTCTGAATACTTAATACGTAACGTTTTTATGATTTTCTTCTGAAACCTTTATCAGTAGTAGGTCTTCATGGCAATTTCCATGAAATTTGCAGTCTTACCGATAGCTGCATGATTTTGTCCGCACCGTACGGAGAACAGTGCAACGGGGTAAAACTGGCTATAGTGATATTGGTATTCAATTCCCGTGATCTGCCTGAGTATCAACGATCTGAACAGTCTCACAGGATCGGCCACGCCGAAAAGTGATAGGGTAACCTGGTATCAGTGTAATACGAAATCAGACGATTATTGACCAGCAGGAAAACTATAGTCGCCTGGCTTACCTGGAAATGCTGTGCAGCATCTTCAATAGCATCTTCGGAGTAGTCATCCTGCAAAAATTCTCGCAAAGCTTCAGTCGGACAAAGAAATTCTGCTGCGAATGCTCTCTGATATTTCTGTCTTGAGGTGCTGAGGTCAGTGCTGGCCAGCCATTGCTCATTTATGTGCCCTGTCAGGAGGTAGTCACCTAATAGTCGTGCCAGCTCAAATCGCTTGGCATCCGGATGTTTTTTACGCGGAATGAGCTTGAACTGATTCCCGGACTCTGGAACGGCGATGGCAACATAGCTGCGTCTGACAGGTGACCATTGTTCAAATTGTGATGCCCTGATGCCCATCAGTTCACATATCTTGGCGTTGTTTATCATTCCATGCGGGTTGCTCATCGTCTGGCGCAGTGATCTCGCGGCCGAGATGGCACGCTGCCAAGGCATACCTTGGGCGGCTGAAGCTCCGCAGGGTTTGGCCGCCGGCACTCCGACCATCCCGGGGCTGTCAGCGATTTCTTCAATGGCGGTGAGTGATGTCTGCATAGCTGATTTACCATAGACCGGGGCGAGTTCGGAGAGCGCGGCAACACCCATTTTCTTCTCAAGAGCCAGTGCGTTGTTCATCAGTTCTTCCGGACACTCATCCGGATCATAGCCCATTTCAGCTTCGAGACGTCGGTATCTGGCACTTTCCTGATCCTCGTTATCTTCCTTTATGAGTTGCCAGAGATTCGATAAATCCGTACTTTGGCAAGATAGGGCATTGAGACGGCTGAGTACAGTGTTGATGAAATCTTCCGCAACACGCTGAAAATCGGCTAAGGTGATGAAAGCAGGTGACTCTAAACCATTCAGATATCTGACGGATTGATTATCATCGTCACTCAGCGGTACAGCCCATATCTGCATGAATTCGCAGTCTGACGCAAATATGATATGGGGCCATACAAAACCATGATCAGCCGCACCCAGTTCATGCGCCATTCGCCAATCTGCAGAAGGACGAACCCCATGAGCGGGAAGGGGTTCCCAATTGAGTTTCCACCATGAAGATGCCAGCCACATGGCGAGCGGATAGGCTGACAACAAGACAGAATCCCGAACTGTTTTTGACCAGATGTCCTCATTCTTCATCAGGTTTACATTGCCTACATGCAATGCAAGATCGGCCATGGTGTGGAAAAATTCCGGCGCATCATTCCCCGCAGCCCGCCAGTCATAAGTGAACTTGAATTCAGTCATCTTTCATATTCCATTGCCTGACTATTTCAGCAGCCAGCGGGTCAGACTGGGGCATGGGATAGCCGTGATAAGTGCCTGTCCCTCGATTCTCAAGCTGGGCTTCCAGCGGGATGTCATTTTTGCCATCTGTTTTTATTACTGACCAGATGTTCCGGGGCCACTTGCCATTAAAACGCTCGCTTATCAGTCCTTTGCACAAACCTGATCTGAGACATTCCAGTGCGTCTTGTCTGGAGAATATGCCGACCGTGTCACATAATGATTTTCCAGCCCTCGGACCGCTCGGGGGCCTAAGCCCGAAATCTCCCGGATTCCTCTTATGTTCAGGATTGCCGCCATACTGTACTTCTTCAGCAAGCTTTGAGCAATGCCGCAAGTCAGCATTTTCCAACTTTTTAATTCTGCGCTTCGGGTTGAACTGATCGTACCTTCTTTTTTTCATTTTTCTTCCTGAACAAGTTCTTCGGACAAACATTATGTTAAATGTCTATGGCGTGCAACAAAAATATTGCTATAAGCAAACACATTTAATACATAACTTTTTATCCTGTCAATATGTTTTTTTGCTACTTAAAATTCCGGAAGACCTCTGGCCGGGTAGTTAAAAAATTAAAAGGAGTTTATTCGCAGATAACCCACGGCGATCTTTTGCAGTCCTTTTTCCAAACAATAAGGTGATCTCCGGAAAAGATATACGAACGAAGTTTGTAGTTCCGCCTTTAGGCGGCATGGTACCGCCTAAAAGCGGAATTTTACAAACTTCGTTCGTATCATTGCTGGAAATCACCTAAAAGCTACGGGTTTCAGAAACGGATTTCTCTTTCAACTCGAAAATCAGTGCTTTTATATCACCTTTTTTTTCAGCATAATGTTTTTTACAAAAGGATGTGATCCGGGAATTTACCTGACTGATCCCGGGGAGTTCCGGATACTTTTTCAACTGCAATGAGGCAAAATCAATTGGCTGAAACGAAAGTCGCTGATTAATGCCGCATTCGTCTCCTCCATAAGTAATTCCCCCGGTAATACGCTGTTTATCCCTTGTGCCCGGGACAAGTTTCCTGGCGTACTGAAGTACGCCGGAAGGAGACATATCGTTGTTAACACTGTGAATCTTTTCGTTGATCAGATCGCACATGGTTACAAGCAGATTATAATAAACATGTTCAGGTTCTGTCTCCCTGCCAAGGATATCCTCGTCAGATTCCCCGTTGAGATACGCGTGGCATGCCTTTTGCAGCGAATCATATTCCCGGAGGACAAGCCCGATGTATTCCCCTTTAGCTGTGAAGGCAAAAGGGATATCCCCCGGCATATTGTCCGGGAACCTGCTTTCTGAGAGGAGTTCCTCAGCATCAACGCGCAGCGATTCATAAAAACTGCGCGCTGATTTCTCGTCCAAAAGCAGGTAGTTCAGGAATGCGGCCCTGACATCTGTTTCTGCCTGTTTTGCCCGAAATTTTTCAACAAAATCCTGAAACAGTTCCGTCATTTTTTCCACTTCCTTGCGGGCCCCGAAAAAAGTTCCGGCCATATCAGAAAGCACTTCCTCGGCCAATGTTTCACTGAAGTCATTCCAAGGGTTCATAATGTCCGTCCGTTTTCATACTCCCAAAATGCTCGCTTGGGATTGACAAATCCCAAGCACCAAAGGTGTCAATCTGCCCGAAGCGGTTCGGATACATCTTAGATCCGTTTAATTATGCAATAAAAATTGCATTGCGGAGTGCAAAGCTTGCTTTGTATGTGCCACAAGAGAATGAACAGCGGGTAATATCACGCGATGTGCAACTTATTATAATGCCACGAAGGCACAAAGGCACGAAGTCTCACGAAGGTTCTTTGTGTGTCTTTGTGCCTTCGTGTCTTTGTGGCATTATATGTCTGTGTTCTCTTCGGTTAAAAAAAGTTGCACAAAGCAAGCTTTGCACTCCTTAACTTCGCGCTGCAGACAAATATTATTGGAAAATGTCCATGTCAGCCGGGATCTTCTCCGTCAAGGGAGACCCCGATCTTATCGGAAATCATCTGACGACGCAGAACTTCACGGGTGCCTTTTATCGTAAATTCCGAGAGAAGCTTCCGGGTGTGCTCCATGGCATCAGACAGGCTCA
This sequence comes from Desulfococcaceae bacterium HSG8, assembly GCA_030378015.1. Lineage (GTDB taxonomy): Bacteria > Desulfobacterota > Desulfobacteria > Desulfobacterales > 4be13 > JAUCGG01. The sequence goes on from JAUCGG010000102.1 coordinate 14,507, forward strand.
GGTTAGTGATCCTTTCCTGTAAGCGGGGTAAAAACTGGGGATCAACACTGAACTTACGGATTCCGATGCCGAGTAGAAAAGGGATGTATTCTGATTCATGCGCCATCTCACCGCATATGACAATATCCTTTTTCTCATCTGTAACTGCTTCGACAATATGTGCAAGTCCTCTTAAAACAGAGGGATGATGAGGGCAATAATAATCCGCAACTTTCTCATTTGTCCGATCCACCCCGATCATGTACTGCACAAAATCATTGGTTCCGATGGAGAAAAAATCTGCCTCTCGCGCAAGCTCGCGAATAATTCCCATTACCGATGGCAGTTCGAGCATCATTCCGATGGCAGGATCATGATGATGCGGTATATATTCGCTTTCGAGGGATACAATGCAATCCAGCACGGACTGTTTTGCTTCCAGGAATTCATCCAGGGACGAAATCATCGGAAACATGATCCGAATATTTTCCGAATCTGCCGCGGCCCTCAGGATTGCCCGAATCTGCTGCCCAAAAATATCTTTCCGGTGCAGGGAAAAACGGATAGAACGGAGCCCGAGTTCCGGATTTGTGCCGGATGTAGGAGCTGAATAAGCAAGCATCTTATCCCCGCCGATGTCCAGGGTGCGGATCGAGATTTCCTGCCCTGCCATTTCGTCAAACAGACGTTTGTAAACCAGGTATTGCTCTTCTTCAGAAGGAAATGTGGAGCGGATGAGAAACGGGAACTCTGTTCGGTAAAGCCCGATTCCCTCTGATTTCAGGTCACGGGCAATAGCGAGTTCGCTGAGAAGGTTGATATTTGCTAGGAGATGCACCCGTACCCCGTCCCTGGTTCGCGTTACCGGGGACATCGCCTCCTTCATGGAATCTGTTGTCCGTTCTGTTTTTTTACGGTTTTCGAACTGTCTGATAATCTGCTCTGTGGGGCACACATAAATATTCCCGATCTCAGCATCCAGCAATACGACGGTTCCTTCCGGCAGATTCAGCAGCTCTGGCCGGTTTGCGATAATCAGCGGAATTTTCAGAGATCGTGAAAGGATCGAAACATGGGAAGTAACGCCGCCGCTGACAAGGATAATTCCTTTCACATCTTCGGACGCCAGTTTCAGTACTTCCGAAGGATATAACTCTTTTGCTACGACAATCCTGCCCTCCCATACCTCCTCTCCTTCTTCCACAGACCAGTTATAGAGGTTTTTGAGGATACGGCCTGCCAAGTCTTCCACATCGTTGACCTTTTCCCGGATATAGGCATTCGAGCTTGCAGAGAATATTTCGATATAATGCCTGGCCACTTCTTTTACTGCTTTGGGCGGCGATATGCCATTCATGATATGCTGGACAATTTTATTGATGAACTGGGCATCTTTCAGAATCATGAAATGGGCATCAAATATCAGGGATGCACTTTCAAGCAACTGCTCGGCAAGGCGGGTCTGGAACTCTATCAACTGATCTGACGTTTTCTGGACTGCTTTTTGAAAATCTTTCAGGGAGTAGGCGCGGTCAGTATCATCAGGATCCATGAAAAGCAGCGTACCGTGACTTCTTTTAAATATTGTCGAAGGCGCAAATGCATACCCCCCGGACGCGGATTCACCCTTGACAAACTGTAAATCTTCAAAGATATTCGGTGACGGCGTTTCTGGCTGCCTGACTTTCGTCTGACGAAGGTCTTTAATCACACGGGCGCTTTCGATGGTACCTGCAAGCTGGGCAGACAATGCCCTTAATATTACAACATCAATTTCATTAAAATAGCCCTGGTTTTCATGTTGGACAACTAGGATACCGATTTTCCGGGAGCCTCTCTGTATCGGGACAGACAGGAAAGATTCAAACCGGTCTTCGTCTGCTTCTTTAAAATATTTGAATTTCGAATTGAGACTGGCGGACGCTTCCCGCATGGGCCGCTGTCTTTCGAAATTCGTTCCCACGAGTCCTTCGCCTATTTTCATCCGTATCTTACCGACTGCCCCGGGATTCAGGCCGACAGTGGCCTTTAAAACAAGTGTTTTTGATCTTTCTTCATACAGATAAATAGAACATACCTGTGCATTAAGGTAGCGGGCAACCATATCCACGGTCCTGTTAAGGAACGTATCAATATCCGAGCTTTCCGCTAGTAAAACTGCAAGATCACCGATATCGCAGAGCAGATTAAAATGATTCCGATCTTTCTTTTTCATATCTGATTGCTTTACATGCTGATTTTGATTTTTTATTTCGGAGTGCAAAACGGCATCCTTTTACAATTTAATGTCAGTAGTACACCGATTCGTAAATTCCTCCCCCCTTTTTTAAAGGGGGGCCGGGGGGGATTTCTGCCGTAACACCTTTTTTTAGCAACGTAAAATCCCCCCCTGCCCCCTTTAAAAAAGGGGGGGACGAACTTAAAAAGTGGTGTAGTAGTACAGCACTTTGTAAATACGTGACCCTGACAGGCTGATTTTACATAACCGGTCAGAGTCATTCATAAGGGTCACGGACTTCCAAAGTGGTGTAGTAGATCGAAAACTTCTGCAAACAGTGGATTCCGGGTTAAAACCGGAAAACATCCGTTTTCCGATTTTCCCCGGAATGACAGTACGTTAAATCGTCATTCCGGGGAAAATTAAAAAACGGATGCTTTTTAATTTTAACCCGGAATCCGCTGTTTAACGGGGTTTACCGGAAACTTTTCGATCTGCTGAATGCAGAACAATTTTTCAAATTGTTTAAAACAATTTGGAAAATTGTTCTACAACCGGAAAAAGTGTACTGCTTTTCAGCTTTTATAAAAAATAAAAATGCCTGCAAAATTTTAATTTGCTGAACTCCGGCTAGGCAAAACAAAACTTTTCACTCCGAAGAGCCTTTTGACAAGTTCATATTTATATATAGAAACTAAAACAAAGTCAATCGGATATCTTCTATAGTTGATTTCCGGAAAAGAATACCGGTTTGCAGTTCCGCCTTTAGGCGGTATCATGCCGCCTGAAGGCGGAACTACAAACTTCATTGTTGAAAATCACCATACTTCTATCCGCCCAGAAGTGCAATCGCCTCAGCTTCAACATTTGCCCCTTTTGGCAGGGCCGATACTTCCACGCAGGCACGGGCCGGCGGCTGCTCCTGAAAAAATTCCCCGTAAACCTCGTTTATCACGGAAAACTGATCCATATCCTTTATAAATAAAGTTACTTTAACAATATGATTCATGCTGCTTCCTGCTTCAAGAAGTACCTCTTTAAGATTTGTCATGACCTGCCGGGTTTCTTTCCTGATGTCATCGGTTATCAGTTCCCCTGATGCCGGATCTATGGCGATCTGCCCGGAAACAAAAACCATATTGTCTGTTTTTACTGCCTGGGAATAAGGGCCGATGGCCCCGGGTGCTTTATCAGTGCTGACAATTATTCTCTGCATTACATAACCTCCTTCATGGTAATCAGCATATCGGAAGACCTGCGAAGTTTTGAAAACCTCGCAGGTCTGCAAAATGTTCCGATCTGCTTATAATTATTTACGATAAAGACTTCAGAAGTCTCTGCATGTTTCATTTAAAGCAAATTATGGTCTGAATTGCAATCAATTTGTGATTTACGATTTACAAGGTTTGGGAAACCCGCACGTCTTCTTCGGGCGAAATTCGAAAACCTCGGAGGTCTTTTCCGGGCCGATTCAGAGTTGCCCAGACCTCCGAGGTTTGGAAAACCCGCGCGTCTTCTTCGAGCAATAATTCGAAAACCTCGGAGGTCTTTTCCGGGCAGATTCAGAGTTGCCCAGACCTCCGAGGTTTCGAAAACCCGCACGTCTTCTTCGGGCGATAATTCGAAAACCTCGGAGGTCTTTTCCGGGCAGATTCAGAGTAGCCCAGACCTCCGAGGTTTCGGAAAACCCGCGCGTCTTCTTCAGGCGATAATTCGAAAACCTCGGAGGTCTTTTCCGGGCAGATTCAGAGTAGCCCAGACCTCCGAGGTTTGGAAAACCCGCGCGTCTTCTTCGGGCGAAATTCAAAAACCTCGGAGGTCTTTTCCGGGGCAGATTCAGAGTTGCCCAGACCTCCGAGGTTTCGGAAAACCCGCGCGTCTTCTTCGGGCGATAATTCGAAAACATCGGAGGTCTTTTCCGGGCAGATTCAGAGTTGCCCAGACCTCCGAGGTTTCGGAAAACCCGCGCGTCTTCTTCGGGCGAAATTCGAAAACCTCGGAGGTCTTTTCCGGGCCGATTCAGAGTAGCCCAGACCTCCGAGGTTTCGTAAATCCGCGCGTCTTCTTCGGGCGATAATTCGAAAACCTCGGAGGTCTTTTCCGGGCCGAATCAGAGTTGCCCAGACCTCCGAGGTTTCGGAAACCCGCGCGTCTTCTTCGGACGAAATTCGAAAACCTCGGAGGTCTTTTCCGGGCCGATTCAGAGTTGCCCAGACCTCCGAGGTTTCGGAAATCCGCGCGTCTTCTTCGGGCGATAATTCGAAAACCTCGGAGGTCTTTTTTCATCTCCTTATTTGCCGGATTTATTTCTTCTTCCCAAAATAAATACTTTCCAGAAATTCCAATGTAAACACATCTTTAGCAGGAATTTTACTGTCAATCTGCTTGAATTTGTGCAGGATGTCAATTCCCTTTGCCCAGTATTGCTCTTCCATCCATCCGAGATATTTTCTGCCTTCGCCCACTCTCGCCAAGAACTTGAACACTTTCAGGGATTCTGTCTGCTGGCTGACCGAGCCTTTGGGATAATATTTTTCCACGACCAGTTTTACAGTTGCGGCCGGGTCTTTAAATGCCTCTTTCCACCCCCGCAGCGTTGCATCCAAAAATTTCCGAACAATTTCCGAATGCTTCTGAAGCGTCGTTTCTGTCACAAAGTAAGCCGAACTGTAAAAATCGTATCCGTATTTGAATGCAGGTATGATATTAACTTCATAGCCCTTTTCCCTCATAGCCAGAGGCTCTTCATTCATAAACGCTTCACGCGCATCAATCTTGTCATTAATGAGAGAATCAAGCTTCCACCCTACCTGAACTGTGGTAATATCTTCATCTTTAAGTCCTACGCCTGCCATAACAAGCTTTATCATAATAAGAGATTCATGACTGCTGAACCCGATTCTTTTTCCGGCCAGTTGTTCAGGCTTCTCTATCCCCCGTTCCTTCTTGCTCATTAAACAAAATGCGGGTTTTTGGAATGCGGTTGCAATTGCTTTCAGATTATTTCCAGCGGCTCTGGATTTTATTAACGCATCACCTTCGGCCACACCGATCTGAGCTTTCCCGGCCGCGACTTCGTCAGTTGATACGTTTCCTTCCTCCCACCCTTTCACGGTGAGATCAATACCTGCTTCCTCATACCATCCACGCTCTTTGGCAACAAGTACCCCTGCAAACTGCACATTCGGTATCCAGTTCAGTCGGATCGTGACGGATTGAAGCGGCTCTTTGGCAAAGCACTGCCCCGAACACAGCACGATAAGCATACACATCATCATTCTTACATTTTTCATAAGACTCTCCTTTTTAAATAATATTTTTGTTATAACTACAAGAATTTTTTTATAAAAAATAAAAAGATGTTTTTTCCTTAAATCCCGGGAATTTTTTCGGAAAGTTCGTGCGATTCATGACGGAATATCCGGGTCTTTGAATGATTGTTCCCATCCCGCCAAGACGATTTTTGTCATTAATATTGAAACCGGCATCTTGATCCCTACTACATCAACTTGTAAATTCCTCCCCCCTTTCTTAAAGGGCAGGGGGATTTCTGCCGCAACACCCTTTTTTAGTAACATAAAATCCCCCCGGCCCCCTTTAAAAAAGGGGGGGACGAACTTAAAAAGTGGTGTACTACTCTTTTTTCCTTTCAGATGCTCAGGCTTTTCTATTCCGAGGTCTTTTTTGCTTATCAGACAATATGATGAGCAGGAAACGGTGGGTTCCGCTTCGCTTCACCCACCCTACATTTCCGGGTATTTTATTTCCTGATTATAACGAATTTCGGGGAGGGCACACTTTTCTGTCCCGGAGGGACATCTGAAAACAGCCCGGCAATTCATTGCCGGACAGGCCCCCGCAGCCTGCGGGAGTCCCGGAGGGGGCGCATTTACAACTTGGGGGAGTCCCGGAGGGACGACTGAAAATAGCCCGGCAATTTATTGCCGGGGCGGATATCCCCCGTTTTTTTCAGTCCCGGAGGGACTGAATGATCCGGAATACTCACCC
>JAUCGG010000385.1 GCA_030378015.1 Desulfococcaceae bacterium HSG8
AAGATCAGGTTTTTTGGAAAGTTACAGTTATTTGTTACCAGCTTTAATGAACAACTCAACTGACAACTGAACAGGAGGTTATATAATGAAGCTCGGAATTACGGGCCTTACCGGATCAGGAAAAAAAACAGTATTTGAAGCCATGACCCGGAACATTTCCGATGCAGGACATAAGAGCGAAGACCGTATCGGTACCATACGTGTACCGGACTCCCGCGTAGATATCCTGAGTGATATGTATAAACCCAGGAAAACAATTTATGCGCAGGTTGAATACTTTCTTCCGGGTATGCCGGTCCATAAAGAAAAAACAGATCAGAATGTCTGGACTCCCGTAAGAGATTGTGATGCATTGATTCATGTGGTCAGAAATTTCGGCGGATATGGCTTTGAGTCCCCGGAACCTTACAAGGATTTTCTCGCGCTTGACCAGGAACTGGTTCTCGCAGACCTTGTAGTGGTTGAAAAACGCCTGGAACGTCTCGAATCGGATAAAAAGCGGGGAAAAACCGTTGAACAGGAAGAAATTTCTCTTTTGAATGAATGTCTGAAACATCTTGAAAGCGAGGTTCCCCTGAGAAAATTTCCTGAACTTGCATCTGCCCGTCTTTTAAGAGGATATGCTTTTTTATCTGCCAAGCCGATGCTGGTACTGTTCAATAATGAAGATGATGATGATCATTTGCCTGATGCGGATTCCTGGGAAAATTGCATGCTTATACGAGGCAAACTTGAACAGGAGCTTGCACAGATGTCTGATGAAGAGGCAGAAGACTTCCTTGCAGAGTTTAACATCAGCGCGTCTGCTACGGACAGGGTCATCGGACAGTCTTATGAACTCCTTGGCCTGATATCTTTTTTTACCGTGGGAGAGGATGAAGTCAGAGCGTGGACCATAAAAAAAGAAACACCCGCCCTTGATGCTGCCGGGGCCATTCATTCAGATATAAAAAAAGGATTCATCCGGGCAGAGGTTCTTTCCTATAATGATCTGATGGAAGCCAATACTTATTCGGAAGCAAGAAAGAGAGGAACTGTAAGGCTTGAAGGCAAAACATACCAGGTTCAGGACGGGGATATTATAAATTTCCGTTTTAATGTTTAATTGATTTAATTGATTTACGATTTACGATTTACGATTTACGATTTATGATTTACGACTGAAGACCGAAGACTGAAGACTGAAGACCGAAGACTGAAGACTGCCGACTGAAGACTGAAGACTGAAGACTGAAGACTGAAGACTGACAACGGACTGAAACCCTATGAATGTAAAATGTGAAAAGTGCCGGATTGTTTTCAAAGTCGATCCGAGTCTTATCAAACCGAAAGGCTCACAGGTGCTTTGTTCGAAGTGCGGGAACACATTCATAGTTTATCCCCAGGTATGTATCCCCGAAATTTCTCCGATTTTTGAAATTATTCAAGAGGGCACATGTCCTCTGTATAAAGCGGGTGACGAATTTCAATTATCGGGTAATATCTTTTTGCCGCCTCATGACAAGCCGCCCTGTCTTACACTTGTCAAGGATGTGATGAAACTTAATAAATATAAAGAATCCCGTAAACCTTATCCGGAAACT
>JAUCGG010000103.1 GCA_030378015.1 Desulfococcaceae bacterium HSG8
CATTATTGCAGTTTATGGCATCGGAGCGCAGGGAATTGAGAAACTGTCCGGGGACGGGATGAGGGCGGATGTTGTAACAATTGATACCATGAAGATTTTCGGGGAGCTTGAAAGGCCCGAAGTTGTATTTCTTCATGACTTGCATACAGATGCCTTGGAAAAGAAAAATAAAGATTGTTCGACATGTCATCTGTCCGGGAAGAATTATGAAATCATACCCGACACGCTGAAAGCAGCGGTTGAAGGTATGGACCGCATGTCCCCCAAATTCAAACGGCTTCAGGATGCAGGCAGGCAGGATGTGATGGATATCTATCATACACATTGCATTGACTGCCACACCAATATGTCTGCTGACGGTGAAAAGAGCGGCCCCGTGGTCTGCGGGGGGTGTCACAACGAAGATACGGTCACATCTTCGGCACAGCCTATGGGGTTTGACAAATCACTCCACTTCCGTCATTCAAAAGCCCAGGAAAAAAAATGTGAACGGTGTCATCATGAATTTGATGAAAAAACAAAGAAGCTGATCCATGTGAAAGAAAAGGAAGATTCATGCCGTTCCTGTCATAAAAAGGAAACCCGGGAAAATCGGATTTCCATGAAACTCGCCTCCCATCTTTCCTGTATTGACTGCCATAAAAAGGTCATTGCCCAGAAAAAGACAGCAGGCCCTGTAAAATGCAGCGGATGCCATGATCCCGGGAAGCAGGAGACCATTGCAAAGCTTGATGTTGTTCCCAGGATGGAACGGAAGCAGCCAGACCTTGTCCTGATCAGAACCGCAACGGAGAATGAGCTTCCGGGCAGGATGAACCCGGTTCCTTTTGACCACAAGGCCCATGAGGAATATAACGATACCTGCCGCGTATGTCATCATGAAACAATGAAGGCGTGTAACCAGTGTCACAAGCTGGAAGAAACAAAAGAGGGAAAAGGTGTTGAAACTGAGCAGTCCATGCACCAGTTGAATGTGGACAGGAGTTGCGTCGGGTGTCACACCAACCTGCAGAAGGAGAAAAACTGTGCAGGCTGCCATGTGTTTATGGAAAAGACCCGGAGACTGGAATCAGCGTCCTGCTTTACCTGCCACATGACGCCTCCCAAAGGCATGAATATGCCGGAGTCGGGCAAACAACTGCCTGATGAGAAAATGGCGGCAGCCGCGTCCTCCATGCTCCAGGCAAGGAAAGCTGTAACCGGCACATATACGGATGAGGATATACCGGAAAAGGTTGTGATCAAACAGATGGTAAAGAAATACCAGGCGGTTGAATTTCCTCATCGGAAAATCGTTCACACGCTTGTGAAAAATATCAAGGATAATAAGTTAGCGAATTATTTTCATGGTGAAGAAGGTACGCTCTGCCAGGGATGTCATCATAACAGCCCGACGGCAAAGAAGCCTCCCCGTTGCGGAAACTGTCATGGCAAACCATTTGATGAAAAGAATCCGTTCAGACCGGGAATACTGGGGGCATATCACAGGCAGTGCATGGGATGTCATGCGGAAATGGAACTTGAAAAGCCTGTGGGATGTACTGATTGTCACAAGGAGAGGAGTTGAGGATTTTGAAACTGGAAGCTTGAAACTTGAAGCGGGTTTCCGATTTCCGATTTCCAAATTTGAGGTTTACTATGTCCATATCACGAAGAAAATTTCTGGGATGGTTGAGCGCAGCAGGTGTGGGGACGGCTTTAGGCACTTCGGCAAAGGCTGCTTCAACAAAACATTTTACGGGGTATCCTGACAGCGCGGGGGTGTTGCATGATACGACGCTGTGTGTGGGATGCCGCGAGTGTGAGGCCGCCTGCAACAAGGTAAACGAACTGGCGCCCCCGGATCAGCCGTTCACGGATAAATCCGTGCTGGAAAAAAACAGAAGAACAACCCCCGATGCTTATACGGTGGTGAACAAGTTTGACAAACCAGATGAAAAAGGGAATGTTTTTGTAAAAAAACAGTGCAACCACTGCTTGGAGCCTGCATGTGCATCAGCATGTTTTGTAAGGGCATTTAAAAAGACCGAAGAGGGTGCGGTGGTTTATGACGCTTCGGTGTGCGTGGGATGCCGTTATTGTATGGTTGCCTGTCCCTTTGATGTTCCCACATATGAATATGACGAAGCCTTTTCCCCCCGGGTGGTGAAATGCACCATGTGTCATCCCCGCCTTCTCGAGGGAAAGCTCCCCGGGTGTGTGGAAGCCTGCCCCAAGGAGGCCCTGACCTTCGGCAAACGCGATGACCTGCTGAAAATTGCCAAGGAAAGGATCAGGAGATACCCGGATCGTTATGTGAACCATGTCTATGGCGAGCATGAGATGGGAGGAACCAGTTGGCTGTATCTTGCCGGAACTTCCTTCAGCAATATCGGTATGCGTGAAGACCTGGGGCTGAAGCCCGCACCGGAACTGACTTCGGGCGCGCTGGGTGCTGTTCCCATCGTGGTGGGATTGTGGCCAGTTCTTCTCACCGGTATATACGCCATGTCAAAGCGAAAAGAAAAGATCGCGGCAGAAGAATTGTCGGACGCGGTTGCCGAGGCAGTGGCTCAGACAAACGAAGAAGCGGAAAACAAACTTTCCGCGGCCCTGGCAAAAGCCGAGAAAAATAAAGAAACAGCCATAAAAAAAGAAGTTCAGAAAGCCCTTGATGAAGCAGCCAAAGCTGCACAGCAGAAAGAGGCTGAAACCAAAAGCGAGGAGGATGCCTGATGTCTGAAGCCACAGTCGGCAAAATTTCTCCGCCGAGCAAATCTGTTTATACACCGTTTAATGTGATTGCCGGAATCATTATTGTTATCGGGCTGGTTATCACAGTTCTGAGATTTACAAAGGGGTTGTCCGCGGTAACCAATCTGGATGACAATTATCCTTGGGGCATATGGATCGGATTTGACCTGATGGCAGGTGTTGCCCTGGCTGCCGGGGGATATGTCACCTCTGCCGCGGTCTATATTTTCGGGATGAAGCGCTATCATTCAGCGGTAAGACCTGCGATTCTTACCGGTTTTCTGGGGTATGCTCTGGTGGTTTTCGCGCTTCATTATGATGTGGGCCGGCCCTGGCGTCTGCCTTATCCGTTTCTTATGCAGCAGGGAACAACATCGCTCCTGTTCGAGGTGGCCGCGTGTGTCGCACTTTACCTTACGGTTCTCTTTATTGAGTTTACGCCGGCACCTATGGAATGGCTCGGGCTGAAACGGGCGAGGAACATCGTGGTCAAGCTGACCATGCTGCTCACCATATTCGGGGTGATCCTTTCCACCCTGCACCAGTCATCCCTGGGCGCGCTTTTTCTCATTGCACCGGCCAAGCTTCATCCGCTATGGTATTCAGGCTATCTGCCGGTTTTTTTCTTCATATCAAGCATTATTGCAGGATTATCAATGGTCATCTTTGAAAGCTCACTCTCTCACCGCTATTTTGCCCATAAGATGGATGAGACCCATATAGCGGAAAAAGAGGGCGTGGCACTGGGATTTGCAAAAGCTGCCTCACTTGTGCTGGCAGGCTATTTTTCCATCAAAGTGATCGGGATATCTGCTGATAACAACTGGCATTATCTGGGTACTGGGTTCGGCTTGTGGTTCCTGGTAGAACTACTGGGGTTTGTAGCGCTGCCGTGCATGCTTTATGCCATCGGTGTGCGGGATAAAAACCTGACCCTGATCAAATGGACATCCGCACTAACCGTATTCGGAATCGTGCTGAACCGGCTGAACATAAGCCTCATTGCTTTCAACTGGTATCTCCCGGCCGAGGAGAAATATTTTCCGCACTGGATGGAAATCGGTATTTCGGTGTTTATCGTTACAGTGGGTCTGGTTGTTTTTAAATTCATCGTAACCCGGATGCCTATTCTTTACGAGCATCCCGATCATAAGGGCGGTCACTGATACTGGGAGGTAATTTATGGATATTTTTACGCTTCAGGATTTTTATACATATACGAAAGGCATTACTTACATACTGATGGTGCTGATCCTGGTGGGGATGACCGGCTTCTGGCTCTTTCTGACAGAAAGAGATGAAGATGATTATGAATAAATTGCCAGCAAAGACCTCCGAGGTTTCCAAAACGACTCGACAGAGCTCGCCGAAGTCCTCGGAGGTCTGAATAAATAATTTAAAGATTTCCGGAAGTCTGAAAGGCTTACAAGTTAGGAGAGGAAAATGTATCAGCTATATCAATTCGTGACGGGCCCGATTGCATGGATGTCATTCGGCATTTTCTTTATCGGCGTGATTGTTCGTGCCATAACGTATATTAAAGGATTGAACTGGCAGGCAGACAGGGTGACCTATACGGTCAATGTCTCCTATGGGATATCAGGGGCATTAAGATCCGTGTTTTTCTGGCTGATCCCTTTTAAAACCAGAAGCTGGCGGGTCAACCCGGGGTTTACTGTCCTGTTTTTTGTCTTTCACATCGGCCTGCTGGTTACGCCCGTGCTTCTCCAGGCTCATAATATCCTTCTGAAAGAAAGATGGGGAATCAGCTTGTGGTCAATGCCGGACGCAATGGCTGATGTTCTGACCATTGCCATGCTTGTTGCTGCCCTGTTTCTGACGCTCAGACGGATTGCCCTCCCTGAAGTCAGAATCCTCACAAACGCGTATGATTATATCCTGATGCTCATCGCGGTGGCACCGTTTATTACCGGTTTTCTTGCTTCTCACAATGCATCATGCTATGACTTCTGGCTCATCCTTCATATCATCACCGGTGAGATCATGCTGGTTGCCATTCCCTTTACCAAACTTTCTCATTTCGTACTGTTCTTCTGTTCCAGGGCGCAGATCGGCATGGACTTCGGTATCAAACGAGGCGGTATGAAAGGGAAAGGGCTGGCATGGTAAAAACAGGTCAGTTGCAACTGACCGTTCGGCTGAGTTTACGACGAGGCCACTGACAACTGACAAAACTGTAGGAACAGAAAAATGGCTGAAGGAATACTTTGTAACAGAAGACCGATAAATACAGAAGAAGAACTCCAGACACTCCTGGCAGATAAGAGCGGGAAACAGTATTACGCGGAGATGAATGAACTGGACGTTGATACTGAAAAACTGGAGGCAACGCTTCAGAAGACATTGAAATCACGCTTAAAAACCTGGCTCGAAATATGTGCCCACTGCGGGCTGTGCGCGGACAGTTGTTTCCTTTATCTTGCAAATAAAAAGGATCCCGAACAGGTTCCGTCGTACAAGATTCAGTCCACACTCGGAGAAATCGTAAAGCGGAAGGGCAAAGTGGATAACGCTTTCATGCAAATGGTCATGGATACTGCATGGTCAAAGTGTACCTGTTGCAACCGCTGCGGGATGTACTGCCCGTTCGGCATTGATATGGGGATTATGTTCGGGTATCTCAGGGGTCTGTGTTTTTCCCAGGGGTTTGTCCCGTGGGAAATGAAAATCGGCTCCGGGATGCATAGAATTTACAGGGCACAGATGGACATAACAACTGAAGACTGGGTGGATACCTGCGAGTGGATGGCAGAGGAATATGAAGAAGACTGGCCCGGCCTGTGCATTCCTGTGGATAAAGAAAATGCTGATATAATATATACGGTCAATGCAAGAGAGCCGAAACACTATCCCGAAGATATAGCCGAAGCTGCTATCCTCTTTCATCTTGCAGGAGAGAATTGGACAGTTCCCAGTGAAGGATGGGAGGAAACAAGTCTGGCCATGTTTGCAGGGGATTGGGAAGCGTGCAAACTTCAGGTTGAGTCAGTTTATGACGCCATGCATCGTCTGAAACCCAAACGGATGGTTGTCACCGAATGCGGTCATGCATATCGGGCAACAGTGATCGAAGGGCCTTACTGGGCGGGAATTAAAACCGGTAAAACCCCGATTGAGAGCTTTCACTATGTGGAATGGGTCGCGGAGGCATTGCGGACAGGGAAATTGAAAATAGATCCCTCGAAGCGGATAAAAGAGCCTGTAACCTATCAGGATTCATGTAATTATATCCGAAACGCGGGGCTGGGAGATGCTGCCCGGGAGATCATGAGTTACATTGCCGAAGATTTCCGTGAGATGACCCCGTCCCGCGAACATAATTTCTGTTGCGGGGGCGGCGGCGGTCTTAACGGTGTGGGTCGTTACCGTGAACAGCGGAATATAGGACTCAAAATCAAGCGCGACCAGATCCTTGCCACCGGTGCCAAGCTGGTGATTTCCCCCTGCCATAACTGCTGGGATGCTATCAGGGATTTGGAGGAAGTCTATAAAGTCGGGATAAGATGGTCATTTCTGAAGCCTCTGCTTATTAAGATGGTAGAAGTGCCGGAACATATGAAGCCTGAGGACTAAAATTGTCCGGTCGGCCACAGTCCTCGTTTCCAAACCACAGTCCGCGTTCCCAAACTCCGTTTGGGAACGCGGTTGCCAGCAAAACTCCGGTTTTGCATTAAATATAAGGTGTTTGCAAACAGAGTTTGCATGCAGGTGTGTTCCCAAACGGAGTTTGGGAACAAGGCTAACTCCGCCAGCGTTATTAAATGAACAGAATCACGCTCAGACAGGACGGCTCGGTCGTTCATAATGGAAAAACTGTGGAATCTGACCCGCTGATGTTTCTCAGCGCGGAGACAGATCTGGGGGAAGGATACACATTACGAAGTTATTTCCGGATGTTTGAGAAATACGAGGTGCTTTCCCATTTAAACGCTTTCTTTTCCACGTATATGGAGCAATATCGCTCAAGTCCTGAAAACAACTGTGTGTATGACGGGTTTGAATATCTTGAATTCGGGAAGACCGTGGAGATGATCGGCTTCCCGGGCAGGCCCAGACTGGAAATATACTGCTCCCTGTACGGGGTTTACGGTAATGATACAAGCGACCTCAGATCTGTTCAACTGGAAAACATCCTGGATATGCCGCTTAAACTAGGGCGTCTGAAGCATATTGTTTTCGGAGACAAGGTAGATATTTTCGAGTTTGACACAGTGTTTACCCTTTTTGAATTTATTGACAGCATGTTATGGGAACTAAGTTTTCATGGTACGCTTATGGCGTGTTCCCTGAGAATATAAGGACTGGGATAATAATAACGGAGGGATTACTGTCATGAATAAGAGATTATTAAATAAAGCATCGTGTTTAATACTTGTGATTCTCTGTATCCTGCTTGTTTCATCGTCAGGGGCCCGCGGTGAAGATAAAAAAATCCGGGTTGTATATACAGAATGGTTTCCATATACTTTCCAAGAAAACGGGGAAGCTTCCGGATTTGAAATCCAGACATTCAAAGCTGTTATGAAAAACATGAATATCGCGGCAGAATTTGTAATGTACCCGTGGAAAAGATGTCTGGATAATCTGAAAAAGGGGAAGGCAGACGTGCTTATATCTTTCCTGAAGACCCCGGAACGGGAGGGTTATGCACATTTCCCCGGCGAGTATATAAGTATTTCCAAAACCGTGTTTTTTACAAAAGCTGACAAAGATATTCCATACAGCGGTTCTTTCGAAGAATTGAAAAAATACTCCGTAGGTGTTATTTCAGGGTTCAGTTACGGGGATGCTTTTGATAAAGCAGAACTACCTGAATAAAGATAGTGCCGAGGACGTTCAGATGCTTATCAGGAAGCTTCTCAAGGGAAGAAATGATTTAGCTGCTGAGAATCAGGCTGTGATAAAAGCATCTGCCCGGAAAATGGGTGCAGGAGATAAAATCCGGTTTCTTGAGCCTCCGATCCATACTAAGAAGCTGTATGCCGGATTTTCAAATAAACCCAAGGGATCGAAAAAATTGTGTGATGATTTTTCAAAGTCGCTGGGCGAATTTAAGAAATCAGAATCGTATAAAGCCATATTAGAGAAATACGGTGTGAAGTATTCGGAGATGACAGAAGCCGATTAGTAAAGATCGGACGGTTTAAGGATCGAAGCCGTGAGTCTGCGGCTGGTGAGACAATGCCTCATAACCATTTTATGTCAATAATATTCGGATGTAGCACGATTTTTCAAATCATGCGAACGAAATCGGATGTAGCACGATTTTTCAAATCGTGCGCTAACGAATTGCAAATTCGTTCTACATCGGATGTAGCACGACTTTTTAAATCGTGCGCTAACGAATTGCAAATTCGTTTTACATTCGGATGTAGCACGATTTTTCAAATCGTGCGCGAACGAATTTCAAATTCGTTTTACATCTGACATAAAATGAGAACCTGAGCTAAGGAGTAAAAAAATGTTTGAAAAAATTCTATTTGCAACAACGGGGACCCCCACATGCGACAATGCGGCTCATGTAGCATTTGATCTTACGAAAAAGTACCAGTCAAAACTTTATACATTTCATGTTTTTGGCCGTCCCACGCGCGGTTTCAGTCCTTTTGTCATTGATGCCAGAACCGGTGAAGAAGATCATTATGACGGGGATTACATCAACTGGGTCAAGGAAGAACTGAAAAATACTTATGCCAGACAGATCAAAGATGTTGCCCCGTGCGAGATCGAAACCATGGCAGGTATTCCGCACACGGAGATCCTGAGGATGGCGCGTAAATGGGATGCTGATATGGTTGTAATGGGCGCTCATTCAAGGCAGGAGGAACCGGGCGCGACGCGCTACAGAAGCGTTGTGGGCAGCACCATGCAGAAAGTCGCCAAAGGTGCGCGGTGTCCGGTGCTTATCGTCAGCAGACCCTGTACAACATGCCTGTGGTATTTTTCCAATATCATCTTCGGAACCGACTTTTCCAAAGCCTCGAATTCTGCTTTCCTGTTCGCATACAAGCTTGCAAAGGAAATCGGGGCCAAACTCTGGCTTTTTCATGCCATTGATCTGAGCCATTCAGCCACTCCCCTGGAACAGCATGAAATAGAAGAAAAGCTTGAAGCAGCAAAGAAGAGGATGGAAGATACCTACGTATCCCAGATGAAAGATTTCGATAATTACGAAATCAACGTGTGGGAGGGAATACCTTATGTTGAAATCCTGAAGTACTCCAGAGATAAAAACAGTGACCTTATCGTAATGGCGCATCACACCAGGGAGATTGATCCTGAGAAGGCTCTCCTGGGAAGCACGGTGGAGCAGGTTGTCCTGCGCGCGTCCTGTCCTGTGGCGAGCGTCAATCGCCCGCATAAGGTGGCTGATTAAAAACTGTTTTTGTGCATGATTCTTGACTAGGAGCCGGGTGGGCATAGAAAGCTCACCTGGCGTAGCAACTGCTCTGCTCGTTGAGCAGTAAATTGTGTTCCTTATCCTTGTTCTGCCCCCTAGCCCGCCCACTTGCTTTGTCGTTAGACTTAAATAAAATAACGATAAGGTTCTGTTTATATTTATTGTAACTTTCTGATTATATTGTAATTTAATAAAAAGCCCGGATTGACATAACCTGTTGACTTTATTCAGTCTGAAATGTCAGTATAACCTGACAAAGATCAGAATAATTGACATTTATAGCAATTCGTGCTATCCGTATAATTGATTATAAAAATTGTAAAAACAGTTAACAGTAAATAATATCAGCCGCAGAGGTATTTTTATGTTATCCACGGAAAAATTAATTGACGAGATTTTATCATTACCGATTGAGGAACGGGCTGTTATTGCTGATTATCTTCTTAAAAGCATGAACCCGGCTGATCCGGAAACTGACCGGAAATGGCTCGAAGTTTCAAAAACAAGACTGAAAGAACTGGAATCCGGAGAAGTGGAAGGTATTCCAGGTGATGAGGTCTTTAAAAAAATATGGGAACGGTTTTCCAGATGAAATATATATTTCGTCCGGAAGCGGGCGCATTTACAACTTGGGGGACGACTGGAAAACAGCCCGGCAATTTATTGCCGGGGCGAATGTCCCCGTTTTTCAGTCCCGCAGGGACGACTGAAAAGCTTTTTTTCAGTCGTCCCTACGGGACGTGATGATCCGGAATACTCACCCGGCAATGAATTGCCGGGCTGTTTTCAGTCGTCCCTCCGGGACTGAAAATCACTCCCTGACTTGTAAATACGCCCTCCGGAAGCCGAAGCTGGTCAGGGATGGGATAAAGAAAACTGGTATTTCCTTATTTCTTCGAAGAGGACTTCGGGAAAACAAATATGGTGAAGAATATGAAGCAGAGACTGAGAATGCGACCCGAAGGGTGCAGACTTCTGACATAGATCACGTTTCACGCTCCACGCTTCACATATAAGATAAGAGAGGCAACATGACTGACCGATTTACTAACAAAACTGCCGTTATCACCGGGGCTTCATCGGGGATCGGTGCTACTGCTGCCAGGCAGTTCGCGGCAGAGGGTGCGAGGGTTGTCCTCGCGGCGCGACGCAGGGATGCCCTGGAAGAAATTGCTGAGAGCATTGGTAAGGAACGGGCACTGGCTGTCCCGACAGATGTTACGATTCCTGACAGTGCTGCCGATTTGCTGAAGCAGGCAGAAGATCATTTCGGAGCTGTTCACATTCTTGTCAACAATGCCGGTTATAATTCCAGGGGGGACGTAGAGACAAAGCCAGTGAACGAACTTACCCATATCCTGAATGTCAATCTGACGGCCCCTGTGACACTATGCCGGCTCGTTCTGCCATATTTACGCCGTGCCGGAGGCGGTGCCATTGTAAATGTCGCGTCCCTTGCCGGCCGGGTTCCGCTCCCTCATGAGGCTGCTTACTGCGCCACCAAATCCGGGCTGAGGGCTTTTACTGCCGCGCTTGCAGAAGAACTTGAAGGCAGCGGAATCACCGTATCTGCTGTATCACCGGGACCTGTTTATACCGACTTCATCATGTCAGATATTGATGACGTTCCTGATATAGTTTTTTCTCAACCCATGAGTTCCCCGGAAGATATTGCCTCACATATTCTCGAGTGTGCTTACGACGGAAAAACAGAGCGCGCAGTGCCAAGACTGAGCGGATATCTGACCACAGCAGGTTATGTGATACCCCGGCTCCGAAGGATTTTGAAACCCTTGTTGGAACGACGGGGCCGCTTGAACAAAGAACGATATCGGAACATGAAAAAATAATATACCCACGCGATGTGCAACTTATAATGCCACGAAGGCACGAAGTTTCACTAAGGTTCTATGTGTATTCATATAGTTGCGCCATTATATCTCCGCATCTTACGCTATGTGCGGCTCAGAATGCCGCAAAAGTGCGAAGTCTCACTAAGGTTCTTTGTGTGTCTTCGTGTCTTTGTGGCATCAGGTGATATGCCCTGATCTGAGCCGTCTGTCTTTTCTTCGGTTAAAAAAAAGTTGCACATGGCGTTATACCCTGCATTTCTGAAATGTTAAAGACCTCGCGGGTCTGCTATAAAAAAGAGGAAATAATAATGAAATCATCTCGTTTTTACGCATTATTTTTGGCAATTGTCCTGCTTTTTCCGTTAAATACCCTAGCTGAAGAAAAGATTGTTCTGGATACGCTGGGAGACTTTCCGCCTTTTCAATATCAGGATGATAACGGTAAAGCAACAGGCACCGATATTGATATTGCTTATGAGGTCTGTAAAAGGCTCGGGCTGGAACTGGAATTCCGAATCGTACCCTGGGCAAGAGCCTTGAAGGAAGCAGAAGCAGGCAAAGTGGCCGGCATTATTGCTGCACTGCTGAAAGAAGAACGAACCAAGTTTTTATACTATACCACCGAGCCTATCCATATCCAGAAAAATGCGGTCATGATCCGAAAAGGGAGCGAGATCAAAATAGCGGGTTTCGATGATCTTAAAGGCAAATCAATCGGCGTTATCAGAAAATTTTCGTATGGCAAGGAATTTGATGACTACCAAGGGCTTAAAAAAGAAGTCTGCAATAACCTTGAAGAAGTTATAAAAATACTCAACAAGGGGCATGTGGACGTTGCAATGGGTTCGGAGAAGCCTTTTATGTTCACCGCCAAGCAGATGGGGTTTCAGGATAAATTCGAAGCCGCGCATGTTTTTGCCCAGATTCCGGTTTACACGGTTTTCTCCAAAAAACTGGGGAAAAGGGGTGAATCTCTTGCAAAAGAATTTGATACGGCCATTAAACAGATAAGGGAAGAAGGACTGGAGCAGCAAATTATAGATAAATACCTTAAATAGTTAAATATAAATTAGCTTCGGAGTGCGAAACTTACAGTTTCAGCAGATGGAAAATAGCCCTGGAAAGCTCGCTCGCGCTTGGGATTGAGGTGGATTTCTCAAGCGTCCGACTGAGCTCACGCCGAAGTCTCACGCCGCGGGAAGACATTCGCAATTTGCGAAGATCTGAATGACGGAGGGACGGAGATATGAGCAAAACGCTTGTCAGTGCGGTTTTCGTCCTTTTAATTGCCGGTCTGCTCGGATGTAGCGGTGCCGAAAATTCTGACGGAAGCAGCAAATCAACCTACTCGTCATGTAAAATCACAAGTTCGAATGCTCTTTTCAACTCTGACCGTCAGAGTTCGGAGGACAATGCAGCCCTCATGCCGCAAGGCATGGAAGAGAAAATCGTGAGAAATTCTCAATTCCGGCAGCATCGCAAGCCGGAGGGGAGCTAAGAAGGACGATATGCGTAACATGCATTCCCATGCAAGGCGTGGGAACGAGAGGCTTCCGGTGATTTTTTCGATCCACTGATTCTGACAATATTACAAAGTGTTGTCAGATCCCGCATAAAACAAAGCTTCCGGAAAGGAGAATTTATGTCAGTAAAAAACGAAATGATTCTCAGACCTGTCGGGGTCGTGGAGAGTAAAATCAGAGAACCTGTGCCCAAACCTGCTTCAGATGATCCGAAAGAGTTCGCGGAGAGAAGAAAAAAGGCCAATGAGATGCGGAAAAAAACGGCCCGAATCATCATAGACAAAGACATGGAAGGTATTCTTGACGGAATTGAGGATTTTTCTCATATCCTGCTGCTTTATTGGCCCCACCTGATTCCCGATGAGAAACGCCGAACCTCGGTCAGAGTTCATCCTATGGGGAGAAAAGAATTTCCGCTGGTCGGTATATTTGCCACATGCAGTCCGATGCGGCCCAACCCGGTGCTGACTACCATGGTACGGCTGCTGAAACGCGAGGGCAATGTGCTGGAAGTGACCGGGCTTGATGCGGTTGACGGAAGCCCGGTGATAGATGTCAAGCCTTTCCACCCCTGGTTTTATCCCTTGGAAGATGTGCGCTTGCCGGACTGGATGGAGCAGATGCGCAAGGAATTTTCATCTGATGAGAAAAGTTCGTAGTTCAGGGAAAAGGAGTGCAGAAGTTAATTAATCGAATCGGTCTTTTGCATACCCCTGTTAAACAGTGGATTCCGGGTTAAAATTAAAAAACATCCGTTTTTTAATTTTCCCCGGAATGACAATTTAACGTGCTGTCATTCCGGGGAAAATCGGAAAACGGATGTTTTCCGATTTTAACCCGGAATCCACTGTCTGTAAAAGTTTTCGATCTACTGATATTGTTTATTATTTAAAACGATTTAAAAAATCGTTCTGCATTAAACTGACAAATGAAGGATGCCCATTTTTATGATATTTTATCTTCCGTTTCTTTCGTGTTTTTCGTGGATATCCGCTCATATCTCGTCAGTCATAAATTCTCTTAACTTACTGAAATTATTAATAGCTGAAAAATGAGTATGAAATGCTCTGTATCAACCATTTCGGATAGTTACCGGAATGCCTTTCAGAACTTCCAGAGAACTTATGACTGACGAGTTATATGAAAGTTCCCGGATAAAAAATCCCCAGGCCCTTTACGAAAGGAGGATCCGCGGCGGACTTTCATCATTCGTTGTGACCGTAAGGTCATGGAAGTTCCCCGGAATGACAATTTAACGTGCTGTCATTCCGGGGAAAATCGGAAAACGGATGTTTTCCGATTTTAACCCGGAATCCACTGTCTGTAAAAGTTTTCGATCTACTGAATATTTTTGTTAAAGACTATTAGATTGATTGGTAACCCCGCGGGGCTGGAAGGTCTGCAATGAACAAAAAGCTGCTGAAAGTCAATCATCTCTCTGTCCGTTTTCACACACCCGAAGGGGTGGCCCGAGCGGTGGATGGCGTCAGCTTCGAAATAAAGCCGTGTCAAACCCTCGCACTGGTGGGAGAATCTGGCTGCGGCAAGAGCATCACTTCGTTGAGCATTATGGGACTGCTCCCTGTTTCCGGACGAATCCATGCCGGCAGGATTCTCTTTGATGGGCAAAATCTGCCGGATTCGGATAGCGAGGAAATGCGCCGGATTCGGGGGCGAGATATTTCGATGATTTTTCAAGAGCCTATGACGTCGCTGAACCCGGTGCTGACAATTGGCAGACAAGTCGCGGAGCCGCTCATGATCCATAACAATTTCTCCAAAGCCGAGGCTTACAGCA
Organism: Desulfococcaceae bacterium HSG8; assembly: GCA_030378015.1. Classification (GTDB taxonomy): domain Bacteria; phylum Desulfobacterota; class Desulfobacteria; order Desulfobacterales; family 4be13; genus JAUCGG01. The sequence continues at coordinate 14,329 of JAUCGG010000103.1, forward strand.
AAGCATTGATATGGCTGAATCGCGTCAGAATTCCCGATGCCGAAAAACGGATGAATGACTACCCTCATCGTCTCTCCGGCGGAATGCGGCAGCGGGTGATGATCGCTATGGCAATGGTCTGCCAACCCAGGCTGCTGATTGCTGATGAACCGACTACAGCTCTTGACGTAACAATCCAAGCACAGATTTTATCGCTGATGGTTTCGCTGAAAGAGAAGCTGAATATGTCGGTTTTGCTCATCACTCATGATCTGGGCGTGGTGGCCCAGATGGCTGAGAAAGTGGTTGTCATGTATGCCGGGCAGGTGGTTGAAGAAGCTGGTGTAACGGATTTGTTTGAGCGGCCTTTCCATCCTTACACACAGGGACTGCTTAAATCCGCTCCCCGTTTCGGAACTCTCAGAAGCGCTAGAACCGGACGTCTCAGTGAAATCCCAGGCACTGTTCCGCGGCTGACCCGGATCATTACAGGCTGCAAATTCGCGGAGCGCTGTCCCAGCAGTTTCAGCCTTTGTCGTGAACGACCTGGAATTTTTGAAGTTCGGGAAGGGCAATATGTGAGGTGCTGGTTGGGTGATGCGTGATGCGTGATGCCTAATGCGTGATGCCTAATGCGTGATGCCTAATGCGTGATGCGTGATGCCTAATGCCTAATGCCTAATGCCTAATGCGTAATGCCTAATGCGTAATGCGTAATGCGTAATGCGTAATGCCTAATGCCTAATGCGTAATGCGTAATGCGTAATGCGTGAAATGTGGTGCGTGGTGCGTGGTGCGTAATGCGTGAAACTTCATTTGTTCCCAAACTCCGGTTTGGGAACGTGATTGTCTTGATATTCCTTCGGCTCGGCTCGGATTGACAAATCCGAGCCATGTCCGCCGGATTTGTCAATCCGGCGGGAGCAAGATCGGGCTGGCAAGTATGTTCCCAAACCAGAGTTTGGGAACAAGGGCTGCCCATTGCAAACGCGGAGAAGCGCGATCATTCTCTCTTTTTGTAAAAATGAATCAAAGGAATTTTTCAATGGCGGATTCTGAAAATTCAAATTTGCTGGTTGTCAGCGATCTGACCAAGTATTTTTCTCTGAACCGGGGAATATTTTCCAAATCCGAAAGGCTGGTCCGGGCGGTTGAGGGGGTATCATTTACGGTACGAAAAGGTGAAAGTTTCGGGATAGTTGGCGAATCGGGATGCGGTAAAAGCACCCTGGGCAGGATGGTTATCCGACTGATTAACCCGACTCGCGGCAGGATAGAGTTTGACGGCATAGATATTGCCCGCTTAAGCCTGGCAGAGATGCGGCCCATGCGTCGGCGAATGCAGATTATCTTTCAAGATCCGTATGCCAGCCTCAGCCCGCGGATGAAGGTAAAGGAAATCGTCAGCGAACCGCTCCGAGCCTGCCAAGGGCTTTCCAAAGTCCGGCGGTGGAAGTTGGCAGCCGGGATGTTGGAAAAAGTCGGACTCAGTTCAGATGATTTGGAAAAATATCCCCATGAATTTTCCGGGGGGCAGCGCCAGCGGATAGGTATTGCCCGATCACTGTGTATCCGGCCGGAACTGATCGTGGCAGATGAGCCTGTCAGCGCCTTGGATGTCTCTGTCCAGGCCCAGGTGATTAATCTTATGGCTGATCTCAGGGAAGAATTCAACCTCTCCTATATTTTCATCTCTCATGATCTGAGTGTTGTCGAGTATATGTGTGACAGGATTGCAGTAATGTACCTGGGGATGATCGTCGAACTGGCTCCGGTCGAGGTTTTCAGTCTGATGAAGCAGCGACATCCCTACACAGAAGCACTTATGGCAGCAGTGCCTCAGCCCGATCCCCGGAGCAGTATCCGTCTTCCTATGATGGAAGGTGACATTCCGAACCCTTCTGATCCGCCCCCGGGGTGTATGTTTCATCCCCGTTGTCAGTATGCATCTGAACGATGCAGGATTGAGCGGCCTTCTCTGGGCGAGGTTATGCCTGAGCATTTCGTCGCGTGCTGGAAGTAAGGATCCCAAAAAGTAAAATACCCGCTGCTCCCGGGGATTGACAAATCCCCGCCGCGAGGGTTCGGATAAATGCGGATGCATACGGATTTTATTGCAGAAATGATCCATGAAATCAGAAAACCGGCCCGGATTTCATTACTGATCCGTGTGTGTATCTGTGTCCTGAAAACCGTATAAGTTGTTTTTTTATGGAAATTCTGTGGGTAATTGATTTTCTGCCGGAAAATTATTCCAGCCTTTGCGGGAGATATCACAGGTCACAGGAACAATAATCTTGCAAAAGAAAAGGATACTGCCCAACTCTGAGATACAATATTATTATAGTATGAGATATAAGATTTATCGGACAAGGTAAAAACGTAAAACCGCTATCTGCCTATAATTTATAAGTAATTCACTTTTAATGCGAACTGTTTTTCAAACTCTGCTGCCTGCTACAAAATTTCCTACCTATAAGAAGGAGTATTTTACTCCCCTGAATACTCCCTTCACCCCATTGACTTTCGCTTCCGGTTTTAATAATTTATATTAGTATATGGAAAATAACGGGTGTGTCCCACCTCCACCTGCGAAACTGAAAAAACGGGATGTTTTCCTGTTCCGGGCGCGGTCAGAAGTGCCGCCGAGGCCGGTTCCGGAATGCAACTGTCCGAAATTATATGCAGCAGATGTCAGTCTCCGATACCTCTGTTCACACCCGGTCCGGGCCGGAAATCTCTGTCCGGAATGACATAATGGGGAGGTGGGACACACCCAAAATAACTATCAACCGTTTCGGATGGTTTACAAATCGGTCTGAAATACTTGGAATTGTGATAGCTCAAGCGAGATTTTCGAGAAGGGCGTACTTATCGGATAATCACCATGTGTAATTTCAGATTGTTACTTCCTTGCAAAAGAGAAGAGTGGATTTTTGCGCTCTAAAAGCAAAAGTCCACTCACTAAAATAAAACAATAAAAACTCTCTCAAACAACTTAAAATATTTACTCAAACAGTGTGAAACACACTTAAAAAATATTTACTCAAACAGTGTGAAATCCCAGATAATTCCACCTAGCCTGACTAGGTACAAATATAAAGACTCTTTTAGAATTTGTCAAGTGCAAAGATGCAACGGACAACGATATGAGAATAAATATCAGCATATCGAAAACCTCTGAAAAATTCAGCAAAGTTCGTAGTACCTTCAGGCGGTCTCTGTGAAATCAGCCGGTTAACCTGACAGGCATGGCTGCCTGAAGGCGGTACTACAAACTTTTTCGATCTACTGAATATAAGAATAAAAATAGGATCAAACAAATGAAACGTATTCCAGAAAGATACTGGGATGAAAATTATGAAGATCCTCCATCGCCGTTACAACGTGCATGGATTCAGAGATGGTTCGAACTTTTGGACAGTAATACGAGCTACTTATTTTCATTAAATACTATTAGCTTATATTATCTCATTGAGGATTTACTGAATCTGCCTAAAAGTAATAAAAATTATGGCATCCGTGATTATTGCCGCTTTATATTTGGAAGCCATGAACAACTTAAATACGAAGAAGTATTAATAAGAGAAAGAATCGGTGATAATGAAGTAAATAGTCTTAAAAAATTATTTTCAGAACTATATAAAAAAGCAGATATAAAATTTGAGAAAACAGGCTATAAAAAGCCAGATGTAAAAAAGGATGACCCAGAGTTAGCGGATTTAGAAAACGAAATGGAAAAGTATGTAAATGGGCTATTTAAGTTAACTCAACAATCTTTAGATTGTTTATTAAAAAAGAAACTCCATACAGATATAATAGATAAAATTAAAACCTTGCAACACAGTCCTTTTAAAAGCGAAAAGAGCTTTTTGAAAGCTTTGAAGAAGAAAATAGGATACGATCAGCTTCTTAAGAATAAATCTCTGATTTTGGAATGCGCCCAAAAAGAAGAAGATTCAAAATTAAATGATATCTTAAAGAAGTTTCGAGACCCCTCACCGGCATATCGAATTTTTTTGAGTGATATTCTTCTTGAAAAACTTGAACATAACGAAGAATCAATTCAAAATTGGTATCTTATTGATGTAATTACGCGAACTCTGATTACAGATTTGGTTGTTGAAAGCGGTTATTCTTTTTTTTATCTTACCGATCTTTGCATAAAATATTTTTTGCCAAAGGTAAAGGATCGGAAAATACCATCATTCATAGGAAGAGCTAACGAATTTCTTAATCAGCTTTGTCCGGATTCCAACTCCGAATTTGAAGTTTATTTACGGGTTCAAGCAAAAAGTCTCATGAAAAATATTAACCAGTTTTCCAATATTAATTTTTCGGACAAAATTGATATTGATTTAGAAAAAACCTATTTCGATGAGAAAAAGAATCGGATTGAAAAATTTTTCTATCTCAAAGAAGGGAATCAGCTTATTTTTGCCACTATATCAGACATAAAAGCGGCAGACCCGTACAGTGCTGCGTTACAATCTCTTGAAATTTTTACAAAAGCCATTCAGCAGGCAAAGTTTGAATGCGAGTTAAGAGGTTTTAGTCTTGATAATCGGCTATATGTTTATGATCAGAAAAGCTATAAGATGACATTTATTTCTCGTAAAGAGCTAGCTCCGGCACGTTATGGCACAATAGGAGATAGCTATCGTCTGAAACGGCTGTTAAGCAAATTAGCTTTGGCTGATGATAACTGGCAACGTGAGCAGAATAAAGAAGAAAAAAATCGAAAGAAAGCAATTCTTGAAAAGCTACGTGATATTACTCTGAATTGGCATAAAAAGGCTTTAGAAGCAGAAACAAAAGAGTCACGTTTTTTAAATCATTGGATTGGCTCAGAACAACTTTGCGGATCATTTCAACTCTTGGAGGCTTCGCCTTCAGATAAGCTTGTTTTTTGCTTTAGCAACTTACTTGAACAACAATGGAAAATACAGATGCTTAATGACCTGTGGGGTGATGTTCTACGTTCGAAAATTTTAGGTATGCACAGGGTGTTTGCACCTGAAAATGGTATTTATCTTTATGATGACGAGTGTATCCGATTCAAACCACATGGTAAGGATGAGAAATTTCTCAAGCTCCCACCGGAAGCTAAAATTTTAATTCAGCCAGGTATATATGAGATGGAAAAATATGCTTGGCTTGCAAGTACTTCTTATTCAAGCTATTTTGCAGAAGGAAATAAGAGCTTACAAGATTTGTTTGCTGATTCTGTTCCCAGAGTTGAGAATCTGCTTTTTCTTTCAGTATATGGTAAAAAACTGATATCTCAGGATCAGAAATCATCTGATTTCTTTAATGAGATAATCTCGAATAGATATTTTATAGAACCAAGAAAAATGTTAGCGATGGCTAAACTGTATGATGCAATTGAATTGCTAATTTCGGATATCTCTGCACTTTTAACTCCGTTTCCCATTTTTAAAAATATAGATTTCTTGAGTACAGACTATGTTAAAAAATTCATTGATAATCTTGAGGATATCATTGCTGAAAAACTGAAGCCATATAGCGCCATTCTTGGCAGAGTAAACCCGATACTTAAGCAACTCCCATCTTTAAAAAAATTTTTCAAATTTTATAGATTATTACGTAACAACTGGAAAATAAAGGCAGAGCGATTAAAAAAAGGAGATTTGGAATTATCTTCGGCTCTGATTTGTGATTTATTTCATGGTCAGTCGCCTAATATTCATACGCTTGAAGATGTTGTTAAAAAAGATGGAGATAAACTGGCAGAAATGTTTGTTTCGCAATCCTTGCTTGCCTACAGGGTTAAAGAAATTTCAGACGTCTTAAATAAAAAAAGCGATCATTTACACCTTTACTATGTTGAAGAGCTAGATATGATGCGTCGAGCCAGAAACAGGTTGGTTCATCAGGGTAAAAGCTTTAAATTACTTGAAATATTAACTCAAAGATTATATAAATACAATCGAATATATTTGCGTGAGGTGATACATAATTTAGCTACAAAACCAGATATATCTGCTGATGATATTCTCTCACCATTCGGTTAATTAAAATGGACTTTCATTAATTTTTATATTGAATAATATTAAGCGGTTATTGTTTTTATTGTTTTATATAATAATATCAGTAGATTGCGCTAACCATTTGATTTTGAAGCAATTATCATTTTGCCGATAATTGTTTTGGCATAATTACTATTCTTTTTTGCTACTAGTAAATGTGCAGATTTACTATTAGTAAAAGAATGAATCAATAGCTAGAACATCCACTATTAAAATTGTATTATGTATTTATTTCAGTTTATTGTTATAAATATTTGAAAACATTGATTAAAATAACAACTATTTAATATCATTGAATATAAAAATTAATCTTT
>JAUCGG010000104.1:0-16450 GCA_030378015.1 Desulfococcaceae bacterium HSG8
TTCATAAAAGCTGAAAGTTTACGGCTGTAGAACAATTTTTCAAATTGTTTAAAACGATTTGAAAAATCGTTCTGCTACAACAAATCATAAATTCGTCCCCTTTTCAAAGGGAGCAGGGGGGATTTTACGGTGTGATAAAAGTCGGTTACGCCAGAAATCCCCCCCGGCCCCCCTTTAAAAAAGGGGGGAGGAATTTACAAGTGACAAATGAAGGATGCCATACATGCAAAACGGAGTTTTGCGTGCAATTGCGTTCCCAAACGGAGTTTGGGAACGAGGGCACCTGACACTTTTAATTGCACCCTTATCCGACGGGTCAGATAACCCGGGGAACAGGTCAGACAATATTTTTGTCGGGGATTCGCAAAGCAAGCTTTGCACTCCGGGCCTCCGGAGAGCGGATAAAAAAATTGTTCATCTTATCCTTCTGACATGCTTCCCATTAATCCGGCAGCCAGTCATCAACTTAATCTTGACACCCTCTTTTAAATCGGCTATGATGTTGAGTTTAAATTTCAGCTTTAAGAGTATGGCCTCGTTCCCGGTCAGAAATCCTGAAACGAGTAACGTGCTGAATTAAATAAGATAAGAAGTTATTTATAATTTGATTTGTTATAATGACGGGAAAATGAAAGACTGATATGGAAAAAACAAGTGGTGTAATAGAAAAAAGGAAAGAAAAACTCTCTGATTTAAAAGATAAAAACATCAATCTTTTCCCAAACGATTTTGTTGTTTCGCATACCGTGAAGGAGGTCATGACCGCGATAGAAGATCCGGGAATTTCCGTCACAGAGGAAGAACCGGTATTTGCCGTTGCCGGCCGTATGATGGCGATCAACCGATTTGGGAAATCCTCTTTTATACGATTCAGAGACCGGACCGGACAGCTTCAGGCCTATGTGAGAAAGGACAGGGTGGGGGATGAAGCCTACGCTCTTTTCAAACAACTCGATATCGGGGACTTTGTAGGACTGAAGGGCGGGGTTTTCCAGACCAAAACAGGGGAATGGACCCTGCTTGCAAAAGAACTCAGTCTGCTCTGCAAGGCTTCAAGACCTCTTCCTGAAAAATTTCACGGACTTAAAGACCCTGAAAAACGTTATCGCCAGAGATATCTTGACCTGATCATGAACCCGGAAGTACGGGACATATTTGTCAAGCGGAGCAGAATCGTTCATGCAATTCGGACATTTTTCATAGGTAAGGATTTCCTGGAAGTGGAAACCCCCATGATGCAGCCGATTCCCGGGGGCGCGGAGGCAACGCCCTTCGCAACCCACCACAACGCGTTGGATATGGAGCTTTTTCTGCGTATCGCACCGGAACTTTACCTGAAGCGTCTGGTGGTCGGCGGTTTTGAAAGGGTCTTTGAAATCAACAGGAATTTCAGAAATGAAGGGATATCAACCCAGCACAATCCTGAATTTACCATGATCGAATTCTATCAGGCATACGCAACATATCAGGACCTGATGGCTCTTACCGAAGAACTGTTCAGATATGTGGCTGAAGAAGTGACAGGGTCAGCATCCTTTACATACCAAGGGGAAACTATTGACTTGGGAGGACAGTGGCGCAGGATAAACCTTCTGACTGCATTGGAGGAAATCGGCGGCATTGATCCCGCGCTGCTCAGTGATAAGGAAGGATTGCTCAGATTTGCAGAATCAAAGGGAATTAAGATCACCAAAACCGGGCGGCTTGGGAAAGTAATCACAAAATTGTTTGATGTGCTGGTGGAACCCGAACTGATACAGCCCACATTTATTACAGGATATCCGGTGGAAGTCTCCCCTCTTTCCCGGAGGAGTGATACAGAACCTGATCTGACAGACCGTTTTGAGCTTTTCATTGCAGGCCGTGAAATTGCCAACGGATTTTCCGAACTGAACGACCCGGAAGATCAGAAAAGCCGATTTCTCCAGCAGGTGGCAGATAAAACGGCCGGTGACGAAGAAGCACACTGGATGGATGAGGCATATATTGAGGCATTGGAATATGGTATGCCGCCCACAGCCGGGGAAGGTATCGGGATTGACAGGTTTGTAATGCTGCTTACAGATTCTCCTTCTATTCGGGAAGTTATTCTTTTTCCGCATATGAGATCCAAATAATTTACGATTTATGATTTACGATTTACGATTTCTGCCCAATCGTAAATCGTAAATCGTAAATCTGAAATCTGAAATCGTAAATCAAAATGTCTTTTGAAATGTTCATAGGAGGCCGGTATCTCAGGACCCGGCAAAAACAGAGTTTTATCTCCCTGATCACTGTTCTTTCCGTGGCAGGGGTGATGGTAGGGGTGATGGCCCTGATCATTGTCATTGCTGTCATGTCCGGCTTTGAGTCTGACCTTAAAGAGCGTATTCTCGGGGTTGAGTCCCATGTGGTGTTAATGCGTAAGGGAAGTTTTTCAGATTACCCGCGTGTTCTTGACCATCTTGAAAAAACTGACGGGGTAGAAGCCGTAACACCGTTTGTCTATACACAGACCATGCTGCGTTCCCGATCCGGTTTATCCGGCGCGGTTTTACGGGGGGTTGATCCTGAATCGGCCGGCGGTGTGATAAAAAATTTCAACGGGGCTTCCTTGAAAAAATCCGGGACCCCGAAATCCGGAACCCCGGGGATCATCCTGGGCAGGGAGCTTGCCCGCAATCTGGACGTTACAGAAGGAAAGATGATTTATCTTATTTCCTCGCGGGGAATGATCTCTCCTATGGGCCACATGCCGGCAATGAAGCAGTTCAGGGTGACAGGGCTTTTTGAATCCGGCATGTACGAGTATGACGGCTCCCTGGCTTACATCCATATGGAAGATGCCCAGAAGCTTCTGCGTATGGGGGACGCTGTGACAGGCATAGAAATCCGGGTGACGCATATTTATGATGCAAGGAAAATTGCGGACAGGATTGTGAAGGAACTGGGATGGCCTTACTGGGCAAGGGACTGGATGCAGATGAACCAGAATCTTTTTTCCGCGCTCAAACTGGAGAAAACCGTGATGTTCATTATCCTGGCCCTCATTATTCTTGTGGCAGCGTTTAACATCGCAAGCTCGCTGATTATGATGGTAATGGAAAAAACCAGGGATATCGCTATATTAAAAGCAATGGGCGCGACGGATAAAAGTATTCGGAGAATTTTTACTTACAAAGGCATGGCTATCGGTTTTATCGGTACGACCCTCGGTGTATGTATAGGGTCATTACTGTGTACGCTGCTGAAACACTATAAATTTATTGAACTTCCCGGAAATGTTTATTACATTACCACGCTTCCGGTTCAGCTTGAAGCCCCGGATGTTCTTATTATTTCCTTTGCTGCAATGGTGATCTGCTTTTTAGCAACACTTTACCCGGCGCACCAGGCATCCAAACTTGATCCTGTGGAAGCCCTTCGCTACTAGGGCGCGTTCCGTAAATGTTGATACTAATCGCATTCTGTGAAAGGTTGTTTTGAAAAAATGCGATTTTTTATTTCGGTATCACCATTTACGGAACGCACCATAATAATGTAGGGTGGGTGGAGCGAAGCGTAACCCACCTTTTATGCGGTGGGTTACGCTTCGCTCCACCCACCCTACATCGCTGAACCGCGCTCCAAGCGGATTGCCAACCTGAAATGCTTGGGATTTGTCAATCCCAAGCGAGCATTTCAGGAGTGCTTTCCATCTTCTGATTCTTGGAAATCGCCTAATATAAAGATCAAGAAATTGAAAACAGAAAAACAGACAACAGACAATTGTTTAATTAAAATCAGGGAGCTTTGTAAGAGCTTCCATACGATCAGGGATCCCCAGACAGCAACGAACGGGGGACAACAGGCATCAGAGAATAACCGCATCGAAGTCTTAAAAAATCTGGATTTTGATCTGAATAAAGGGGAAACTGTAGCAGTTCTGGGGGCATCCGGCATCGGCAAATCAACACTTCTTCATATCCTCGGAACCCTTGACCGGCCTGACAGCGGAATGATCCTGTTTCAAGACGAGGATATCTTCAGTTTTGATAATGCCAGGCTGGCAAAATTTCGGAATGAATCCGTCGGATTTGTCTTCCAGTTTCATCACCTCCTGCCCGAATTCAGTGCAATTGAAAATACCATGATGCCGGCTCTTATTAAAGGATTGAACAGGCAGACTGCCAGAAAATCCGCCGAGGCGATGCTTGTCCGGGTCGGGCTTCAGGAGCGGCTTGCTCACAGACTGGGAGAACTTTCAGGCGGCGAACAGCAGAGGGTCGCGCTTGCAAGGGCTTTGGTACTTAAACCCTCCATCCTGCTGGCTGACGAACCCACTGGCAATCTTGATAAAAAAAACAGTGACCAGGTGCATGAACTGCTGCTTGAACTCAATCAGGAGCTTTCGATGACGCTCATGGTGGTGACTCACAACACAGAACTGGCAACGTATATGTCGCGAAAAGTGACTATTGAGGACGGGCAGTTGCAGGAAAACAAATAAATCACAAAATCGGTGATTTCCCAAAATAGATATACCTGATCTGAGTCGTTCAGGTCTCCGACCTGAACCAGGCTGACATAAACCGGACTCCCGGCTAAGAATGAGTGCTGATCAAAGTCAAGCTCACTCCCAGGGACAGGGCTGAATCTCCGAGACGCTCATCCGCGGTGAGAATCGTCAGATTGTTTGAAAAAGCAACAGCAAGATGCAGGGCATCCAGGGTTCTCAGAGGGGTCTCAAACCGGGCAATCCAATCTTTTGCAATCTGATAATGCGGCGGTTGGACAGGAATCATCAGGGAAAGGTTTTGTCCGACATGAGATTGAAACTCCGCCATGATCCTGTTTCCGTCCGTCTGTGAGAGATTTCCTTCCCGGATTTTGGGTGTCCCACCTTTTACACAAAACTGGTCTCTGCCTTCGGTCAGAATGAGGATGCCGCAGGCGGGATATCAGATTATTATATTGAAAATGCTGATAAAAGATACCTGTGAAATCCGGACACCCGGCAGACAGATATAATATCCGCCTCTGTGTAAAAGGTGGGATATCAGTTAAAAAATTGAATATATTACAAATTGCCACAGCGTGATCCGAAGCAGCAAAATCTGAAATCTGCTCTCCGTGTAAAAGGTGAGACACCCCGGATTTTCCTTGAAACTGCCGAAGCCAGCTCCTACCCGCTCAGATTACTGATTGCGGGCCATCCGTTTTCCCTAATGATTCTTTCCACTTTTTCACTGTTTGGCTCCAGACGGCACTGGTTCAGTTCAACGCAAGCCTTTCGTCGCTGAATCTTGTCAGAGGCTCGGGAATCGCGCATCATTGAACACTGGGGTAAAACCGGGCATGGATAAGTTTTTTTCTGATTATAACGGATTTAGGGGAGGCCCCATAAACTCGGACTTGAACCTGAACTCGGACTTGAACTTGAACCTGAATCTGAACCCGGAACATTCATTTACAGACAAGTTCAGGTTCAGGCCCGGTTTAAGTTCAAGTTTAAGGGGCTCCTCTAAATCCGTTATAATCAGGTTTTTTTTCATAGAACTGTGGAGGCAACAGAAAAATTACTCCTGGCTTTCGGAGCGGCTGATGCAAGGGCTGTAAGGTGATTTCCGGAAAAGAATATACCAGATTGAGGTTTGTAGTACACCACTTTTTAAGTTCGTCCCCCCCCTTTTTTAAAGGGGCAGGGGGGATTTTACGTTGCTAAAAAAAGGTGTTACGGCAGAAATCCCCCCCCCCGGCCCCCCTTTAAAAAAGGGGGGAGGAATTTACGAATCGATGTAGTAGTTCCGCCTTCAGGCGGCGTGGCACCGCCTGAAGGCGGAACTACAAACCTCAATCTGGTATATTCCGGGGACACTTTACTCAATAAATTATAAGTTGCACGCCGCGTGAATTAAAGAAATATGACACTGCAAAATAATCTGAACGAAAAACTTTCCAGGGTCTCCACTGCCCCCGGGGTCTATCTCATGAAAGACACGGATGGAAAAGTGATCTATGTGGGTAAGGCCCGGAACCTGAAAAAGCGTCTGGCGTCATATTTTAACCGGCCTGAACAGCCGGACATGAAAACCGGGATTCTTGTAAAAAAAATAGCGACGTTTGAAACCATCATAACCGAAACTGAAAACGAAGCCCTGATTCTCGAATCCAACCTTATTAAAAAGCACAGGCCAAAATATAACGTCATTCTGAAAGACGGCAAGCGATATCCCTCCCTGCGCCTGGATACAAAAAGCCCGTATCCCAACCTCAGGGTGGTCCGAAAGCCGGAAAACGACGGGGCACTGTATTTCGGCCCTTTCTCATCAGCAGGAGCAGTTCATAAGACACTGAAGACTATTGATAAGATGTTCAGACTCCGGAAATGCAAAACAAGGGAGCTGAAAAAGCGGTCACGGCCATGCCTCAACCACCAGATCGGTGCGTGCCTGGGACCCTGCTGTCTTGACGTTGACCCCGAGGCTTACAGCGAGATGGTCAGGGAAGTCATGCTTTTCCTGAAAGGAAGAACCCCGGATCTCATTCGGAAAACAAAAACAGATATGGATGTAGCGGCACGGGCACGGGATTATGAGGCCGCGGCCATGTTCAGGGACAGGATGTTTGCCCTTGAAAAAGTATTGGAAAAACAGGTGTCGGTGACAGCAGATTTCAAGGACAGGGACGTGCTTGCTGCTGTCAGTTCCTCCGAATATTCCGTGATCACCATGCTTTTTGTCCGGGGCGGTCATCTCCTGGGAACCCGGCACTTCAGTTTTACAGAAATCCTGTCAACAGACGCGGAAATGGTCGGCGCGTTTATCCGCCAGTATTATGAAAAAAAGAGCCACTTCATCCCCAAAGAAATACTCATCCCCGACCCCCTTGAAGATGCCTTGCTGATAGAAGAGTGGCTGAAAACAGTCAAAGGTGAAAAAGTCAGGCTTCTGCATCCGCAGAGGGGGGAAAAGGCCCTCCTCCTCCAGATGGCCCGCCGAAATGCAGAGAATGAACTGAAAGATCTGATCACTGCCGCGGCCGCGGAAAGGGATATCCTGACCCGGGTTCAGAAAGTTCTGAAGGCTGACAGGTTTCCTGAACATATTGAGTGTTTTGATAATTCAAATATCTCAGGCACAAGCCCCGTGGCAGGCATGGTGGTTTTTAAAAAAGGAAAACCCTGTAAATCCTCATACCGGAAATACAAAATCAGAACCGTTACCGAACCGGACGATTACGCCACCATGGCCGAGGTTCTGAAACGGCGGTATGGCAAAGGAAAAGCCTCGGAACCTTACCCCGATATCCTCATGGTGGACGGCGGCAGGGGACAGTTGAATATTGCAGTATCTGTCATCACTGAACTGAACCTAGCAGGGAAATTTGAGATCATCGGGGTTGCCAAAAAAGATAAAAACATCGGGGAGACCGAAGATAAGATTTACAAGCCGGGGCGGGCCAACCCCGTCAGCTTCGGCAGGCAGGCGGATCTGCTTCTCTTTCTTCAACGGATCAGGGATGAAGCCCACAGGTTTGCCATCTCTTTTCACCGCAAAAGCCGGGGCAAGGCATCAATCCGTTCTGCTCTTGACGATATTCCCGGTATAGGTCAGAAACGGAAACAGATCCTTCTGAAGCATTTCGGAAGTATAAGGAAGATTCGGGAAGCCAGTCCGGAAGAAATCAGCGCCCTGCCCGGGATGAACCGGGGGGTAGCAGAGGCGGTGAAAGAAAGGCTGGCTGAATTATGAAGGATGCCCGATAACTCACCTGCATATGTCATTATCAGTAGATCGAAAAGTCATCGGTTAAGCCTCTGAGCAGTGAATTCCGGGTTAAAATTAACAATGGTTCGGACAGTTTTTATAACTTAAAGGTTTCCCGAAATTTTAGTTCTGATACGGAAAGCCTTGCTTATAAGGGATTTGCAGATTCGTCACTCCGCAGGAGCCGGTTTTAATTTATTTTCACAGCCTTTCTTATTTTCACCGCGAAAATTTTAACCACGAAAGACACGAAAGACACGAAATTATAGTCTTTTTCCGATATCTTTCATATCAGCATAAAGGCAACTGACACTTCGGTAACCGGAAAATGAAGGACGCTCTCTTTTTTTCCGTGTATTCCGTGTGTTTCGTGGTTAAAATATTAAAATATATAAGCTGAAAGCAGAAAAACCCGGTTAATAACGGCTCTTACATAAATGAGATTTCATGAATCCCTGCCTGACAGGGGCTTACAGATCAGAAAAAAAATTTCGGGAAACATTTAAGTATCAGTAGATCGAAAACTTTACGGTTAACCTTGCAAACAGTGGATTCCGGGTTAAAATCGGAAAACATCCGTTTTCCGATTTTCCCCGGAATGACGGATGCGGATATCGGATAATATACTGTCATTCCGGGGAAAATTAAAAAACGGATGTTTTTTAATTTTAACCCGGAATCCACTGTTCGTAAAAAGTTTTCGATCACGACTCCCCTTTTTTTAAAGGGAGGGATTTCTTATCCGGGACTTTCATATAAAAATCGGAAGATGAATACCTTCCGGAATCCACTGTTACAAAAAAAATTTTCGATCTACTGATTATGGTAAACAGTTGTTTTTATGCTCATATATCTGATCAGCCCTTCAAACTTCAAACTTCAAACTTCTTATTTTTCTGCGCCTTATCCTTTGCCACAGTCCCAGCAGATGTGCTGCAATGATCGCTGCAACAAATCTTGGAATCCAAAGCCATAAAGGGCTTATCCCGAGCGGTAAAAAGAGTGCGGGGTCCTCAATCATCGCATGATTGATACCGATGGAGAAGTGAAGCCTTTCCAACTCCTCCCTGGTAAGATTCCCCTCTCTGACTTCTTCCACAATCACTGCAGCGCCATATGATATCCCGAATATCCCTGCTGTAAGCCAGAGGATTCCCACCCTCCGGTCAAGCCCAATGATCTTTAAAAGGGGGTTCATAGCTCTGACAATATGCGGCATCAGATCAAAGCTCCTCATCATGCCTAGAAGGATCATCAGGGACGTGATAATCAGGAATATTTTGAAACTGAGATACGCGGTTTCAATGCACCAGGTTTTCAATACAGTTAAAAATGGCCCGGAAGTCGGAGAAAATGCGTCTCTTGCCACATGTTCGGAGGATTCGGCACCGATAAACTGCGCCGCGACGATTACCGTCACAACAGAAGCAGTCAGGCGGAACAGCGTGATTTTAATCGGGTGTATTCCCGATTTCCCCTGGATAATCCCTTCCTGGGGAAGTGCATGAGAAATCAGAAGAAAAATCGCTATCAGAGTCATCTGATCCTGGGAGAGCGGGAGCATAACCATTGAAGCAATTCCGCCGTAAATACCAGTGAGAATTCCGCTGATAATCGGCAGCGCGGCAACAGGCGGAAGGCTCAGAAGGTTCATAGCGGGTTCCAGCAGAAAGTCAATTTTGTTTATCCATCCGCTGTAGTCCAGCAGTACTGTAAAAAAGGAAATGGGAACAAGGATTTTTATCATCCAGACAAATCCGCTCCAGCCCTTGTTGATCCCGACGATAAGTCCGGTTTTAAATTTGCTGTAAAAAGATATCATCATATTATAATCCTTCTTTCAAAATTGTAACGCCGCAAAATAACAGGGTTATGAGTCCGGTTGCTGAATTTTGGGAATATCCCGATATGTGCCCTGGGCACGACTCGCAAAGCAAGCTTTGCACTCCAGAGAGAACCCCGTAATCCTTTCTTATCGCCGATCCGTGTAGCGAAGAGGGCAAGGGTTAGCCGAGGGTGCAATTAAAAGTGTCAGGTGAGCCGTCCTCGTTCCAAACTCCGTCTGGGAACGCAATTGCAGGCAAAACTCCGTTTTGCATGGCAAAACAGAGTTTGCCGGGCAGGTGTGTTCCCAAACGGAGTCTGGGAACAAGGACACATACTGAACCTGACACTTTTAATTACACCCTGGGAAAATGAATCCTTATCGCCGATCCGTGTAGCGAAGAGGGCAAGAGTTAGCCGAGGGTGCAATTAAAAGTGTCAGGTGAGCCGTCCTCGTTCCCAAACTCCGTTTGGGAACAAGGACAAAACTCCGTTTTGCATGGCAAACAGAGTTTGCCGGGCAGGTGTGTTCCCAAACGGAGTTTGGGAACAAGGAACCTGACACTTTTAATTACACCCGTTAGCCGATGCACTGAAGAGGCGGCATATTAAATGGAAAAATACCCCAAAGGGGTTTCATAATCTAGCCCAAGTAAGCGAAGCGCCACTCTGGGAAAATGAATCCCGAATAACGGTTTTTCCTTGGAAAGGGATAGATAATTGATTTGTTTTATTATGTATCCCTTTCAGGGAAAAATGTTTCTTGTATGTCATCCCAGGGTGGCGCTTCGCTTACCCTGGGATAGATTATCTAACCCCTTTTCGGGGTATTGTATGCCGATTGATCGCCGTCAGCCTGCTTTCAGGCCTGAAACGGGATGATTACTCAACAAACTCTGCAACAGATTCGAATGTCACCCCGGGGACATCTTCGGGGCTATATTTAAGCTGGTGATCAGTTTCTTCATAAACATAGAATTTCTTAATATTGTCTTTCATGTTCATGTCTTTTGTAATTGTCAGATTATGGAGATAGATACGATACACAGGAACCCTGCCCATACCTTTCACCTCCACATATTCAGGCGTCGCGGAAATATTTATTCCCGGGAAGAAGATATTTTTGACGCGCTCATAGGTTCCCTTTGCAATAGCCACATGGCCGATTTTACAGGATGCCTCCATCCTGTTCGCGAGGTTCGTGGTTTCCCCGATGGAGGTGTATTCAAGCTTTTCGTCACACCCGAGCGCTCCGACGATCACTTCCCCGCTGTTCAGACCGATCCGCATCTCAAACAACCCTCTTTCCTGCTTCCGTGTAAGTTCGAGAATCAGCGATCTGTATGTGTCTGCTTTCTGCTCGTCAGGAACCAGTGTCCGGAGAACAGTGTCCAGGAATTCGCCTTCCAGCAGTTCTTCTGTGGCTACGAATTCCTGATCCTTTATCTGCTTCAGCCTGTACAATGTTTCATCGGAAATTCCCTCTGATTTCAGGATGTCCAGCCCGTCTTTACTGATTTTTCTCAGTTTGTCCAGGATTTCTGCGGGAATACCTCCTGCCCCCAGGTCTTCCAAAGATCGTTCTGTGATCACGAGGCACACCTGATTCCGCCTTTTATCATTGATCTCCCGTATTTTCAACTGCATGGCAACTGCTGCGCATACAGCGCTTTCCGCATGGTTTCTCAGCGGAACCGGGGCACCGAAGATGGCGACAATGGCGTCACCGATGTATTTATCCGCGAATCCTTCATATTTCTGGAGTACCGGGATTAACGCACCGAAATAGGTGTTCAGCGCGATGATGGACTCCGAAGCAGTCATTTTCTGTGTGATGGTGGAAAATCCGCCAAAGTCGGTGAACATGATGGTGCAGTCTTCCCTTCTTCCTTCGAATCCTAACCCGCCTTTGGCCCTTCCCAGCAGGGCTTCTCCCAGGAATTTCTTCAGGGTGACTTCCAAGTTGAGGCGTTCTTTCTGCCCACGGGTCATCATGTTGAACTGCCGGGTGAGTTCTCCGAATTCATCCTCTTTGAATACAGTGACCTCATGCTCATAATTTCCCTGGGATACTTCCCTCGCGCCTTCTGTCAGGGAGGTAATGGGCCGGGTTACCAGTCTGCTGAGGAAGGTCGCGATGAGAAATACGAGGATCGCCAGAACCACGGTGGCAGAACCCACCGCGATCGCTATTTTTACCATCAGCTTTTTTACCACACTGGCGTCAAAATCAACGCAGAATACATTATAGACCTTCCCGTTTTTCTTTGTCAGCCAGACTGTGAACCATGCTCCCCATTCATCTTCGGCAAAGTCAGGCAGGCCCCAGTTTTTCAGTTTCGGAGTGGTCGGGCTGGTATCATACCCTTCTTTGCCGTTTAAAGCCAGTGCCCGCCAATAACTGTATTCATCAGATATTTCGTATGGTTCTCCCACATAAGACGGTGCTTCTGACCAGTGATAACCATCCAGCAGAAACGCTATATTATCTTTAAAAAAATCCTCCTTCTTCCCGCTGTCAATCATAACGTAAACCGCGCTGAGAGTATCAAAGCCGGCGGCCGCGACATTTTCCTGGGCTTTTATCAGGATATTCTTGTATTTGCTGAAAATTTTGAAAAGCCCGGGGCTTTCGGCAAATCTCATTTTCCAGTAATACTGGGTTTCATTCAATATTTTATAATCAAAACTTTCTTCAAACCCTTCGATCTCAACCTTTCCGTCGTCATCTTTCGGCAGCTTATCTTCCGGGAGAATCTCTCCTTCTGTCAGGAGCATGTTGAATGAAAGAAAAAAATAATCCCGGTTCTCATGTTCGTTGACGGACATATTTCCGACGCCCTCAATCGTGTCCAAGGCGAATCGGTTCATCTTTTTCAGTTCCTCCGGATCAAATGAGGCCTGCACACCCCCGAGAAGACTCTGGGTATTTCCGATGAGTTCGAATAATTTTGCCATTGGCCGGTAAATCTCTATGGGAATGACGATAATGCCGATGACGGAGATCAGGATTGCCGCAAAGTAAACCAGTTTGGTTTTAAAGGGAATATATGCTCTTTTATCTTCCCGGGATTTTTTTTCCTCTTCTGTTACCCGGGGAACAGGGGACTCTGTCTCCGGTTTCGGCTCCGGGGGCACGATTACATCGGATTTATGACTCGGAGCAGGAGGTTCGTATATCGGAACCTGCGGTTCCTCATCAGGTTCGGGCGGGGCTTCAGGTTCAGGATAAATCCTGAATACATGTTTGCACTCACCGCACCGGACAAGTGTTCCGTCAGGTTTGATGAGGGCCGAATCAAACTGGAAGGCCGCCTGGCATTTTTCATTTTCACACGTTACGATCATAATATTTTCAGATGATGAGTTCATAAGATTAAAGTCAGTCAGGGTTTGAGTTTCAATCCGGGTTTCGGTCTTCGTTTCGGCCATTTGTCTGAACCACGATCTGTGCAGGATTAAAGGCTCATGATCAGGGCGATCACATGTAGCGTAATCTTTCAGATTGCGCCTCACCGGATATGTTCTTTCCGGCGCAATCTGAAAGATTACGCTACATAAGCGTTTAATCCTGAAAATCCGGGTTTCGGACAAATGCCGAAATGAAGATCAGGGCCTTCAATCAGAACATCTCTTCCAGATGCTCGCTGATGTAAAAATCCTCTTTATCAATTGTTCCTGAGTCAATCAAGGCTTTTATCAGGGGCAGTTTTTTTCGCAGTTCGGCAATGGTTCTTTTTAACAAGCTGCAATATTCACAAGGCGTACAATGCAGGCATCGGCAATGGCAGACCTCGAATTCCGGACACTGAGGGCATTTATCCGTGTTGGAAAAATCCCCGATCCTGACAGATTGTGTAATCCCCGTATAAATATCACCCATGAGGTTGCATGACTGTCCGACAAGTTCGGGACAGGCATAGATATCCCCGGTAATGTAAATCTGCATATAATGATGACCCGCGCCGCACCCCAGGGTGAAATGCGGCAGGGAGTAATCTTCGTTGTGGTATGCCTGGTTTCCTTCCTGATCCAGCAAGCGCACCACTATAGAAACAAATGTTTGCAGGTGGATAAACCTGCCCTGCTCCAGATTTTCGACCCAGAAGTCAGTCAGATTCCTGATTTCATCCCATTTCTGCTCTGTGGGATAGGCGTGAAAATCCTTACGATTTTCGTACTGCCAGTAAACAGTATCGAAATATGGCAGCGCGGTAAGGGCTTTCACAGACTTTTCCACATTATTATCCGCAGTGGCTGTCATCCGGGCGATGATTTTTCCTTTGAAAACGGGCCTCGCGATTTCCAGGTTTTCAATGACCTTTGAAAATGTGCCCTGACCGCGATAACGGTCATTCTGTTCTTCGTCACCGTCAATGGAAACCAGGATGTTATCAAATCTGTTCAGAAAATCCGGGGGAAATTTTCCGAGACTGATGCCGTTGGTATAGATCTGGTATCTGAAATCAAAGGCCCGGGTTTCAGAGATAACCCCGGATATCCAGCCGGTTCTTATGGAAGGCTCTCCGCCGATGAAGGAAATACTGTCCCCTTTTCGCGCGTATTTTTTCAGAAAGGAAACAAGCTCACCGATGGTATAACAGGGTTCTGTATTTTCCTGCTGAGTGACATTATAACAGTAAGAACACCGGAGGTTACATGCTGTTGTGGCATAAATTTCCCAGTAAATCGCATCCCATCCCGGGATTACCAGTAATTGGTTTCTGGTCAGTGTCATTTTATTTTCAATAGCTGATTATCGAACAAGTTATAATTAATTATGTTATTCATTCAACAACATCTCCTGAGGCAGGCAGGGATGTTGCATACAATCTGTCAATATCAACATCAAAATGAGTTAGCAGCATTTCAATTAATCGGCCGTGATAAACGCCATAAACGCGTTTACTGACTATATCTTCACCTGCTATAATATTAAAAATCAGTCTTCCTTTTCTGATTTTTGGCCTCATCCATGCGAAGTTCCGCCATTGTGAAGAGGAATGTGTCAAATCTCCTTCATTATCACATTCCCACATCTCTATTTCATTGTCACCCAGTTCTTCATATATAGAATTTAATAACCATCTCGGTTCTTCTGCATATAAAATTACAGCCATATTTCAGCCCTCACCCGTTCCGTTGGATGTAATTAAAAGCGTTAGGAAGTCCTTGTTCCCAAACTCCGTTTGGGAACACACCTGCCCGGCAAACTCCGTTTGCCATACATGCAAAACGGAGTTTTGCGTGCAATTGCGTTCCCAAACGGAGTTTGGGAACGAGGCGCACCTAACACTTTTAATTGCACCCCGTTCCGTTTGTTGTTTTCGGTTTATAATATCCCAAAAACAGATTGCACATAATTAATTATTTCCTCGTCAATTGCCGGGTGACATCAGCGTGGGTGGATTTTTATTGGGAAATCCCTGGAAGCGGATGAATAAAACGCGATATTATCGCCAGGACTGTTGCCCCCTGTTTTTATAATTTTTGCAGGTCCAGATGATTCAGTACTAAAAGCTTTTTCTTTAGTCAATAAGAGATTTGGCCATGATCTTCGTTTGGGCCAACTAATTGAGAAATCCTAGTACATCAACTTGTAAATTCCTCCCCCCTTTTTTAAAGGGGGGCCGGGGGGATTTCTGCCGCAATACCCTTTTTTTGTAACATAAAATCCCCCGGCCCCCTTTAAAAAAGGGGACGAACTTAAAAAGTGGTGTACTAGCCATATAACCGCCGGATTTGCCAATCCGGCGGGAGCAGAGCGGGGGAAACGAAGATCATGGCCAGAGATTTGATCAGATGCCGAACTGCAAGTTTGGCACTCCTTTGAGTTTTCCAGTTGTAATTAATCGGAAAAACGTACATTTTCCAGAAAATAAAAATAGCATAAGATGAAATCTGAGGTCAAGATAAAAAGGAAAATCATCTTCCCGTCGGGTGTAATTAAAAGTGTCAGGTTCAGTATGTGTCCTTGTTCCCAGACTCCGTTTGGGAACACACCTGCCCGGCAAACTCTGTCTGCCATGCAAAACAGAGTTTTGCCTGCAATTGCGTTCCCAAACGGAGTTCGGGAACGAGGATGGCTCACCTAACACTTTTAATTGCACCCCTTCCGGCGGGTGAATGGCCGAAACGAAAAATTAAGACATTTTCTTTTACTTAAGTACCTAAGTAAATATTTTAACATTTCCGAATGACAGTCATGAAGATACAGACGGATGAAACGGTTCACAGGATACGGGGCATTCTCCGGGATCATATTTTATTTCTTATTTGCTGATTATAACGGATTTCGGGAGGAGCATTTTTTGTCCCGGAGGGACACCGCCCGGCAATTCATTGCCGGGGCAGGATGCCCTCCTTCCGAAGTCCCGGCAGGGACGAAGTATGAAAAACAGACGGTTTTCAGCCGTCCCTCCGGGACTGAAAAACATGATGCCCTCAGACCCGGCAGTGAACTGCCGGGCTATTTTCAGGTGTCCCTCCGGGACAAAACATTGCCGGGGCAGGATGCCGTCTTCCGAAGTCCCGGCAGGGACGAAGTATGAAAAACAGACGGTTTTCAGTCGTCCCTCCGGGACTGAAAAACGTGGATGCCCTCAGACCCGGCAGTGAACTGCCGGGCTATTTTCAGGTGTCCCTCCGGGACAAAACATTGCCGGGGCAGGATGCCGTCCTTCCGAAGTCCCTCAGACCCGGCAGTGAACTGCCGGGCTATTTTCAGGTGTCCCTCCGGGACAAAAAAGTGCCGGGGCAGGATGCCGTCTTCCGAAGTCCCGGCAGGGACGAAGTATGAAAAACAGACGGTTTTCAGTCGTCCCTCCGGGACTGAAAAACGTGGATGCCCTCAGACCCGGCAGTGAACTGCCGGGCTATTTTCAGGTGTCCCTCCG
>JAUCGG010000104.1:16548-20475 GCA_030378015.1 Desulfococcaceae bacterium HSG8
CGGGACAAAACATTGCCGGGGCAGGATGCCCTCCTTCCGAAGTCCCTCAGACCCGGCAGTGAACTGCCGGGCTATTTTCAGGTGTCCCTCCGGGACAAAAAAGTGCCGGGGGATGCCCTCCTTCCGAAGTCCCGGCAGGGACGACCGAAGTATAAAAAAGAGACGGTTTTCAGTCGTCCCTCCGGGACTGAAAAACATGATGCCCTCGGACCCGGCAGTGAACTGCCGGGCTATTTTCAGGTGTCCCTCCCCAAAACCCGTTATAGAACACGTAGTTGCACGGGGACTGATTACATGAATAAGAGGACACGTAATCCCTTATTTATCGCTAATCCGTGTAGCGAAGAATGGCCTGCTCCGCAACACTGCGGTGCGCAATCTGCAACGCCTCGCTCTCCTGCTTACTGCTGACTTGGAATCAAAGCAAGCCGGAACCCGTAGTCACCATAGCGATAGCCGGGGGAATAGTAGCCGCGGTACGTCAACCGGCAACCGGTGTTGCTGCCCCAAGAGCCCCCGCGAAAAACTCGGCTCGAGCCTGTCGTACAAACAGGGTCAGTAAGACCATCTTTGTATGTATCGGTGATAATGCGATAGTTTTCATCAAGATCGCATCTGTCCAGGCACCATTCCCAGACGTTACCGCTCATATCCTGGATTCCGTAAATGCCCGCTCCCCTGGAAAAACACCCGACCGCGCTTGTTGTGCCGATCCCCGTATCATCATAATTCGCCTTCTCCGGGTCAGCCTCATCTCCCCAGGGATAAATACGCGCGTCCGTTCCCCTGGCAGCTTTTTCCCACTGGGCTTCGGTGGGCAGTTGTATTTTCCAGCCCCGGTCTTTCAGCTTCTCAGTCAGCCATTTGCAGTATGCAATTGCATCATGCCAAGAGATATTCACGACCGGATGATTATCATATTCATTATCTTTTTCCCAGTCCTCTTCCGGCTCATATCCGCTGTCCTGGACAAAGGTTCTGAACTGAGCGACCGTCACCGGATAACGGGATATGGCGTATTCGGATAATTCCACTTCATGCTGAGGACATTCGCTTTTAATAAGACCAGTTATAATTTTAAAATCACTTTCGTTGCTTTCATTAACCATCTTGGATAATTCCGCAAGCAATCTCTCCGCATCCTCCTCCTTCGTTCCCATAATAAACTTCCCCGCGGGAATCTTCACAAAACCGCGTTGCGGCAGATACCACAAATCCGGGTTGAACCTGGGATCACCCAGGACAGCCAGATGATTCCCTGCCAGCGCCCTTTCCGCAGCCGGCAAATGGTCTCCCTCCATCAAATGGAGAAGCCACCGCCTGACCCTGTCAAGCTTCTTCTCATTCCGAGGAGATATTTTGTCCAGATCCGCAGTCTCTGCCAGTGCCTGCCCCGCGATATGCGCTCCCCAGACATCGGCTGCACCAGCTTTCGGATCATCCGGCTCCCGATGACACAGGGCATCTGCAAGAGACCATACGGCAAATTCACCGCCCCTTGCTGCCTTGGCCCCGGCAAGCAGGCAGACCTCCCGCCAGCGGTTCGGCTCCTTCCTGCACAATTCCGCAACATGGTCAGGATAATCCGTATCTGTGAGATGGCACGCGGCAAGGTATTCCTGGAACGTGCGATGGGGAAAGCTGTAAACCTTCACGCCCCTGGGAATCAGTACGCCGGCCCGGTTGCTCAGATAGCGCATGAGCTTTACGGGATTGACATCAGGGTTATTGCTCAGGTCCCATAATCCCCGGACCAGATCATCTTCCGAGATGTCCGCAGTGCCCGTAAGCTCAGGCTGGCCCGCGTGGGCATTATAAGCCAGTTCGTTCAGCATCCTGCGAATCTTCGCGCGATCCGTCTTCAGCCATTCCATGAGACTGGGCTGGGTCATCACCGGGTTTCCCCCGGCATCCCTCACGATTTTGGGACGCTCCCACCAGTCCAGCAGCAGGTCAGCAGTATCCGCATAAAGCTCCTCCCTTCTTTCCGGAAGACTCCCGCCCCGCCATGAATGCAGGCTTGCGATGAGCGTCAGGAGCAGGGGCCGCTCTGCCAGTTCCCCTATGCGGTCATTGGCAAAAATTGCCCGCTTCAGGAGTTCTGCCTTTCCCTGCGCGTCTTCCGGGCTGCTCCGTTTCAGTTCCGCTACATGCTCGTACCAGCGGGTGACGAACTGCCTGATCTGTCCCCCGGTAAAGGGCGCAAGGATCGTTTCATGCAGCCCGGGAATTCGCCAGTCCTGCTGCTGATACGCATAAGTCCTGCTGGTGACAAGCACCCGGCATTGGTGGAAAGTCCCGATAAAATTCTCAACCACCTTCCGGATAAGAACCCGCCGGTTATCTGCCTCCGGAACCTCGTCCAGCCCGTCGAGGAGCAGCAATCCGCCCTTTTCCAAAAGCTCCTGTTTCATAAGCGGGGCAAAGTCAGCCAGTTCAGCCTTCTCCAGTTCCCCCTTGATAAAGCCCCACAGGTCAGCCTCCTGATCCGACATTCCTCTTGCCGCAAAATCCCGCAGGATCACCCGCACCGGCAGCAGCGCGCCGTGATCCCAGGGCTGGGGTTCCTTTTCATCGTCTTCATCTTTATCTTCGGGAACCGGACGGGTCAGCAGTCCGAGGCTGGCTTCGGGATGTCCCAGGGCTTCCCCGGCAAGACACAGGCACACGAAATTCACGAATGTTGTCTTGCCGCTCCCGGGATCACCGAGCAGCACAACATGGGGATGGCGGTTCACAACTTCCAGCGCGGACAATTGCCGGGCCTGTCCCATGCCCATCCTCGCTATATACTCCTGCTCATCCCCGTTCCGGGTGAGAAGCGCTGTATAAACAGCCCCGAGATTCAGGCGGGAATCTCCATCGCACGAAGCCGCGCCGGGGTCAACACCTTCCAGGGAAAGAAAACCCGCATCGCACAAAAGATGGGAAAGATAGGCGGCCCGCATCCTTTTCCCTGGGTCATCATCTTTATCATTCTGAAAATACTGATTAACGGTGTTTATCTGCTCTGCAAGATTGGCTCCCTGTATATTTTTGCCATGCAGGGAATGCCGGTTCCCGTGGTGAATTTCATCAACCCTGGCATGATCACCGAGTACACCGATATGGCTGTCCTTCACATCAGCCTGGTATTTGGCAGCAATCTGTTTCCATTCAGGCGTATGCTCCAGGCTTTTAACCAGCAGTTCCAGGGCGTTGCGGATATCTTCATCATGCTCGGCCCTGATTTGGCCCAGTGATTTCTTCAGAGGTTCTTTCCAGGTAGCAGGATCGGCCTCATGCTGTTCCAGCGCGATTTTGCCGATGTCATTCTTATTGTCTTCAAACCTGCTCCTGAGAAGTTCTTTCAGTGCGGTCCGGGCATCCGTGCCCGCTGCGGCTCGGATTGCAAGGAGATCGGTGATATTCATTGTCAGTTGTCCGTTGGGTCAGTTGCCAGTTGTGGGTTGCCAGTTGCCAGTGGTGGATCGGAAACTTTCTGGTAAAGGGCGTATTTACAAGTCAGGAGACTGAAAAAACGGGGATATTCGCCCCGGCAATGAATTGCCGGGCTGTTTTCAGTCGGTCCCTCCGGGACTGTTCCCCCAAGTTGTAAATGCGCCCTCCGGTAAACCTTTGTAAACAGTCATTCCGGGGAACTTCCATGACCTCACGGTCACAACGAATGATGAAACCGCTGTTTACTCGTTCCCAGGCTCCGCCTCACTGCCATTAAGTTAAGGGGATCACCTCTCTGGTGATGATCTGATTTCAGATAGTTACATCCGATCTCAGAAAAATTTTGCCCTTAACTTAATGGCAGTGAGGCTCCGCCTGGGAATGCATATCGCAAGGCTCCGCCTTGCGAGATATTTCGCTTAACACGTCGGTTTTACGCTGAAGCACGAGGCAGAGCCTCTCCGGATGCATTCCCAGGCAGAGCCT
>JAUCGG010000016.1 GCA_030378015.1 Desulfococcaceae bacterium HSG8
TAATTTACGATTTTTATCCGTAAATCTGAAATCGTAAACCGTAAGGCAATTTCCAAGAATCAGCAGATGGAAAACCCCCGGTCGGACGTTCAGCCGAACGGCAGAGACCTGAGCCAACGCCTCAGAATCAGGGATATTTATTTTGGGGAGTCCGAGCTTCAGATTGACAAAAAAACTTTTAACAAAGCGCAATCTGATATTCATTATGATTATATATTTGCAGATGAGGAAAGTTTCAGGCAATACAAGCCAAAGCAATTTAAGGATTTGATTTCCGGGTTCAGGGAATACAAAGATCAAAGGAACTCATAAAGAAAAATATGACAATTTGCTGTGGCGCAAAAAGCCGTGCCCGATGAGCAATGCGATATGAGAACCATATCCCGGGAAAGCACATTTTCGCTTAGATGGCTGTTGCTTAGGGCAACAATCAATTTAATCGAAGGAGGATGGAATGAATTCTGAGCCGAAAGTAAGTTCGTTAACTGATTTGCCAACACCCGCATCGGGAGCGACTGTCATATAAAGCGCGAACGATGCAGAAGCCCTTGTAACGAATATAATGTTGTCGGCTGATTCCTGCGGTTCAGTCAGAATCAGAACCCGGGAATATTATGAGGCGTATTCACACCCGGGGATATCCGGATTTCCTCATCAGGAGGAACAAACGGCGATCCCGTGAACGTGCCTCGATATTAACTGAGTTCCAAAATAACAGGAGGAAACATGCCTAATTTTATTTCGTTGGTAAAGTGGACAGACCAGGGGATCAGAAACATCAAGGAGAGTCCTGAGAGGCTTGACAAAGCCAGGGATGCGTTTGAGAAGAACGGGGCCAAGCTGAAGGATTTCTATCTTTCCTTGGGACAGTACGACATGATCATTTTCAGCGAGGCTCCGGATGCCGAGACAATAGCAAAGGTGTGGATCACGGCAGGCACTGCCGGGGCTGTCCGCACTGAGACATTTCAGGTGTTCACGGAGGAGGCGTACCGGGATATCATAGCGTCTGTCAAATAGGCGGTGATGAGACACCTGTCTCAGATTCACCGAACCAGGGGAACGTGTCCTCCGCTGATGCGTTTCCCCTATCTGATTTTCGTTCCGAGGCCATGCCTCGGAACGAACAAAAAAAGCTTTTGATGTCAGATTAAGGAACCATCAGTAGTTCACAATTCTGATCCGACCACGATTATCATCCTTGCCAAGTTACGGCGGTGCCGCTCTGACCGGAGCCATAGTAACCCTTTAACCCTTTAAGGAGGCAAAAAATGAAGAAATCTGTTGCAATGCTCATCGTAATGTCGCTCACATTCGGAGCCTCGGGATTCCCCGGCCGGGGTGGCCCTTGACACCGGAGACCTTCAGGCCGATGCGGATGCCGGTTCCCTCGGACTGGATGATGTCCTGCTCACCCTGCAGGTCTCACCCTGCAGGTGCTGGTCGGACTGGATCCTTCGGAAATCCCGTTTTATGATGTGGACGGAGATGAGGTCCTGGGCATGGCCGAAGTGATTTATGCCCTGCAGACTGTCGCGGGACTGAGATCGCAGATCAGCGCCCCCGGCATAGTCCTGCTCGCGCCTGCGGACACGGACACGATCAAAGTGGCGTGGATCCCCTCGGCCGATGACAAAGGCACACCTGCCGGGGATTTCACCTACGAGGTCCATCTGTCGGACCGGGAGAATTTCACTCCCTCTGCCGACACACTGAAAACCACGGTAACGGGCGGGAGCCAGGCTGAAATCACCGGGCTTGACGCGGGAACAACTTATCTGATGGATGTGGTGCGTACCGTGCCGGGGATGAGTTTTGTGTATGGTACTGACAGTCACTATCAGGTTAATTCGAGAGGCATCAGGAAAGACATGGGGCAGGATATCCTCATCATGATCAACAGCCACCCCGTAAACAGCAATTTTTTCGGCGGAGCAGTGTTCGTTTATGATACGCTGGTCGTTGACAACATAAAAAGGGTCGAGGTTGTCAGAGGCCCGGGATCCGCGATGTACGGCGCGAATGCGTTCTCAGGGGTCATCAATGTCATCACAAAGGATGCCGGGGATATTGACGGATGTCACCTTACGGCGGGCGCTGGCAGTTATGACACCCGGCAATATAATTTTCTGTTCGGCAAAACCTGGAACGACACGGATATCGTATTCAACTTCAATTATTTTAAAACGGACGGTTTTCAACCGTATATCGAACAGGATGTTCAGACAGGTCTGGATCAGAGGTTCGGGACAGACGCGTCCCTTGCACCCGGACGCAGCAAGGCGGATCAGGAACAGTACGATGTGTCCCTCACACTGGGACACAGAGGATTAAAATTCGACGGAAGACTATGTTGACATAGAAAGAAAGATCGACAGGCAGATTGATGAAGAGTTCGAATGGCTCAGAGAAGAGGCCGTAGCTGTGTTTGTGGTCACGGCCTCACGGGTGAAGGAGGATATCAGGAAATCCGCGGCTTCCATCAGCGTAATTACGGATGAGCAGATCCGGCAGATGGGGGCCAGGCATCTGACGGATGTGGTGCGGACCGTGCCGGGGATGAGTTTTGTGTATGCTACCAGCAGTAACCATTGGGTTAATTCGAGAGGTATTGGGAAAAACGTGGGGCAGGATATCCTCATCATGATCAACAGCCACCCTGTGAACAGCAGTTTTTTCGGCGGAGCACTATGGACATATGACACGCTGGTCGTTGACAACATAAAAAGGATCGAGGTCATCAGAGGCCCGGGATCCGCGATGTACGGCGCGAATGCGTTCTCAGGGGTCATCAATGTCATCACAAAGGATGCCGGGGATATTGACGGATGTCAGCTTACTGCGGGCGCGGGCACTTACGACACCCGGCAATATAATTTTCTGTTCGGCAAAACCTGGAACGACACGGATATCGTATTCAACTTCAATTATTTTAAAACGGACGGTTTTCAACCGTATATCGAACAGGATGTTCAGACAGGTCTGGATCAGAGGTTCGGGACAGACGCGTCCCTTGCACCCGGACGCAGCAAGGCGGATCAGGAACAGTACGATGTGTCCCTCACACTGGGACACAGAGGATTAAAATTCGACGGAAGACTATGTTGACAGAGAAAGAAAGTCCCTGGCAACGCGTCTTTCCAACGTGAACAGAGAAGAGGTTCACAAGCCGTATGATTACTATCTGAACCTGAGTTATGAGGGAAATATCGGGGAAAGTCTGGAACTTGCGGGAAAAGTTTACAGAAACCGTAATTCCCATGAAAGTTATCATTACCGGGCTGCCCCCGGGAACAGTCATGCTCGAACCTGATTCCGCCTCTCCTGCCAGCTACAAGCCCACAGAACCTCTGCCCGGTGGAATAACGGCCCTGGTTTCCAATAAAAATGAGAGAACAGGCATGGAAATTCAGGCAACATACAAAATGAGCGATTCCAACACGGTGGTGGGGGAATAACTTATGAAAAAACAAAGCTCTATGATGCCGAATACCGGGCAAACTTCTTAACACCTTTTCCGGGCCTTATTGTGCCGCTTCCTTCTGTACAGGATCTGTCAGA
The DNA here is from genome assembly GCA_030378015.1 of Desulfococcaceae bacterium HSG8. Lineage (GTDB taxonomy): Bacteria > Desulfobacterota > Desulfobacteria > Desulfobacterales > 4be13 > JAUCGG01. The sequence goes on from JAUCGG010000016.1 coordinate 3,562, forward strand.
AACACAGAATTATATTAACGAGGATGAAGCCCGCAGAGAGTTTAAGGCGTTTTTTGTTCAGGATATCTGGGATATTACGGATGATCTCCGGCTGACAATCAGTGCCCGTTACGACGATTACAGTGATTTCGGAGGGAGTTTCAATCCGCGTGCTGGGCTGACGTGGCAATTTGCAGAAGGCCTTGATCTGAAACTGATTTACGGACGGGCGTTTCGTGCGCCGACCTTTCAGGAACTTTATTTTCAAAATAATCCGGGCATCATAGGCAGTCCCGATCTGGAGCCGGAAACAGTTGATACTTATGAGATCAGCCTGGGGTCTGAACTGAAGGCTTTCAGCACCCGGATTACAGGATTTCATACTACCATAAAGGATAGTATTAATACCATTAAACTTGAGACAGGCAGTTCATATTATGTTTTCCAAAACACTGACAAGCTGCGTTCCCGGGGATTCGAACTTGAGATGAAATACGATTTCGGAAAAGGGACGTATCTGGCAATGAATTACACTTATCAGGATGCTGAGAATCAGGATACAGAGGAACGCCTGACCGGTCCCGGGCATGTAGGAAATGTGATGGCAAATATCCGACTGTCCGAATACTTCAACTTTTACACGGACTTTCATTTTCAGAAAGACTGTCCGAGAGCGACGGGAGATGACCGGGAAGCTCCCCCGGATTTCGGCATTGTGAACACCACCCTGATCGCAGAGGATTTCCTGAAGGGGCTTGAAATAAGGGGGTCGGTTTATAACCTGCTTGACAAGGAATACGTCTCTCCGCTCGCTGCGGGGACATTGCCCGGAGACCTTCCCATGCCCGGGCGAAGCTTTGTTGTTGAACTGCGGTATGAGTTCTGAACCGGGTGAATTTTCAGAATTACGGAGCAACTGTCCGACATGCCATACAGACCATGCAGACAGGCTCCGAAGAAAATAAGAGGAGATTTTAAGCAAATAGAAAAGGAATATATTGACAATCGCCTTAGAATATTATAAAAACATAAACATCAAACAGCATTACCGGAGGTAATAAAATGCTTTTAAATTATGACATCGGAGCCGCTATATGGGGGTAAAAGATGCAGAAATCAGTAAGGTGTTTCGTGTGGCTTACAGGTTTGCGGATTTTCAAAAAACAAATTTATATAGGGAGTTGAAAGAATGGTCAAAAGGTCAGTCATGGTCGTTATTCAGACAAATCTAAAGAGTGTATTTTTTGCTGTCATCTCCGCTGTGTTCCTGCTTTCATGCTCTTCCGCAAATGAATTCACCACTCTTCTGGATCAGGTGGAAAAGTTGAACATCAGTTGTGACAACTATACGCTGGGCAAGGCCCTGACAGACAGACAGAAAAAGACTGCCCGCCAGAACACCGTTCAGGAGGCGAGCCAGGGCACCTGGAAGTTCAAAGACAAAGACCTCTATGTGGTGGCAGACAAAAACAGTGACAGGGTTATCATTCTTTATGAGCAGCATGAAAAGGCATCTGAGAAAAAGACCCGGGAGATGATTGGCTCTTTGTTCCTGGAGTTTGGCGATCCCACGGTTATGGCCCATGACAAGCTTATCTACTGGGCTTTTGATGCAAAGGGAAAGGTTTCGGGAGAAAAATACAGTAAGATAAAAGATGCAAAGGAGCCGTTGCAAGTGCTGGCCACTGTGAAACTCAGCAGCAGTGAGAAGATAATGGGAAATCCGAAATATCAAAATATTTATTACATTATTTCATCAGAACCGGTATTGAAGTATTTTTCTGGTTTATAGGCTCCGCTTGGGAACCCATAGTCAGAGGCTCTGCCTCGCAACGTACATGCCCGCTTTGCAAAGAAAACAACAATGCCACTCAAGAATTGCTGGATATTCCGGGTTTTGTCGAATCTTTTGAGAGAGGAAAAAGGGATATTGCTGAAGGGCGGATAGCTCCAGTTGAACAACTTAAAAGGAAATATAGCAAGTATCAGTAGATCGAAAACTTTTCGCCTGACCTTGCAGACAGCGGATTCCGGGTTAAAATCGGAAAACATCCGTTTTCCGATTTTCCCCGGAATGACAGATGCGGATCCCGGATAACACGCTGTCATTCCGGGGAAAATTAAAAAATGAATATTTTTTAATTTTAACCCGGAATCCACTGTCTGCAAAAGTTTTCGATCTACTGAGTATTGCATAAGTGTGACACAACTGAAAGGCAAACAACATGTTAGATGATGTTACAATCACCGGCTTCAGAGGGCTTGACGGCCTTCTTATGCAAGGGACAAGCAAATATAATCTGATCGTGGGGCTGAACAACAGCGGAAAGTCGAGTCTGCTGGAAGCTTTATTTCTGCATTGCTCCCCATTAAGTTTTCAAGTTTTGTTGGCTCTGATTTCCTTCAGGTGCGGATCTCTTAAAATCAATCAGCATTCCATTTTTGAACAATTGGGATGGTTTTTTACGAAGAAGCTAAATATACCTGACACGCGTGACATCCGAACAGAAGGAGTCTGGAACGGCATAAGGAGAAAAACGAATCTTTCTATAGAACATGAAACTGACGGGAAAAGCTTGGAAAAACTCCTTTCAGCAGACAGCCCCCCTCTTAAATTCGGCCAACCTGTCCGGCAAAGTGAAAGCGAAGGAATCAGAATTGGGACCATATCTTTTTCTTTTTGTTCCGACAAACAGGATGAAATTATTCAGCGGTATGACTTTTCAATGGGCAATTTTGAAATCCATCCGCCTAAAATTAAGGCAGACATCAATGCCGTATTTCTGGAAGCCCATTTCCATCACAGAAATCCTGAGGCCGGAATAGAAGAATATGACAAATCTGTAAAAAGGGATTATGACAAGAAATGTCTGAGGCTGATGCAAAAAATTGATCCGGATATTGAAGATATGTCCATATTGCTCACAGCAAGCGGGTCTCCGCAGCTTTTTGTCTCTCACAAAAAACTCGGAAGGGCCCCTTTGAGCAATTTCGGAGACGGTATAAAAAGAATGTATATGATTGCCGCATCAATGGTTGCATGTGAGGGCGGCGTATTTTTCATTGACGAATTGGAAAGCGCCATCCATTCAGATGCTTTGAAAACGCTGGCCGACTGGATTTCCCAAGCTGCTGAGGAACTGGATGTGCAGATTTTTGCGACAACGCACAGCCTTGAGTGCATAGACGCTCTTCTGGGCAGTAATTTCTCAGAATCTGACAATCTGAGTCTGTTCAAACTCGGGTGGAGAAATGACCGGATATCCTGCAAAAAGATTTCCGGAAACATACTGAAAGATGCGAGATATGAACTCGGCTTAGATGTGAGGAGGTAAATTGAGATACGGTTATCTTGTTGTCGAAGGCCCCCATGATGTGGAATTTGTCGGAGGATTGTTAAAAGAAGCTCATAGCCTGAAGCGAATTTTCAGACTTGACGAATTGGATTCTTACTGAACACGGTTTCTTGCACGGTGTATTGATTATGAGAAGAAGTAAAAAGGCTTATAAAAAGATTTATAAATACGGGAAGCGGACTCCCGGAAAGAGTAAACATGAGTCATGGAAGTTCGTTATAGAACTCAAAAAGAAAATTATCTCCTTCTTCAACCAAGGAAATTCAAGAAAAGCCAAAACTCATATTGATTTTTTAAGGGAAAATCAGAAAGACAGGTCTGATCTTTTTGCAAAAAGCCTTTCAGATATTGCAGAAAAAATTTCAAACAGGGAAATTAAACTGCAATTGTTTGAAGAAGCTGTGGATAATAATCCTGTTGATACTGTTGCGACGGGCAGCTATGGCATTGCATTAGCAGATAACGGAGAATATGAAAAATCCTTTCAGATGTTTGAAAGATCATTGGAAAGCGATCCGGACAATCCGGTGACGCTGACCAGCTACGGAACCGCTCTTATGAATGCCGGCGAGTTTGAAAAATCCTTTCAGATGTTTGAAAAATCATTAAATCTCCGGCAGGATGATCCGGTGACGCTGAACAGCTACGGAACCGCTCTTATGAATGCCGGGGACTTTGAAAAATCCTTCCGGATGTTTGAAAGATCATTGGAAGGCGAGCCGGATGATTCGGTGACGCTGAGCAGCTACGGAACCGCTCTTATGAATGCCGGGGATTTTGAAAAATCCTTCTGGATGTTTGAAAGATCATTGGAAGGCGAGCCGGATGATTCGGTGACGCTGAACAGCTACGGAACCGCTCTTATGAATGCGGGCGAGTTTGAAAAATCCTTCCGGATGTTTGAAAAATCATTGGAAATCCGGCCGGATGATTCGTTTGCGCTGAACAGTTACGGAACCGCACTGATGAATGCGGGCGAGTTTGAAAAATCCTTTCAAATGTTTGAAAAGTCATTGAAAATTAGGGAGAATAATCATATTACCCTATTTTCTTATGCAATGGCATTGGAAAGAAAAGGCAGATATGAAGATGCCATATCCAAAATCGAAAAGATAAAAGTGGATAAACTCTCAAACAATTATGCCAGTTTTGTCCTGATAAACTTGGGAAGGCTTTATTATCTTATCAAAGCCAAGACACTCGGAGACAGAGCCTTTGACCGTGCCATTGAAAAATCAGATGAGAGAGATAAAACCCTGATATATGCAGCGAAAAATATTTTGTCCGTAAATCCTTATAGCAAAGAAGCCATTGACAAACTCAGAGAAATCAGCAAGAAGTCTCCCATATATGAGCAGGCAAGGAGAATATTTTCCTTACATGCAAGCCCTGAGATATATTATGCGCCGTTCTGCAGCCAGGAAGAGAATGAACGGTTAAAGGACACAGAATCCCTGAACAGAGCGATTTATCATAAAATGCTGAATGAAATCAGTATATTCAAAGGAATTCTGCTTGGAATTGACGCGGATTATCCTTCTGCGGATAAAGGAATGATTCAGAAGGTCATCACCAAAGTTGATGATATGCTTGAGGAGATAAGCCGGAAAAGAAATCTGGAAGAGAAGCAGATCAGAGATATCCCCCGACATGATTACAGACAGATGATAGAAGTCATTTCAAAAACTGCGCATGATATTGCCGATTTTGTGAATAACAGGATATTCTATATTAAATCAAAACTCGGGCTTTTCCAATTTGATTTGGATAAGAACAGCCCGGTTTATCAGAAAACTGACCAAGTGCTGAAACAAATCGAACTTACGGAAAGAGCGTTAAATGACTTGAAATCCATTAATGAAGGGAAGAAGATCAATTACAGGAGGTTTAAGGTAAAAGATTTGTTCCGAGTATGGGAAAATGGAACAAGATTAAAAAATGCACTTATTTTGACAAATATAAAGAATCCTGATTCCGAACTGAACAGTGATGAGCAGAAGATAAGGAGTTTTCTGAACGAACTCATTGAAAATGCTGTAAATCATAATCAGGACAACGATGATTTAAGAATCCGTATTTCTTCGGAAGATATTTCCGATAATAATTTTTTACAGAGCAGAACAATTCCGTCAAATAAGACCTACCTTTTAATCAGGGTCAGAGACAACGGCAAAGGTATCCTGGAAGATAAAAAAGACTGGATTTTTCAGCCGCTTAAAACTACATCAAAACACGGCGGCGGATTAGGACTTTCCATTATCAGAAACACCTTATACTGTATGTCCGGTCATATCCGTGAAACTGGTAAGGACGGCGCTGTTTTTGAAATTTATGTTCCTTATTAATATTATGTTAAAGAGGAGGTTATTATGGAAAATTACAATGCTCATATTCTGGTAGCTGATGACAGATCCGATGAATTGGAAGTTATTGTTGACTGGTTGAAACGCTATGGCTACAGCCAAACAGATACCGCCAGTGCTCAGGAAACCAAGGAAAAACTGGCAAGCATTCATTTTGATGTGATTATTGCGGATATGAGAATGGAAGCAGATGACAGCGGGTTTGAAGTTGTGAATGAGGTGAACAAGCGACATATCACATCGGTGATTATCCTGACCGCGAATGACAGTGTTACGGACTGCCGCCGCGCTCACAAGATGGGCGTGTGGGATTATATCTCCAAAAATATGCCCGGCGGAAATGTATATGAAGAGCTGCATCAGTCTGTTCAGGAAATTATTGCCAACTCTCAGAGCAGGGTTGATGAACTGGCCAAGCTTGATGAAAGTCAGACATTGGAGTTTAAAAGCACCCTGGAATGGGATGTGAAGCAGGGCAGACAAAATACCAATTTGCGCTCCGAAGTTCTTGAGACAATTACCGCTTTCCTGAACTCCGAAGAAGGAGGGACTTTGCTTATCGGTGTGGAAGACAACGGCAATATCTTCGGACTGGAAAAAGATATCAAACTGTTAAAACACAAAACTCTGGACAAATTTGAGCAGACGTTATGGAATCTGATCAATGGCCGGATCGGTTCGGAGTTCACCCCGTTAATCAGAGTCTGCTTTGAAGGTAAAGAAGGTAAATATGTATGCATTACCGATGTCAAAGGTTCACCCAGGCCAGTTTTCCTGAAAGCAGGTAATGAAAAATCTTTTTATGTCCGAGTTGGCAACACAACTCGTAAACTTGATGTTGAAAAAGCGCACAAATATATTGAAATGAATTTTTAACTCGGCAAGATCGCTTTCGCCCCATCTTTCTCCGAAACCTGCCTTCGCAGTTCAGGAACGAAAGAGGTCTGCCTGGATCATGTCCGTTCCTCTCAGCAGAAATTTCTGGAAAACATGGACTCAGAAGTCCGGGGATATCGGATTGAAACCTGTTTCGGTCCCGGAGGCCGTCCGAGCCGGGCAGTTGAGGATAACGATTTGACAGAGCGATTGGAGAAGCTTGTCTCCGGGAAGAATCCTCAACTGGGAAAGAAACTTCCCGGAATACATTCTCCAGATGATGTATTGAAAATCGTTGATCACTGCCTGCGACATTTTATGGAGAACAATGAAAAAGGGGAACGGTTTGCTCCCATCCTGAATCGGACAGGATGAGAAGCATTCACTTCCTGAATCCATAGGTATCATAAGTTTTTTTTGTCAAAAACATGAAGATCAAATCTTATAACCCAAAAAAAGGAGGACTGTATGAATAAGAAGTTGTACCAATTTCTTACCGGAATGCTTGTCATTCTGCTTACCTTTTTCTATCTGGCCCCGGTTTCGATGGGTGCCACGAACGAGGAAATGGCTACTGTCATCAATCTGGCTGGAAAACAGCGAATGCTCACCCAGAAAATGAGCAAGGAAGCGTTGCTGATTGCCATGAAAATTGATGCTCCCAAAAACAAGGAAAATCTGGGCAAAACAGCCGATCTGTTTGACAAGACACTGAAAGGACTGCTGAACGGGGATTCCGATTTGAAACTGGTCAAGACTGAAAACCCTGACATTATCGCACAACTGAATACGGTTTCCGGTCTCTGGAATGAATTTCACAAAAGCGTGAAAAGCGTTCTTGGCGGGGATGTTTCCGAACCCGTACTTGCCAAAATTGCCTCACAGAATCTTCCGTTGCTCAAAAACATGAACAAAGCAGTCGGGATGTTTGAGAAAGAGAGCGGTTCCAAACTGGAAGCAGGACTTGCTGTCACCATCAACCTCGCTGGAAAACAGAGGATGCTTACCCAGAAGATGACAAAGGAGATGCTTCTTGTCGCCAAAGGCATCAACGCTGATAAAAACAAAGCCAATCTGGGAGCAACCGTGGCTCTGTTTAAAAAAACCCTCAGCGGGCTGTTGGACGGAGATAAAGAACTCGGACTTTCCGGCACAAAAGACGCTGCCATCCGGGATCAGTTGGCAAAGGTCGGCAAACTTTGGAATGATTACAAACCGGTGCTTGACAATGCAGTTGCCGGAAAAGAAATTTCCAAAGCGGATTTGGAGAAAGCCGCAAAGCTGAATCTGCCCCTGCTGAAAGAAATGAATAATGCGGTTACGATGTTTGCGAAATAGAGAAGGAGAAAAGGTTAAGGATTAAGGGTTAATAATCATGGTTTAATCCTTAACCCCTTAACCCTTAAACTCTTAACCCCTTACCCCTGAAGGAAAGGATGAAATGAAAAAGTATTATGCTTTATTTGTCTGTATAGGGCTTCTGTGCCTTATCCTGGTTTCCAAATCCTTTCAGAGTACATCTTCTACCGAATTCTGCATGTCTTGTCACGAAATGAAGAACTATAAAAATGAGCTTGAGAAATCAAGTCATGCTCTGGATAAGGACAAGAAACCGATCCAATGCAGACAGTGCCACATTCCCGATAGCCTGGGGCACAAATATCTTACTGTGAAAGCATTTCTCGGGACTAAAGATCTTATTGTCCACTATATGGGCAATCCTGATGAACTTGACCGCAGGGATATGCAAAAATTTGCCCGCCGTTTTATACCTGACGAGAACTGTCTGGGCTGCCATCAGGATCTCTATAAGGATGCCAAAGAGAAAAAGATTTCCGAAATCGGAAGGCTGGCCCATGACGCTTATCTGGGAAAGAACGGGAATACAAAGCGAAACTGTGCCGGATGCCATTTCAACATGGCCCATCTTCCCGAATTTGACCGGCGATTCCCCTTTAATGCGGAATTTGCCAAAAGACTTCCTCTGAAAGGAGTTTCAAAGAATGACATTGTTCAGCCAAATTAACGAGCGTATGAAGAGTTGTTTCGGATGCTACTGGGGCGCGCTCTTCCCTTTTTGTGCGGTTTCCTTCCTGGCGGTTTTCATCGTCTATGTCAATCTGGCATTTCCTGAAAACAGATGTGACGCGGTGAAACATCTTGAACCGACCGAGATGACATCGGACTGTTTCCGCTGTCATACAAAGACGACCCCTAAAATCGCCCGGGACTGGTATGAGAGCAAGCACGGTGTGACCCTGGTGAAATGCTTTGTGTGCCACGGCCAGCCTGACGGAAAGGGTTCTGTGCCATTTGCTGTTGACCCGGATGCGGATACTACCTGTAGAAAGTGCCACGATCCGAGCATCAGAAGAATGGAGCAGAAATACGGAATCACCCCCAGGTGTAATGAGTGTCACCCGTACCATCAGAACTCAATTCACCATGAGGCGTATGTGAAACCGGTTGCCAAAAAGAAAATAGATTAAGACTGGAAACTAGGGACTTGAAACTGGAAACTTGGGACTTGGAAGGGAAGTTATGAATTTGATGTGTATTCGCTGGCTGAACAGTTGTCAGATATGATCTGGAATGCTTTTGACAAATGGAATTGCAAGGTTCAGACGATAATGGGGCTATCAGGTCATCCGCTCTGCGGACAGTATCGTTGCAAATCTTGCAGAAGGTTATGGGAGGTACACACCCGCGGACAGAAAAAAATTTTACCGCTATGCATGAGTATCGTTTGAAGAGACCAAAGCATAGTTACGCAAAGCCGGTCGGCGGCAAGTGGTTTCCCATGAAGGAATCATCGAATATAAGAAAATAATTGATGAACTGGGTCCGAAACTCAATGCATTCATAAATAAAACAAACTAGTACAGCACTTTTTAAGTTCGTCCCCCCCCCTTTTTCTAAAGGGGGCCGGGGGGATTTTTCATTGACAGAAAAGTGAGTTATGCCAGAAATCCCCCCCGGCCCCCCTTTAAAAAAGGGGGGAGGAATTTACGAATCGGTGTACTAGTATCTGATCAAGTTTCCAGTTTCCAATTTCCAGCATCCAATTTCCAAAAGGAGCTATAAACTATGGATATTACCAGACGAGAATTTCTTAAATCTACGGCTGCCGCTTCTGCTATGATGGCAATTGGGGGGACGTTTTCTCCTGCCGAGGCAAAGGGGCAGAAGGTGGATCAGTGGGTCAAAGGTGTTTGCAGGTTCTGCGGCACTGGCTGCGGCGTGATGGTGGGTGTGAAAGGCGGAAAAGTGATTACGGTCAAAGGAGATCCGAATAATCACAACCAGGGGTTTCTGTGTCTGAAAGGTGCGCTGATGCCGCCTATCATTTATGCCAAAGAGCGGGTTACGGAGCCTTTGATCCGCAAGGACGGCAAACTGGTTCCCGCGACTTGGGAAGAGGCCCTTGATCTGACCGCTTCCAAATTCAAAGAAGCCATTGAGACGCACGGCCCTGAATCCGTGGCCTACTACGGGTCCGGCCAGGCACTGACAGAGGAGACCTATCTGGCCAGCAAAATTTTCAAGGCCGGACTCAGGAGCAACAATGTTGATGGGAATCCCCGGCTGTGCATGGCCTCGGCTGTGGGCGGTTATGTGACGACTTATGGCAAGGACGAACCGTGCGGCTCTTTCGATGACATAGAAAACGCCACCTGTTTTTTCCTCATCGGGAGCAATACCTCCGAGTGCCATCCGGTGCTGTTCAAAAAGATCGCCGCCCGCAAAGGGGCCAATCCGAATGTCAAGGTGATCGTGGTTGACCCGCGCAGAACCAACACGGCCCGGATTGCCGATGTCCATGTCAGTTTCAAACCGGGGACGGATCTGGCGATCCTGAACAGCATGGCATACATAATCATAAAAGAGGAGATGGACGACTACCGCTTCCATTCCAAATACGTCTCCTTTATGGACAATGACAAGAATAAGAGCGACTTCGAGGGATATAAGAAATTCCTGGAGGACTATACACCGGAAAAGGCGGAAGCCATATCCGGTGTGCCTGCCGCGACCATTGTGAAGATTGCAAAGATGTTTGCCGAATCTTCAGCGACCATGTCTATGTGGTGCATGGGACTGAACCAGCGTATCCGGGGCGTATGGGCGAATAACCTGGTCAGCAACCTGCATCTTCTGACCGGACACATCGGAAAACCGGGCGCGACCCCTTTCTCCCTGACAGGCCAGCCCAACGCCTGCGGCGGTGTGCGGGATACCGGGGGCCTGTCTCATCTGCTCCCTGCCGGCCGTGTGATTAAGAAAGAGGAACACCGGAATGAGATGGAGGAATTGTGGGGAGTTCCAAAAGGCACGATCAATCCCAAACCGGGCTATCATACGATTGCCATGTTCAAGGCACTGGGAGAGGGAAAGATCAAGGCCATGCTCCTGCTGACCACAAATCCGGCCCACTCCCTGCCCAACGTGAACAAATACACCGAGGCCATGTCCAGGAAGGACAATTTCATCTGCCTGATTGAAGCGTTCAGTGATGCGGAAACCATGAAATATGCGGACGTGGTGCTGCCGCCCGCGTTCTGGTGTGAGCGGGAGGGAGTGTTCGGTTGCTCTGAAAGGCGTTACTCCCTTATAACCAAAGCCATTGAACCGCCCGGGCAGTGCAGGCCTTCGGTGAATATTCTCGTGGAACTGGCGAAACGGATTGGCGTGGACCCGAAACTGGTTCCGTACAAAGACTCGGCCGATATATGGGATGAATGGCGCCGGGTTGCTCGGCCCACACCCTACAATTTCTGGGGTATCACCCGCGAACGGTTGCGGAAGGAATCGGGAATCCTGTGGCCCTGTCCCACCGAGGATCATCCGGGGACCAAGATTCGATATGTCCGGGGCAAGGACCCGAACATTCCCGAGGATCATCCGAACAAATATCATTTTTACGGAAAACCGGACGGACGGGCCGTGGTATGGTTCCGCCCGTACAAAGGAGCGGCAGAGGAGCCGGATGCTGAATATCCTTTTGTACTCACCACCGGCCGGGTCATTGACCATTGGCATACCGGGACCATGACCATGAAGGTCCCCGAACTGAATCGCTCCTTCTCCTACGCGTATGTGGAAATCAATGACCAGGACGCGAAGAAGATGGGAATCAACAATGGAGACAAGGTATTGCTGGAAACCCGGCGGGATAAGATGGCCTTTGAAGCCAGGGTGAGTGATGTCTGTCGCCCGGGGCTGGTCTTCGTACCTTGGTACGATGCGAAGCTGATGATCAATAAACTGACCAAAGACGCGTTTGACCCGGGTTCCAAACAGCCTGAGTACAAAATCTGTGCGACAAAGGTCAGCAAGGTCTGAAGGATGAAGTCTGAAGTCTGAAGGATGAAGGATGAAGTTTGAAAGATGAAGGTTGAAACCTGAGTTTTTGCTTGCATTTGTGTTAAAACCCTGATAATCACTTTCAAATACCCTCTAAAGGGGCTTTCATGTTCATAACCTGATCCGTAAGGAGTTTGAGAGAAGGATGTAAAAATCCGAATATTGAATAAGTAGCTGGCCATAAGTTTTCCGGGATTTCAGATCTCACGCAAAGGTGGAAACAGAAAAATTTATGGTCAGGTACTTACTCAGAACAAATAATAGCTCCTCGGCTCCGGCCGGATTGAAAATCTGATGGGCTGACGGTTTCTGATTTGTCAATCCGAACCGAGCCTGGAGGAATACGCTGATGAAAAAACAAGCTGATTATCCATTAGAAATTTTAAGCCAGGATAAACGTCTGAGCAAGGTTTTTCAAGGAAAAGCCGGATCATGCTGCTTGCTGCAACTATGGATACTCGACCTTTTAAAAGGAAAGACACAGGCATTCCATCTGTTATATGGCTGGATAATTCCCACACCCCGGATTCAGAAGGGATGGTTCACAAAGGATGGCGGAAAAAAGAGGAATCTCTTGTCCGGCACAGAAAAATACCGGGTCGCAAAACTTACACTTATTGATTGTGCAGATAATATTCATCTGCTCGTTGAAAAGCTATTGCAAGGTATGACATTGGGAGAAGCCTGCCAAAATGTCGGAATAAAACAGCAAGCAGCAGAAGCATATACCCAATTCAAGCTTGTTGAACATGTTGATGATCTTTGGAAAAAATTTGCTGTCCGACCAACCATATTTCAACCGTCAAAAGACTTGATCAGTGACTTTAAATTCAAAACCCGACCCATCACAAGCCCGTCCTCTCGGAATCCAGCGTTTGTAGGAACTTTGTTTTGCGTAAACAAAACGCCTTTCTTTTCATACGATAAAGAAATCATAGCGTATTGCCTGGAGGAATTGGAGAAAGATACAGGCTTGAGATTTTCTGACGCAGACAGCGAGCGTATTGGAAATATTGAATGGTTTGCTTTTCCCTCCGCTGATGAAAATGATAATCCTTATACAAACATAAAAACAAATGTTGCTGATCGCTTAATCGACGAGAATGCTGAAGACGGCCGTACCGCGCGCAGTTGCCGTAGCGTGACAACAGAGATCAGAGGAGATATTTTTGAAAAAGGGACTGAAATTTTAGTGAGATGCCGTCTGTCAAACGGAAATGCGGTTATCTCAGATCAATGCAACAACATTGAAATCAGAGATAACACACCTGTTTCTATGGATTTTGAGGCCGCAGAAGATGTGTCGGAGATTCTTCTGACAATCTGGAAAAAAGAGAAGGGCCAGAATTGTTGGGAAATCTGGCATGAAGATTATACCTCTTTGATACGTCGTATCGGTTCCAGTATAGGAATCATTGAGATGGAAGGAAATCTTGGTTCCCCACATCTTAAAAAAATAGCTGAAACAAATCGCGGACTGATAGGTCGCGTCAAGCACTCGCAAAAGATAAAATACATCTCCGATGCTTTAAAAAATGAGATCCCTGGGTATCCGTTTGATCCCTGGGTCCCATCCGCTCGTACTGCACGAGAAATAGCATCTCAGATATTCCCCAAACCTTCTGGCGGACATTTTTTTGCAAAAGGCTGGTATGGTGAAGGTCGGTTAAGTTTTATTGAATGGCTTCAGGCTCTGGATAAGTCAAGGCCCCCGGAAGCGAATAAACTATATGTGTTTGACCCCTATTTTGACGAAAGCGGTGTTGAAATCTTTGCTCGCATGGAATCAGTCAGTTTGGAATGTATTGTACTGACAAACACTCAGGCATTGAATGACCCGCAAGAGCGGATCAGAAGACTGAAAGAGAGGTGCTGTGAACTGGAACTGCTTTTAAACTACACGAATTTTTCTCTGTTCGATTTGCGGAAACAGGGTAAAGAGAAGCAGGTGTTCCATGATCGCTATATTCTGATGACTGACCAGACCGGTCGGATTCTGAAAGGATACCATCTGTCAAATTCTATTCAGAAAGCGACTCAGAACCATCCGCTTTTGGTGACACCTGTTACTGATGACCTTTTTGATGACCTTGAGACCTATATCGGTGATCTCCTCGACGAGAGCAAAGAGAATCGGGAAATCGTAACCATATTCTCTTCCCTGGATCGACTGGACAGACTGCCGGAGCAGACTCATTTTTTATCCAATCTGTTTCAGCGATACGGTGCTGCCTTTTTTGAATCGGACGAGGCTTATTTCGCTCGGATCATTGATCACCTGAAATCTCTTGACACAAAAGACTTCAGAGAACTCTGGAGCGCATTGTGTGAAGGATTGAGAAGTTCACAGACTTGGGAGCAGGATTTTCACACCATCCTGAACCTGATGGACGGACAGTTTGCGAAAAAAATCAAAGCATTTTTATCAGGTGCATATCTCGAAAAACCTCCTTTTGGCACATCAGGGGTAAAGATAACCCCGGAAACCGGGGGAATTTTATATTTGTTGCGAAAAAATGACTTTGCCAAGGTGTTACGCCACGCGGGATATTATTTTACCCATCCGATCCAAAAACACTATGCGCTGTCAGGCGTGCTGTGGTCCATCCGATTTTTGATGAAATTCGATCCGGATTTGTTGTCAGAATTCTTTTCAGATGCGGTCCGGTTTCTGTCAAAATTTGAAGAAAACGACTTAACCCCTGAAGTTGAGGCTTTAGGCATCCTTTTCCAGTGTGTTGTCACCGAACTTGCAGAGGCACTTTTGGAAGAGGATGAAGAATTGCTGAAAAGCTTTTTACACTGCGATATACCATTGGGCAGGGCTATTGCCGTACAAAGTTTGTTGGTCATGCCATTGGAGTCCGACAATAACCATTTTAAATATGCCATGACATTGCTCAGTGAATTGGAGAGAGAAGAATGTCTTCACGCGCTGGCAGAGTGGGGATTCAAGTTACGGGTCATTGCAAATCAGCATAACTTTCAGGAGACAGAAAAATTAAAGAGACTAAGGCTTGATGTCTTTGAAGAGATGAAAGCGATTTGGCCGGAGCAGATGACTCAGGAAGAAATCCGTGAAATTGCCGCGTGTCTGAGTGGTCCCTTAGAAGGCGCATGGGCGAGTTCCACAACAAATGACCTTTTCATTCCACTGATGGATATGAAAAGATTGGAACTCAGACAAATTCGGGAGCTATGGTTCTCAATCCTGTCCGAACATCTCCGAGGATATTTTTCTGAATATGCTGATATTCCCCTTATATCAGTCTGCGGATGGGTTTTGACTTATTCATCCGGAGAGGACTATCTCTCCTGCATGAAAGAACTTGAGGAGGTTATTCAGACAAAACAACGCATTCTTGAAAAACCATTCTCTCAATCCCTTGATTACTCAGCATGGGATACCGCACGCAATGCTTTGCTCTGGATACAGACACTCTTTAAAGAGACAAAGTTATATATGCTTCTCGAAACTGAAAAGCATCCCGAATTTGAAACGATTGATGCCAAAATTCAGGAGATTGAAGATGCTCTCTCACCTTATAATTCACATAAAATTACCTGTAAGGGATTAGAGCGATTTGCTTCTGAGGTTCAGGAGCACATTGAAAATGAAATAAGGAGGCAACTATGAATCTTGTTTTAAATACCCAGTATAACGGATCTGAGCCTGAAAAAGACAGTTCATTTGAAAAGAAATATTCTGGGCAAAATATTGGAGAATTTTATCAAAAAATAGAAAATCAGGATAAGAAGCGGGCTAAAGAGATTGGCAAGTTTGATCCGACCGAATTCGTTGCCGAAGAACTCCGAGAACAAACATTTGAAGCTTCAACGGTGATGTTATCAGATCAGCTTCGCCATAATACTCCCTGGAAATTATTCGGACGGTATAAGGATGATCATGTATCGGAGGAAGCGATTGATGAAATCAAGTGTCAGCAGCCTGACTCAGATCGGGGAGCGGATCGGAAAGCATTCAGGGATGAAACCGAGCGTCAGCAAGATGCTGAACCCCACTCCGATCAGAGGGATAGGGAACTCCCATCTGCCATTGATGTTGCAAATTGGTTTATCAATCAATTTGATAAAGAGTCCGGCGATGTGATTACTCATCTTAAGGTGCAAAAATTATTATATTTTTCAGAGGCTTGGTGCCAGTTATTATTAGACAGAGAACTATTCTCTGAAAATATGGAAGCGTGGGCTCATGGCCCTGTTGTTCGGGAAGTCTTCGAGGCCTTTAAAGATTCAGATTGGGAGCCATTAAATGTCAGAGGGGAATTGGTTGATTTTGATGAAGATGTGACAGATGTGTTGGAACAGGTACTTGAAACATACGGTGCTATGTCTGCTAAAACTTTGGAGTATATGACCTGCCAGGCCCAACCTTGGAAGAAAGTTCGCGGATCATTGGCACCGGAAGCTCGTTGTACGAATATAATCATAAAGGAAAGCATAAAGGAATATTTTAAAAATAAATACGGTGATCAGTTAGATGGATAAAAAACATAAGAAGAAAAAGAAGAAAAAAATACTGAAAGAGGCTGTAACGCAAGAAGTTAAAAATTATGTGAGAGCGAATAATAAAGAAGTAAAAATTATGGGGTTAGTAGCTGAAGAAACAGATGGCCACTCTAACATCTATGCTATGCATCCTTATGTTGCATTAAAATATTTTAAAAGTGATTGGCAGTGTTTCTCTGACTGGGAGAGTTATGAATTAAAATTATTTTCATCCTTCCTTAAAACTTTGTCCAATCATACATGGGAACAAGTTTATCGAACCGGAAGCAGCGTCCCCAAACGTGGATTAGCATATACAAAATATAAGGTTGAGGACGTGAAGTCAGAAGCAATCAGAAACAGACTTGAATCTGTTGAAAATAAAATATCAGAGGATATAAGCTTTTTCGAGTTGCGTGTTGATCAAAATAAACTCAGAGTTCATGGTTTTCAGTGCCAGTCGGCTTTTTTTCTGATAGCTCTTGATCGGAACCATGAAGCCTTCCCGATGTAAACAGATTTTTGCTCCGCCATTAAAAAAAAGAGATAAAAATTTTGGATAACTCACTAACTGATAATGAACTATGTGGTATAAAACGAAGATTTTTAAAATTCTCCACTTTGTATGCGAACTATTAATCTGATTCTGGAAAAAATTTTAGCATTCCTCATTCTTTATGGTTAAGAATGAGATAAACTATCTGAGTAAAAAATATTCGAATAAAAATAATAGTAAAATGAGATAATATATCGGAACTATCCTTTTATAAATAAATAGCTTAACTATTTTTCGTTCAGACACTGAATAACAACAAAAGGGTGAAGCGGAATACGTTCACTTACAGGAATTTTTATTATGGCAATTGCAGGACTTTTGGTTCATACGCTGAAAGAAAATGTTGAGGATGTCGCGGCGCAAATCAGCGCCATGCCGGAGATGACCACCTATGGGGTTCACGAGGAACAATATATCGTGACGGTCGCGGAATTTCCTTCGGAACTCATGGAGGATGAGGTAGAGAAACTCAAGGACATTGAAGGCGTGTTGACAATTTATACCACTTACGTCACCATTGAGGATGAGTTGGAAAATGCTGAATAGGCTTCTTCGCCCGCCCGGGGCCGTTCCGGAAAGGGAATTTTTGCAGCGGTGTATCCAGTGCGGGCAGTGCGCCCAGGTCTGCCCGTTTGACTGCATCACATTGAAAACCGGATGGTTTCATTCGGGAACACCTGAAATTGATCCGCGTGTCTCCCCATGCAAACTCTGTATGCGGTGCAGTGCAATATGCCCTTCGGATGCGCTTGAGGATGTGCCCATTGAAAAATCCCGCATGGGCATAGCAAGGCTCAATAAAGATGAATGTTATACCTGGATGGGGTTCATCCTCTGCCGCAGTTGTTTTGAGCGATGTCCGTTAAAAGGAAAAGCAATTCTGCTGGATAAAGGAATATATCCGGTCATCACCGATCAATGTGTGGGATGCGGCATCTGTGAATATGTCTGCCCGAAAAAGGCGATAGTCACGATTCCCGCCAGATTGATGGTTCATACTTGATGGTTGATAGTTGGTGTCTGCTGCTTTGATCCGGCATCCGGTATCAATCATTCAGAATTTACGGAGGTGTTTATTAAAAATCGAAGTCTTTTCGCCAAAATGCTTTGCCTTCTTTTTATCTTAGTGACGCTTTCGATGATCTCCTATACGCTGGTCATTCAGAAAACGCAACGGGAGTTCCTCAGAAGACAGGCCAAATCTGTCTCCAGACAGATCGTTCTCACAAGGCAGTGGATCGCAAGTCTGGGCGGGGTGTGGTCCAAGGATGCCTATAGCAGGCCCCACGGGTTTCTCACAACGTACAAAAACGATTCTGACACAGATCAGGCATCCGAATTTTACCTTCACAATCCAGCACTGGCAACCCGGGAGATATCGTCTCTTGCTGACCTGAAATACGGCTATAACTTCCGAGTTGTGTCTGATCTGTTCCGGGAGCCGAAAAACGAACCTGATGGTTTTGAGAATGACGCGCTGAACAAAATCAGGAACCAGAACCTTGAATACGCAGATGGTTTTGACGGTGGCCTTTACAGATATGCGGAACCATTGTATGTCAAAAAAGGATGTATGAAGTGTCACGGAGATCTGGATGAAGATGTGAAAGAGCCTATGAAATCCGTTCTCCTGAACAAATACGGAACCCGGGCCTTCGGATACAAGGTCGGAGATGTAAGAGGAATCATCAGCATTCAGATTCCCAGGGACAGCGTACTCAGGATCCTGACCTCGGTGTTTACCTGGTGGAATTTCATTATCGGCGCGGTCTCTGTGTTTCTCTTTTACTTTTTTACCCGATTTGTCATTGCCAAGCCGCTTATCAGACTGACGGAAGCCGCGACCCAGTTGAGCAAGGGAGAGATTGACATAGACCTCGGGGTCGAAAGCATTCAGGAGGATACAAGAAATGAGATTGCCCAACTGACCCTGGCATTTGAAAGGTTGCGGAAAAGTTTTCAGATCATGTATAACAAGATCAGCAGAATCAAGGAAAAAGGGATTACTCTGCCCAAACTGAGGTGATTTACGGATGTCATTATATGAGGCAATGAAACATAAGATTGATGAGAAGGCAAACGGCTGTTTTTATGTTACGAACGATACAGATGGGCGGGAAGCCAGAATCATACTGGATCACGGCAAGATAAGAGCCATATTGGTCGAAAAAAAGAGCGGCAGCGAACCGGACCATAATATCCTGAAGTGGCTTCATATATCCGTGTCGTTCTCAGATAAAATCCCGAACATTGGTCTGGCCGCAATCAGACCGATTGACACAGAGAGATTCATGAATGCGCTTGAAAAAGCGGATGCCCGGATAAAAATGGTGAAAGAGGTTATCCCGTGGAATGACGCGGTGTTCAGAGTTGTCAGGATGCCAAGCCCGAGATTCGAGGGATTTGACGCTCGGAAACTCCAGATATCGCTTGCTTTAAAGGGACAAAGGAGAGTCTCCCAAGTCATAGACATCATCGGTCTGACTGAATTTGAGGTTTTGTCTGATATCTGCTGGCTCCATACCCATGATCTGATTGAACTTGTCTCCAAATCAGGGTCTCTGTCCGGAGAAAAGAAGACTGATTTTCTGAACGCATTCAGAGAACGGCTGGCCGACCTGATCGGGCCGGCCGCGGATATGGTCATGGAAGACGCATTTGAAACTATCGGAACCGACAACCCGGATGATCTTGATGCCCTCACCTTCCCTATGATCATGGAACTGAAAAATGCGGTATGCCAGCAGATTGACAAAGAGGAGGCAGCGATTATCAATGAATGGGTTTCTGGATATTTGAAACCTGACTGATGACAACGCCTTTCAGCGAGCCAACCCCGTCATTCCGGACAAAAAGAAGTTCGGAAGTGAAAAGACGACTTTGTCTTTTCTCAGTGGTTTTAAAAGTCTGATGAAAGAACATAAGTGTAAAGTCTGATATATCCTTCATAAAAGTTGAAAAACAATTTGCCCTTTTTTTGAATTGCCATGAAAAAACCAACCATAAAATTCTACCGCCGTATCCTGCAAATCAGTGTGGCGGCCGCGTTTATCGTCATTCCCTATCTGAATCATCAGTTGCGGATAAATTATATCTGCGGGAATTTTCTCTCTGTGCGGATTTTCGGCCTGACCTTGGCGGATCCGCTTGCTGTGTTGCAGGTGAGTATTCAAAACTGGTATATTGCTCCCGAGATGTTGATGGCCGCAGGGATTGTGCTGGCCCTTGCGATATTTCTCGGCACCGTCTTCTGCTCCTGGATCTGTCCTTACGGGCTGCTCTCGGAATGGATTCACTGGCTGGCCCGACGTATCCTGCCCAAAAACTATGGCGGACTGAAAATCCGCATCAGCGCGTTCCGCATCAAAATCTGTATCTTCACAGCAGGAATGTTTTTTACACTACTTTTTGCAGCAACACCTGTCATGAACCAGTTTTCCATGCCCGCATGGTATTCCAGGATATTTCAATATATTTTTATCCAGGAGCATCTGTCTCTTGCCGCGGGGGTGATTGCTGCCATTCTCTTTATCGAATTTGTTTCCCGGAACCGGCTGTGGTGCCGCTATCTCTGCCCCCAGGCCATTCTCCTGGTTCTGGCGAAACTTGTCAACCCGTATCGCCTTAAAGTGGCGTATCAGAAAGAGAAATGCCTCATTGCCGATCAGCGGCAGGGACCGTGTTATAAAGCCTGTTCCCTATCCCTGGATCTGAAAACATTTAACCAGGCTTTGGAGACAGAATGCAACAACTGCGGCGACTGTGTCGCTGTATGTGAAAAGAAGGGACAGGCTCTTGATTTTCAGGTGAAGAGATGGCGGAACAAAGGTGAAGCTTTACGGATCAGGGGGAAATACTGATCGTCAGCCGCAACAAATATATGCAGGATAAAGTATTAACGGAAGGGTGCCTGATATTGATGAAAAAGAGGAAAAGACGGGCGTATTTACAAGTCAGGGGAGTGATTTTCAATCCCGGAGGGACTTCTGAAAACAGCCCGGCAATTCATTGCCGGGTGAGTGTTCCGGATCATCACGTCCCGCAGGGACGATTGAAAGCTTTTCAGCCGTCCCTCAAGTTGTAAATGCGCCCGGAAAAGACTCAATCTGCCTGCCTGACCGGATTTGCCAATCCGGTGGGGAATTATTTTTAAAATTGACAAAAAGGAAATGCAACAATGTATCTGCCAAAATTATATGAGAATTTTTCCAAAAATTTTCCGGAAGTTTCAAAAAGTTATCAGCAGTTGGGCGAGGTGTGCCGGAAGGCCGGCCCCTTGGAGGAAAAGGTTCAGAACCTCATCAAACTCGGGATTGCCGTGGGAGCAAATTCAAGAGGGGCTATCATGTCCCATACCAGGAAAGCCCTGACTTCGGGAGCCAGTTCTGAGGAAATCAGCCATGTGGTGCTGCTGTCCCTCACAACCGCGGGATTTCCCAACATGATGGCCGCCATGAGCTGGGTAAATGAAGTGCTGAATGAGGAAGAATCTTCAGAAAAATAATCAAACGAGGAGATAAGAGGATATGACGAGTTCCGAGACATCTGGGGAATTGTTGGTCTGCGGCAGGCCAGTGGAAGGGTTTTTGGAAGAAATCGAGGCATTTCACGGATGGAAAGCTCCCGGTCTCGTGCTGGGAGGTTTCATGCTTGACTGGGCCATGGAACTGATCGGCCCTGATGTGGAAGCTGATGCAATAGTGGAGACATGCCACTGTCTTCCGGATGCGGTGCAAATTTTCACCCCCTGCACCATCGGTAACGGATGGCTGAAGGTTTTTGACTGGGACAAGTTCGCTCTGAGTCTTTACGACAGAAGAAAGCTGACAGGGCATCGGGTTTGGTTTGATCTTTCCAAAGCGCGTTCGGTTCCGAATTTGCATAATTGGTATATGCGGCTGGTTCCCAAAAAAGAACTTTCCTTAGAGGTGCTGCTTGAAAGCATTTTGGATGCCAGACGCTCTGTTCTGTCTTCACGCACCATAAAAGTGACACGATTTTATGAGCGTAAAAAGAAGGGCGTCATCGAAATATGCTCCGGATGCGGGGAGGCATATCCGGCTGTCCAGGGCCTTCAATGCCTGACTTGCCAGGGAGAGGGGTATTATGATGCATCGGAGTGATCCGCACATTCACACCCTGGGACCGTCAGCAGGTGTGGAATACACTCATTTTTTTTACGAAAACAGTCCTAAAAAGCGTATTTACGATTTGGGAGGGTGAGGCGCCGAGGAGTGCTGAAATGAAATTTCGGCGGAGTGCTAAGGGATTTTCCAATAAATAAAATACCCAAAAACCCGTTGCTCGCGGGGGATTGACAAATCCCCCGCATGTGCGGGGTTCGGATTTGTCAATCCGAACCGGGCAGCACAGGAGCTTCCGGCCCGGACCTGGTGTGAACAGAAGTATCGGAGACTGATAGCTGCTGCATATAATTTCGGACAGTCGCATTCCGGAACCGGCCTCGGCGGCACTTCTGATCGCGCCCGACCGGAACAGGAAAATATCCCGTTTTTTCAGTTTCGCAGGTGGACACACCCAAAAATTTTCGGGATGTACAATTAGATTTTATATTTATTTACAATGAGTTAATAAAGAAGGATATACAAAAAATATGGATATGACAGAAAAGATATGCTAGTCGGCAACATGAGAGGGAAATCCGAAACAGATTCCAAAAGGTGCAATTAAAAGTGTCAGGTGAACGCCGTCGACCAGCCTCGTTCCCAAACTCCGTTTGGGAACGCGATTGCCCGCAAAACTCCGGTTTTGCTGGCAATGTCAGGTATCTGCAAACAGAGTTTGCCTGCAAGTGTGTTCCCAAACGGAGTTTGGGAACAAGGATGAGTACCTAACGCTTTTAATTACACCCGATTCCAAAGGAGGCTGCCGAATGGGAAATTATCAGATTGAGGTGATGACAGTACTGGGGAACGCTATATATATAAACATAGCGTTTTTTGAGGAAAACTTTTGTCCATTTTAAGGAACAGCATGGCACGGAAAAAACTGAACTGCTGGGAATATATGAAGTGCGGCAGGGAACCCGGTGGCGAAAAAGCCGACGAACTCGGAATATGTCCTGCCGCTGCCGATTCCTCATTTAACGGACTGAACCGGGGAAAGAATGCCGGCAGAATCTGCTGGGCAGTGGCTGGAACCTTCTGCGGCGGAGAGATACAGGGCAGTTTTGCGGACAAACGGAAGTCCTGTATGCGCTGCAATTTTTTCAAACAGATCCGTGAAGAGGAGGGAACCGCGAACTCGGACACCAAATTTCTGAAATTCATCTCCGAAAATGCCAAGACCTCCTTTCTGAACCAACTGACCTGCAAGGTTATGAAAGCCGGGGAACGCTTCATCACACAGGGCGAGTCCGGCGAGGAGGCCTACATCATTCAGAGCGGGACCTGTCTGAGCATTGTGGAAAAAGACGGGGATATGCATCCTGTGAGCCACAGGGGGAAGGGGGATATCGTGGGCATCACCGCTGTCCTCACCGGAGAGCCGAGAAACGCCCATGTGGAGGCTGAAACCGCCATGAGGCTCTGGGTGATGAACAGAAAGCATCTGGAAAATATTTCCGAAAATGACCCGGAGATGCTCAATTTCCTCACAGAAATCGTCGCCAGCCAGTTTGACTCCAAAAGGCCGGTCGCGGACAGGCTGATCGGAAAATACATTGCCACGGAAATCATCGGCCGTGGGGGATACAGCATCGTTTATAAGGGCATCCATGCCACTCTGAACATGCCCGTTGCCATCAAGATGATGCGGCATGATCTGGTGATGAATTCCGACTTTCTCAGCAACTTCCGCAATGAGGCAAAGATCATCGCGAGGCTGAACCATGAGAACATCATCAACGTGCATGACGTAGAGGAACGCTTCCGGACGGTTTTCATCATCATGGAGCATCTGGAGGGCGAATCCCTGAAGGAAGTGCTGGAGCGTCTGCAAACCATCCCGCCCATGCTCGCGGCCGATTTCCTGATCCAGATATGCTCCGGTCTCGAGTACGCGCACCGGCAGGGGATCATTCACCGGGATATCAACACCATGAACATATTTGTCCGGCCCGATGATCGTCTGAAGATCATTGATTTCGGACTGGCCTGCCCTGCGGGGACCGACGATTTTCTCATGGGCGGCGCGTTTGCCTATCTCGCGCCGGAACTGTTCGACGGCGAGCCTGCGGACCAGCGGAGCGATATCTACGCACTGGGGATCACAGCGTACGAGATGCTTACGGGCAAAAGGCCCTATCCCGAAGACAACGCCTCTGCCCTGATAAAGATGCACCGCACACAGGACATTCCTGACCCGGGCCGGGAGGTTCCGAACCTGCCGGAGGCATTGCGGAAATTCATCATCAGGGCATGCCGACGCGATCCTGCCGAGAGATACCAGTCCGTGGCCGAGGCAGCGGAGGAACTCCGGCCTCTGACCAGGAAAAGCGATTCCGCCCATAAGCAGATATTCTCCGAAAAGCGGAATATGGCAACGCTCTTTCTGCTTTACAAAGACGGGCAGCAGCAGGCCCTCAGCCGGGTGCTGGAAGAATTCAGCACTAAGATCAGAGAATTGGAAATTGATCTGAAGACAGCGGATTTCAAGGATTTGTAAACAGGAAGAGGCAGGAGGCAGAAATGACAGGGAAAAAACAGAATTGCTGGGAATTTATGAAATGCGGGAGAGAGGCGGGTGGGGAAAAGGCCGGGGAACTCGGGGTATGCCCTGTCGCGGTCAGTCCAACTTTTGACGGATTCAATATGGGCAAAAACTGCGGCAGGATGTGCTGGCTGGTCGCCGGCACATTCTGCGGCGGAAAGGTCCAGGGAAGGTTTGCCGAAAAACAGGTGTCCTGCAAAAGCTGTGACTTTTACAAATATGTCCATGCCGGGGAAGGCATCACGCGTCTGTGTGCGGACGAGTTCGACATCTCCGCCCGCACCCATATCGGCTTGGTCAGAAAAACAAACGAAGACCGGTATCTCATCCGGAAGCTGCCTGACGGCTCGCTGCTGCTGGCCATGGCCGATGGCCTAGGCGGCGATGTCGCCGGGGATTACGCGGCGGAGATCGTGAGAGGCAGGCTGGCCGGAATACAAAGCATCACCGGTGGCAGCGAAGAGGAAGAAATCTCCCATCTTGTGCAGGACATTGATATCACCATCCGGAGCGAAGCCGATAGGGATGAGGATGTGGAGGGAATGGGAAGCACGCTTGTCTGTGTGCTGCTGCGCGGGGGAGTTGCCTACTGGGTGCATGTGGGAGACAGCCGGCTGTATTTTCTGCGTGACGGAGAACTGATTCAGATCACCGAAGACCAGACCTTTGCCCGCTTTCTTGTGGAAGAGGGGGAAATCACGCCGGAGCAGGTTCCCACCCATTATTCCCGCCATGTTATGGATCAGTGCGTGGGCTGCGGCCACTGCGAGCCGGAAACAGGAAAGGTGGCGCTCAGGGCCGAAGATATGCTGATTCTTTCCACGGACGGGCTTCACAAAAAAGTATCCGAGGAAACCATGATCTCGCTTCTGAACGCGGAAAGCGATCTTGAAAAGAAGACGGAGTCGCTGATTCAGGCAGCGATGGACAGTGGGGGGAAAGACAACATCACCTTGCTCCTGTGCAAATTCTCACCTGCTCCATCGGTAACGGATGGCTGAAGGTTTTTGGCTGAGATAAGTTTGCTCTGAACCTTTACGACAGAAGAAAGCTGACAGGGCGTCACGATCATCACCTACCGGGTCAGGGCGATGAGCTATTCCCAAGGATGAGATCGCTTATTTTCGAGATGGCGCAGGTATTATTATTACTGTTTCCGATGTCAGTCACAGTGTTCTGCGGCAAAGCTGCCATGATAAGCAAAGAACGCCATATAACAAGTCAGTTCAGCGGATGGTATCGCACCGCTGATTTCAGTCGTCATGCCGCTCTCCGAATCACGGTCTTTGAGAAAAAGCTCATCGCAAAAATACTATAGGAGGACAAACAATTATTATGAATCTGACATTTACGCTTCTGAGTGTGATATCGATTTGGAGCATTGCTGTTATCACACCCGGCCCCAGTTTTTTCATTACAGCGCAGACAACGGTTATGCACTCACGTTCGGCCGGAATATTTGTTGTTCTGGGCACTTGTACGGGAACAGTCATCTGGTCAGTCGCAGGGTATTTCGGCATTGCATATCTTTTTATCATAGCCCCCTGGATTTATATCACCTTAAAAGTTGCGGGAGGAAGCTACCTTGTTTACCTCGGGATAAAGCTGATGATAAGTTCATACAAGCATGGTGCCGGACCGGATAACCCGCAGGAAAATTCTCAAAGCCTTTTTCTGAGCTGGCGGAACGGATTAATGACTAATCTCTCTAATCCCAAAACCGCCATGTTCATCACAAGTCTGTTTGCATCAGCTTTGCCAAAAGAACCTGCAATATTTATCGGCATGCTGATCGTAACCCTGATGATTGTAATATCCCTGATATGGTATTCATTTGTTGTTTTTATATTTTCATCCGAAAAATTCGGTGACTGTTATAACCGGATACAAAAACGGGTGGAAGGTTTTGCCGGAATTATTTTTGTGGCTTTCGGTGCAAAACTGGTTTTTGAAAATAAATGACCCGATAAAATCTATCTGATCATGCCAACAAATTGGTTATGCCACAAATCGGAAAGCGGCCAACAACGAGGTCATGGAAATATCCTGTGGGCGGAGCCGCCTGCGAATTCCATGCGATGCCGCTGTTTCGTTGCTACTACATATAATAAAGCGGAGAACGCAATCTGAAAGATTACGTTACATCGCATCCGGGTTATAAATTCCGCGGAGTGCAAAGCTTGCTTTGCGGGAATCACGCAGTGGCGCAAAGCAAGCTTTGCACTCCTCCGTTTTAATCCGGACATTATTTATGAAACAGAGCACTAAGGTATCACCGAAGTAGTCAGCAGATGGAAAAAGTTCGTAGCCCGCCTTCAGGCGGCCTGTCCTGTCAGCATGACCGTCTGAAGGCGGAACTACGAACCATGAACCATGCCTGATAGTTCCATACAAAATCGTAAAACTTGCAACGAAACAATCAGTATCAACTTCCAACTTTAACTTTTTACTGTCAGGTTATGAAGACCAGATCAATTTTCGGCAGATATTTAATCAGAGAGATGGCATCCCCGTTCCTCATCAACGTGATGTTTTTCATGTTCATCTTTCTTCTGACGCAGATACTCGATATCACCAGCATGATTGTAAATTACAGAGTCGGGATATCTTTTGTCTTTCTGATGATTCTCTATTCAATGCCCTATTTCCTTGTATTTGTAATTCCCATGTCGGTCATGATGGCGGTGCTTCTTACCTTTCTTCGCTTATCAGGCGACAATGAGATTGTTGCCCTCAAATCCGGAGGCATCAGTATTTATCAACTGCTTCCGCCCGTACTCGTGTTTTGCCTTATCGGATGTCTTCTCACCGGAATTATGAACGGTTACGGCCTGGCCTGGGGAAAACTTTCGTTAGGAGAACTGATGATAGAAGCGGCACAATCCAATTTTGATATCGGACTGAAAGAAAGGACATTTAACGATAATTTTAAAGATGTGATGCTTTATGTGAATAAGGTGGATCTGAAAAATAAAGAACTGATTGATATTTTTATTGAAGATCAGCGACGTAAAGATATGGTGCTCACAATTGTCTCGCCCAGGGGATTTTTATACAGCGAACCAGATAAACCCGTTTTTCACCTGAAACTTTTTAACGGAACCATGAGCCAGGTTGATATCGGGGAAAAATCGGTAAATTCGGTGCAGTTTAAAACCTATGAGGTCACACTTGATCTTGAAAAGGCGATAAAAAATGCCAATAAGAAGAATAAGAAGAGGGAAAAAGAAATGAATCTTAATGAATTGTGGGAGTATCTGAAAACAGACACAAAAAAGGATACTCGCTATTATCTTTGCCTGATGGAATTCCATAGCAAATTTTCAATTCCTTTTGCCTGCTTTTCTCTCGGACTTCTTGCAGTTCCTCTTGGAATCAGGGTAAAATCAGCGAGGCGGTCTTCCGGTATGGGACTGGGAATTGCGCTTTTCCTGTTTTATTACATGATGCTGTCCGCAGGGATGGTCTTCGGTGAAACAGGCGTTTATCCGCCAGCAATCGGGATGTGGGTTCCGAATATTGTTACAGGAGGGATAGGTGTATGGCTTCTGATAAGATGCGCGAAGGATCGTCCGATACAGATTACGTTTCTATCGTACATTACAGGACGCTTGCTCAAAAAACTGATGAGAAGATGAAAGGAACTTCAGCCTGTATAGGACACGGATAAACACGGATTTTATTATAGAAATGATCCGTGTGTATCGGTCAGTGTCTCCTGAGATCGAAAAAGGGCGTATTTATTAGGGCGCGTTTCACATGACTTGATACTATTTCGACGCATCGCATTAGCTATTTTCAAATAGTTAATACCCGATTTCAGTATCAAGTCATGTGAAACGCGCCATAGTCGGGAGAGGAGTGCGAAAATTATTATTTTCTGACAATCTTCTGAAATTGTTATTTCAGGCGGTCCTCCCAAGTTGTAATTTCTGAGGAATTATGAAAAAAATCTGGATTATAGGCTCAGGACATTTCGGATTGAACGCCCTTCGAATTCTTTCCGGAAATAATGAGAAAAGACATTTTGTTCTGGTTGATCCGGTCAGGAAAAATCTTGAACAGCCGAATTGTACACTTGAACAGGCAGACGGAGCGGCCTTTCTGGCACAGCACCTTTATCCCGGCAGCGAACCGGACTGGATTATCCCAGCCCTTCCTGTTCACCTGGCAGCAGAATGGTGTCTGCTCCGAATGGGCAGGGAACAGCTCTGGCGGATTTCCCTGCCTGAAATCAAGCCGCTTCTTCCGAATCCCGTTCGGGGAGAAGCAGGGGACATTTACGTAAGCCATGCTACATTCAGATGCCCTGACGACTGTGCCGAACCCCGCCGGACATGTACGGTCACCGGGAAATCCAGGAAACAAAATATGTTTGATATTCTTAAAGATATCCGTTTCCCACTGTTTCAATCGCTGGTTATCAGGAGCTTCCAGTTAGCCCCTGGGGTCGGGGGATACGCTCCCGGCCAGCTTTTTGAACTGCTGAATCAGGTAAAAAATGCCCGAAACGACCTCCTGATAAGTACGGCATGTCGCTGTCACGGTGTTGTTACAGGTCTGAGAAGATTCGAGTGCGCTCCGCCTTTTACACATGCCGCCTGAAAAGGAGTGCAAAAACCCGTTTTTGCCCCGCCTTTCAGTACGGATTTTTGCACTCCTGCGCCCAGCCTTAATAAAACCCGCAAATTTTCGAACTGTGCAGTTAAAATGATTAGTTATGCCGCCAGTTTAAATTCTATATCACCATCCTTGAACCACCTTACATAACTATCTGTTTTAAAAGAATTAGAATTACATATAAAATACTTTAAAATATATTGCGGTATTTACCAATCTTATCAGATAATTATAACTTTAATGCGTTTCTCATTCACTAAATAAAAAGGTTCATCAACTTGTTGATTTTGCAGATTATTTTACAAAAACCGTTCACCCGTTTGGTGAATGGCCTCTTAAAAATCAGCCGCAGCGTTTTTCAACTGCTTCACCCTGCTCTCGCCGGATTGGCGTTTTGCAGAGTAATCGCCGTAAAAGCCATTTATACCTTATACGAAAGGGGGGAGTCGCGGCGGACGTTCATCATTCGTCAGGTCATGGAAGTTCCCCGGAATGACAGCATATTGTCCGTCATTCGGTTTTAGGCCGTCCGAGAAAAACGCTCCGCAAAGGGGTTATAAGGCGAGAGTTAAAAACAAGGGTTCGCAGGCTCATAAAAAAGGCCCGAAACGTCCGAAATACCAGGCTCCGTGCTCTGAACATCCTGAGACTGTCCGGAATATTGAGGACAAAGATATTCACGCCAATCATGCGGAGGCTCTCAACAGTTCCCTGAGACGCCTTGCGAGGCATTCCGCTTAACTCACCGATTCTGAACTGAAATACGGGGCAGAGCTTCTGCAAATGCATTCCGGGCAGAAGCCCGGAACGAAAATTTCCTACTTTTTGGGAATGCGCCCGTAGTTTCCATCATGCGTAAATCGTACCGAGAGATGAGGTTCGTCGTGTCTGTCTCCACCCGGGAACACTCAGGGGCATTTCCGATCTGCTGATAGCTGGTATTTCCAGAACTTATAAAGTCAGCTTCCTCCACCGAATCAGAAAACTGACGACAATTCCTGAAAAAAACGCAATCCCCATATTGGTGGT
The DNA here is from genome assembly GCA_030378015.1 of Desulfococcaceae bacterium HSG8. Taxonomy (GTDB): domain Bacteria; phylum Desulfobacterota; class Desulfobacteria; order Desulfobacterales; family 4be13; genus JAUCGG01. Next base: position 33,885 of record JAUCGG010000016.1, read on the forward strand.
TGCAAAACCCACGCCTGCGATCAGAAAGACCACGAAGAGATCATTCTTATCTTTGACATCCCTTATCATGAGCGTAAGTTCAAGCCCTGCAAAAAGGAGAAGAATTCCCAGGACCGCATTGGGTATTGCCGATAAAAAAGAAATACCGATCCTGCCGAACCCCAGGCCGATGATCAGGAAGATAAGCCCGATCATAATGTCTGACCCGCCGGTTCTCGCACCGAATCGGTAATGTGCGGCCAGCCCCCCGGCACCGTGGCACATGGGCATTGCCCCGATGGTGCCCACGGCGATATTCGTCAATCCCATGCTTGCAGCAAATGCCCGATATGTTGCTTTTTTTGTATGATCACCTTTCCCAAAAAGGGTGTAGCAGGTATCTGTCGTTCCCATAACCGCATTCCCCAGCGTCAGGGGGATCTGCGGTATGACAAGCAAGATAAACGCATTGATAAAATCATCCGTACCAGGCACATACAGACGGACAGGGGTGGGGCCGAATGTGAGGCTTACCCCGCTCAACGCGCCGAACAGGATACCGATAACAAGGCCCGCGGATACTACCACAAGGGCCGCGGGAAAGCGTTTGCTGGATAGCAGTAAAAGCGTAATCAGAGTTCCTGCTATACCGATCACGGGATTTATCGGGATATTTCCGATAAAGACTGCTTCGCCTCCGTTAATAAACAGTTCAGAACTTAGGATCAGTCCCAGCCCCTTGCTGATGAGGATCAGACCAAGCCCGACCTGGATGCCCCGCATGATTGCCTTTGTAAAAAACTTTGCAATCCGGTCAATCAGACCGGTTATTGCGAGAAAAAGGAGAATCAGCCCGAAGGTTGTGGCAGCAGCCGACATAATCGGCAGGGTGATCTTCTCCGGATATGCAATGGCGATTGCTGATACCAGTTTCAATGGCTGCACAGGGATGGGAAGCTCATAATACAGGCCGCAGAATATATAAAAAAGCCCTGCTGCCAGGAGTACGGATGTTACGCTCAGTCCAGTGATAACCATAAGTGCCACGGAAAGCGGTATCAGTGTCCCGAGATCTCCCAGTGAGCCTGCAAACTCAACCCTGTCAAATCTGTGTGTTCCGATTTGCATTTTAATCCTTTAACATTAACAATAAGGCGGTAAAAAATATTTGTTTCACGGGTTCGGATTTGTCAATCCGAACCGAGCAGAAGAGGGAGCCTGTTGCTCGCGATGGATTGACTGACAAATCCCTCGCCTGCACGGGTTCGGATTTGTCAATCCGAACCGAGCAGAAGAGGAGCCATGTTGCTCGCGAGGGGACCTGTTGCTCGCGAGGGATTGGCAAATCCCTCGCCCCCTTTACGCTGCTTTCTCCTGAGCCTTGCTTCTCGCCTCAAGCGCAAGGGCCCTTACCCTGGCGATATCTTCATCAGAAAATACCCCGTTCACCCCTGAAATGGCGGCAAGCTTCATTCCGTGTTTGATGCCCATTTTGTAAATCTCTCTCACCTTCTGCCATTCGATATCGCGGCCGATGGTAAAGGTTTCGTAACGGCCCTCCAGCGCCAGCACAATTGTCTCCGCAAGACAGGCATAAACCACCTTGTGCGGCAGCCCGATGTCTTTCATTTCCGGGTTCCCGGGAAGTTCTATTTCCCCGGATTCGATAACCAGGACATCCGGACGTTTTTTCACATCTTCGGGCGAGAGATCCAAAGGACGCGCTACGTCAGTGACTACGCACCCGGGCTTGACCTTCGTGATATCCAGAACTGTCTTGCCCGCGCCCGAGGTTGCTGTAACAATTACATCCATGTCCGGCAGGTATTTATCAGCGCGTGTTGATATGTAAACCCTGACTCCCGGGCTTTCTTCAAGGATGGCTGCTTTCATGGCAAGCAGCTTGGCCATATTCCGTCCCGCCATATAGATTTCATCAAAAGCCTTTGCCAGCAGTCGGGAGCATACCGAACCGATGGCACCGGTCGCACCGACAATCATTGCTTTTGCCGCGATTCTTTTTCCCTCTTCTGTTTTGATCAGTCCCATGCGGCGTACCGCGTCCGCGGCCGCCCACAGAGCGCCGGACGCGCTGTAGCTGTTGCCCGTGGTGATGGGTATATCCGCGAGCTTCGCCACGGTGACACCGGCATCTCCCACGACTTTGGTAAAGGCCCCCAGCCCCATGATCTGCGCGCCCAGACGTTTGGACATTTTCGCGGCCTGGAGCAGACGATCATAGGTGAATTCAGGCCGTTGGGACAGCATCTGCTTGGGGGTTCCGCCCACGGTGATCAGCCATCCTTCTGCCTCCACACCCGTGGGGGATTTTATGCCCGTGACTTTGGAATAAATCCAGGGCGGGGCATAAGAAACGATCTTTTCTACCGCATCCATGAACGCGGGCGGCGTTACTCCGGACAGGGTTTTCACGACTTTATCTTTTTTCAGGAACTCCTGTGAAAGCGGATGAATCACGAATGCGAAGCGGTTCACCCGTTTGGGATCACCGGAAGGATATATCACACGGGGATCCATGCGCTGTTCGCTGATGATCTCCAGCAAATCGTCGGAAGTCACTTCCTCCGGGGGTTTTTCCAGGGCCGCAATGATCAGAGCCTCCAGTACGTTAACGCCCACAACCTTTTCCAATATCTTGGGAGTGGAATCAATAACAACATTTACCCCCCTGTCTTTCAGAAACTGAATCCGATCATCATACGCGGTGGAAGTGACGATGGTTTTTCCTCCCAGTTCCTCAAGGGTGGATTTTTCCACATATTTCCAAAAGTCATAATATGGGATGACAATGATATTGGCCTTCTGCATGGCCTTACGCAGAACGTATTCGTTCCACATCCGCAGCGGTACGGCTGAAGACGTGATGCGCTTCCCGGGAACCCATTTAAGCACCTCATGCACACCGCCGGCGTACGTTTCCAGTTCTTTCATAGAATTCAGAAACTTGGGAATGCTGTTTTCCATAACCGGGTCCGCAAAGCTCATGTTATCCGTGTATTCTGACATCACCTTTGCCATTGAATAATTGCTCAGGCCCGATAGGAACAATACCACGGCATTATCAAAATAGTTATTGCCAAATTTGAACTGGATATGACGAAGGGACCATTCATATCCGACTTTGCGAAGTCCCTCCCCCGTAACAACGGGGGTTCTGACACGATCCGTCAGCTTTTTCAGTTTTTCAGCATGATGCTGTGTCATGCGCCGGGTTCCGATGTCATATGGGAATCTTACATTTCCCAGACCGATGGCATCAGCGTCTTTATCCCATTGGGCCAGCATTTTGGCAGCTTTTTCCAAGTTCCCATCTGTTCCCAGTCGCCGGATGTAAAAATCCTGGCCTAAAAATTCTGTCTCGAATTCATAGTCTTTATCGCTGGGTCCGAGACTGATACTGATGATTTCTTTCACATTTTCCTCCGTTCATAAAATCCTCTTTTGTAAAGGGGATTTTATAATCTGATTTATCTGGCATCCTTACATAACACCCCAAAAGTAGTTGACACTTTTCGGATTTTTTCAAAAATCGTATTTTTTATTTTTGCAACACAAACAGAGAGTTACAAAAAAACAGGAAATGAATGAAGGATGCCATTTATCTTATATTTTTTTAAGGATTAGGGTTCTTACATTTTAGGTATTATCAGTAGGTCGAAAACTTTCCGGTAAACCCTTGCTAACAGTGGATTCCGGGTTAAAATGTAAAAAACATCCGTTTTTTAATTTTCCCCGGAATGACACTTTAACGTACTGTCATTCCGGAGAAAATCGGAAGATGAATATCTTCCGATTTTAACCCGGAATCCACTGTTTGCCAAAGTTTTCGATCTGCTGATTATCCATCATTGCTGATAGCACTCGCGGGGCAGTTATCCATTGCCTCCTCGCAAAGGGTCTCATCCTCCGAATTCCCCGGCTGCCTGAACACATACCCGTGTGCCATTGGCAGTGACTCGTCTGTATTAATTTTGAAATTATCCGGCGCAATCTCAGCACAGAGGGTGCAGCCGATGCATTCTTCACCCACATAGTATTTTCCGGAAACATTATTTTTGTACGACATAGGATAAATCCCGGATCACATAAGTCTTCTGAAAAGTTTCAGAAGATGGAAATTACACGAACCGACGGAAATGCTTGGGATTTGAAAATTCAAGCGAGCATTTTCGATCTGCTAATTTTGCAGATTATTTCGAACGATTTTCAAAATTTTGCCCGGCGTCAGCCCTTGAGACGGATGTTGTGTTTGCCTGAACGGTCAGGTGGTTTTGTACGTTTACCTTTAAAGTTATATTCTCCCAGATGATTTCCCCTGTAATCGCATACTTCAAATGCTCCTGTCTCAAAATCTGCTGACAGGTATATTTTGTCATTTCCTTTTCCTGCTTCAAAAATAAGTCTCATACTCTTTGAAAGTTTCTGGTTAAGGGTGCTGATTTCCTGGTTATATTTATAGCCATTAATTTCAGCTACATGTTTTGCCATCTCCTGAATTGTTGTATTTTTCTCATTCGGATATTTTTTAAGCTTATCCCTGAATTTATTCCAGTCGCCATCCACAAGCATATCAGACAATTTAACCCTTGGTAACAATTTTTCCAATGAAGGTTTCCAACTTTCAGAATCGGGGCAGCCCAGTTTCAATGCCCACGGTCTGTGTTCTTTTAGGTGCTCTGGTTTGCCTGCATGTTTAACTGTTACTTTTTTTGTATCTGCATGAGGTTTCCCATTTTCAATCTGAAAAGTATATACAAGAGGGATTTCAGTCCTAGTCCATCTGTCATGAGAATCAAAACTTACAGACAATGTACCGGTTAAATATGCTATCCCAAGCCCCTCTGCTTCTTCAGCATCTCCGTTTTCAAGGCAGATCGCTTTCATCAGAATATAAGCTTCTTCAACTTTTTCATCAAGCCCGGCAGATTTGATGTATGGAGATTGAGTCAGGCCCATCAGCAATGTCTTCAGACTTTTATCAGAACAGGTTGGATCACTCAGTCAAGGATACTATACTGTTTTGCAATCAAAGTCTGGAAAAAATCTTCTCTTGTTATTAACTGCTTAAAACCTAATTGTCCTGCTTCTTTACAGGTTTTCAGGAGAATTCTCATCCAATTCTTTGCTGTATTTTTATTTTTCGCAGGCTCTCTTGCAGAAAGCTCATTAAAGATAGTATAATCCATCAGATCAGTTTAAAAAGAGAGTTGTTCCATTCATCAAGGAATCCGTCAGGCCAGTCCATTATCTTTCCATTTTCATCAACACCTATATTGCATATTTCAGTGATATGTTCATCCGAATTTCTTTGGAAATAAGATATGGCGACGTTATCAGGAGTTAATTTTGTTTCCTTTATTGTTATACGAATCCCGTTTATAATGTGATCGCTATGGGTTTCGACAAATAACTGCACACCGTTTAACGCTGTACGAGCCATGAGTTCGCCTAATTTTGACTGACCTTTCGGATGAAGATTTGTTTCCGGATTTTCTATTATTATCAGTTCTCCCGGTTTGGCAGAAACCAATGCTACAATTACCGGAAGCACATGGGTAAGTCCGAAACCTACATTATCAGAGCGAAACAATCTGGTGGTTATGCTATGCTGCTTGAAAAAATACATTATATTTGTTAATCTCATTTCCAAGTTTATGCTTGGCTTCAGCTTTACGCCCGGGCTTATTTCACTCAGCCAAGCTTCAACCTGGTCTATTAAAGGCAATATTTCTTTATCTTCAGAAAAAGCGTTCTTATGAGACAGATTCTCCAACGGAATATCATTCCTACTATTTAAACTCAGATATTCTATTGTATTCTGCCCCTCATTGCCGAGAGGATTTGACTGAGCCGCTTCATAATGAGAAGTTTTATAATAAGGTTTCGGAGTAATTCTTGCAGCACTTAAATATTTAAATTTATCTGCTGAAAACAGGGGCTCATTATACAACTTATCATTGGTTTCCCCGCTTTCAGCCAACGGAAGAAATGTCTCATCCTTTTCTTTTGTGCTGTAAGCAAATTTCCAACACATACTCATATAATCAAAGACGATATCAAATAATAATTCATCCTTTTCTCCGGTTTCACAAAATGCATCCCGGGCAGTTCCGATTTCTGTAAGGCTTCCATTCAAAGATAAGCCCCGGGTTAATAATTTTTGCAGATATGACTGTCTTAACAGCAACAGAACCTGAATAAAGGATGACTTGCCCATTCCGTTCAGGCCAGTAAACAGATTTAAGTCTGACACATCAAGCTGAACATTTTTCAGTGATTTGAAGTTTTGTATTATGATGTTACGTATCATCTTAGTATTCCTTTAATTAAATCTTCAACAGCCTTAAATCTTATTTCAACTGAACTTTTTGTGTAAGCTTTTTTATCAATTATAATTTGAAAATCTTCGTTGTTCATAAGGTCTTCGAATTTTTTCAAAACATTTTTCCTATTATCAACAAGTTTTTTTCTTTCTTCATCGGAAAGATCGGAAAGGATAACAGTCCACATCTCGAATAGTACATTACTGAATTTTCCTCCTTGCTTATCCTGAAACATTGTTTTTCTGAACGCATGTGCCCCGAATAACTCCCTGGCAGTTATAAGGCTCTTTTTAAATTGTGATTTGTACTTATCTAATGTGTATTTTGAGACATCATATATACTGGTCATTGTATTATCTAAAAAATCGGTTATCGTCGGTGTATAGTCTTTATAAGGTGTTAATTTAAAAGCCGCATATCTTAATACGGTTTCCCTGTCTCTCATTCTTTCAATATTAAAATTTATTATTTTTTTAAACTCTTCCAACTCAGCGAGTTCTTTTACATAATCAGCAGGTTGTCCTTGATTGATTGCGTGACGGATTTCCTGATTTGTCAGTATAAGCGCGCCCGTGTTAAGACGGTGAAACACACTGTATTTGACTCTTGCAGGAGTTCCCTTTCGCACGATATAAAAGGTAAGCTGATGCTCTTCTATTCTTCTCTGGTCAGAACGGGAAAGCTCGTCAAAAGTTTTTCCCTCGAGTTCTGTCCGATATTCCAAATCTGTCAGTCGGATCGTTTTATCTATGACAAATTTTTTTATCGTACTCAGACGCTGCAGCCCATCTACAACCAGCCAGTTTTCTTCATCTGTACCGTCAAAATAGAATGCCGGCAAAGGAAAACGAATAAGCATTGACTCAATAAGCCTGCTCATAACATCCTCCTTCCAGAGGTTCATCTTTCTCTGAAACTTTGTTGAAAGATCAATTTCTTCATGTTCAATTCTTGTAACAAGCGAATTAACATTCTGCACCTCTCGGTCAATGGCTATTTTTGAAGTATCCAGAGGCTCTTTCTTAAAATCTCCCAAGCTTTCATCATCCTCTTCAACGTCTTCATCAAAAGAATCAATTGGAATTTGTATATTCCCTATATTTTTAAGAATATCATTCCTGTATTTATTTTTTTTATATAAGTCACTTAATTCTCTGAATAAAAATGACTTTCCTGCCTCACGGCCTACAAACTCATTTAAATAAGTATTAACGGAACTGATAACAAGAAATTCTGAAGATGGTATAACCGGAACTTCTATTTCGCTTTGATAGATTATCAAGTCAGCTTTTTTTTCGCGACGCCAGATAATATAATCGCCATATTCCAGGCAGTTATCCTTTCCCATGCCCAGTTTGCTGATATTGTTATGAGAAATATACAGCGCGTTTCCTATAAGATTAATATTATTATCAACAATACTTTCACTAATTAAGTAATAGTAATCCCTTTTCCTCTCAGTCAGATATTTTTCCGGGATATCAAATCCGATGAAAATTCTATGGGTAAGTTCTGATAGTTTCGAATACATCAAAAAATTCCTTCGGTTTACTGTCCGGTTACTGCCAACACTTGAAAACCGGGGACATAAAATTCGGGTGATTTCGGCCGGAAGCCTGAAAAATCAGGGAAAAGTCTCTCGGAAGCGGCCTGCCGAATTCGGCCGAAAAACCCATTTCGTTTTTCACCTTTGCATAGTTGCGGTAAAAATTTTATTTCCGATAATGTCTATTTTTAGAAATATGAACAAAATCTTACAAAAAAGTGTAACTACCTGATGATGCCATATCTCATAAAATTCTTCCCGAAGAATGGCATAAAAATAAATATATTTCAAGAAGAAAAGAAAAAACCTGATTATAACGAATTTAGGATGCCCGGTTTAGGGAATCTGCCCGCGGATTTCCGTTTTACAAGGCTCAGGGCGGGCATTCCCGGAAAACGGCAGTTTCCGAAGAATCGGATATGCCGGCCACCCGGTTCGCAGTGTCTTGGAACGGGCAGAACTGCCATTTTGCCATTTGACAATTTCAGGATGTTGAAAAAAAAGCATATAAATGACCTCTGCCAGAAACTCCTCAGCCATACGCTTTTACCCAGCACCTCCTTTCCTTTTCACGACCACCAAAGTCATATCATCATCTCTTGTCATCGCACCGCGTGAGAATGTCAGTAGATCGAAAAGTTTCCGGTAAACCTTGGCAAACAGTGGATTCCGGATTACCGAATTTAAGATCAGGTAAAAAACATCCGTTTTTTAATTTTCCCCGGAATGACAATTTGACGTACTGTCATTCCGGGGAACTTCCATGACCTGACGGTCACAACGAATGATGAAAGTCCGCCGCGACTCCCCCTTTCGTAAAGGGGGCCGGGGGGATTTTTTATCGGGACTTTCATATAAAAATTAAAAAACGGATGTTTTCCGATTTTAACCCGGAATCCACTGTTTGCAAAAGCTTTCAATGTTTTCCTCATGGCCTCAGTAGTACTCCGTTTCAGAAATGATGTCCGGCTTATAAATTCCGCGGAGTGCAAAGCTTGCTTTGCGGGAATCCCCGGCAGGCGCAAAGCAAGCTTTGCACTCCGCATTCTGAAATTTTCTGTACGACTCTGACGTTATTTCTGAAACAGAGCACTAAGTGCTCTGTTTCAGAAATAATCAGCAGGTCGAAAACTTTCCGGTAAACCCTTGCTAACAGTGGATTCCGGGGAACTTCCATGACCTGACGGTCACAACGAATGATGAAAGTCTGCCGCGACTCCCCCTTTCGTAAAGGGGGCCGGGGGGATTTTTTATCGGGACTTTCATATAAAAATCGGAAAACGGATGTTTTCCGATTTTAACCCGGAATCCACTGTTTGCAAAAGCTTTCAATGTTTTCCTCATGGCCTCAGTAGTACTCCGTTTCAGAAATGATGTCCGGCTTATAAATTCCGCGGAGTGCAAAGCTTGCTTTGCGGGAATCCCCGGCAGGTGCAAAGCTTGCTTTGTTCAGCATGTCTGTAGCGTAATCTTTCAGATTGCGCCCGGATAAACAAAGCGGAGAACGCAATCTGAAAGATTACGTTACATTGCGCCCGTGCAAGCCGGACATTATTTCTGAAACTGAACACTTAGCCAGGCCCTCGGCATACAGAACCATGACATCAGAAGCAGATGGTCTTTGCCATTTGTCATTCCTGCACGATCTGGTACCCCTTGTTTGCGAGCAATCTGACCAATCCGTCAGGACCGCCCATATGTCCGCCTCCTACGATAATCATTACATTTTCACCGAGTTGAAATAATTCTTCAATTTTTTTCAGCCATCGGCGATTCCTGTTGATAATGATATCCTGGTAAATTCCCATTTGTTTCCTATGGTGATCCCTGTAATGAAACTCCAAAGTATCAGCCTCTCCGTTTTTCCAAAGTTCGATAACTTCATTAAGAGGAATTTCTCCTTCCGAAAGTTCGTCTCGCAATGCATCTTCCAACAGGAACTCCTGCTGGCTTGCCGGCATTTTAGCTGTACAATCAACCTGATCTCTGGCACTCTCCAAGAACATAAATTTTTTGCCTTCATGCCTGGCTTTTTTCAAAAAACAGGCGTCGAGTCCCAGGGTGTGTCGGAATTCGGAATAATCTTCAGCTTTGTCCTCAAGCATATTGGAAAGCAGCCATGGCCTGATTTTTTCCGCCATTTTAACAGGAAATTGCATTTCTGAAAGCTTTTCCAACAATTTTTCCCGGGTATCTTGGGAAATATCTCTCCATATTGTTTCTCCCGGCGGATAAAACCCGAGGGATTGAACATACTGCCTGAGTTCGTAAGTATTCGCCTCTTCCATATTTGCTTCAAATACAATAACCGTGGAAACCGAAAAGGCATTTTCAAATTTGTCGGGAAGCGGATGCATGTCTTCTTGCATCAGATGCATGGAACCGACCAGAAACGCCGTATTATTTCCAATTTTTATCGTCCAAAAGAAACATTTCGAGTCTTTTACGGCTGTTGTCACAACAGCTTCCTCCTCACCCATCCGAACCTCCTTTTCTTTTCACGATCACCAGAGTCATATCATCATCCCTCTTATTATCTGCAAAATTTGCTCCGTTATCAAATTTTATAGCATGTAACTACACAGATTGCATTTAGGATGGATTGATTGACATTTAATAAGGATTGTTTTCAGGTCTCATATCAGTGATTATTATTTTTTTTATCCTTCCTAAATGCAAATCAATCCTTCCTAAATGCAATCTGTGTAGTTACACGAAAAACCGCAATTTCCAAAAAAATCGCGCGAAATGCTCCGCTACGGAATTCTGCTCTCCCGGGATGGCTGATCGGGTCGGAGGAAGGAGAAGAAGAAAATCTTCTCCCCCCGTCCGCCCACAGAACCGTGCGTACGGGTCCGTACACGGCTCCTCATACCAGCCCTATCCGCTTTTCAGAAGAAAAGCGGACAGTTTCATCTGTTCCGTTTTACTTTCTTTCGCATCATCATTTCAATGATCCGCACATCCCCCGTATGACCGTAAGTGTACGCATCCGGCCCGGAAAATGCTCCTTTCGGCTGACCTCATGATGACAGTTCATGACGGTTGATAAAACTCACTGATATGTTCCGCCCTTCGCCTCCGTCCTTATTATTTCCGGACGCTTACGCATTGTTTTACCCTCTGACACGGTCACCCGCATCGTCACCGGCAATACGTTTTACGACTACTACGGCTTCATCTGCAGACCCTCTGCCCGTAACGGTCACATCTCTGCTCCGTTCAGGAGACGCTGTCGCAGTTACAACGCTCCGGCGCAGACGGCCCTTCACCGGGTAAGATCACTCACTTTCCTTGCCCACCCGCCTCCTGTACTATGCCGCGATACGGAAAGGATACCGGGCTTCGGTAGTCGAGGGTACCTCGCCCTCCCGGCGAAGCCTGCCGGAGATTCACACCGGGTTCGGGTGACAAATTCGGCTACGGCTTCCTTCAGATTCCTCATTGGCTCTCACGAGACCGTTGTTCCCTCCTCGGGCAGTCCGTGAGAGTTTCTTCGGACACCCTTGCTTTCGCCTATACGTTGCCTCCTTTCAGGGCTCGTAACCGGATTTACACCGGTTAGCTAATGACCATGCCGGTCACACTCCGCTTCGCAGCACGGATGCCGCAGCCTGCACCGCTTTGCTCTACTGCCTGCACGTTAGTGCTAGTGCTGACCTGCAGGCACAACCAGCCGGAACCCGCAGTAGTTGTTCCGGCGGCCAGGCGAGTACCCGCTGCGATTCGCAGAGCGGCAGTACCTCGCGCCGTCGAGCCAACTGCCGCCCCGTATGACGCGGTTCGAGCCGGACTGTGGGCCACTGGGATCAGTAACAGAACCGGACGGATAATCCCCGTACCAGTCCTGACACCATTCAAACACGTTCCCATGCATGTTATACAGTCCCCATGCATTGGAAGAAAAGCTCTTCACCGGAACCGTCTTTTCCCGGTATTTCCCTTTCGAACAACCGGGCGTAGGATAATTGCCGTTATAGTTTGCCTGATCTGTTGAAAGGCAGTCTCCGAAAGAGAACGCTGTGGTCGTCCCGGCCCTGCATGCATATTCCCATTCGGCTTCGGTAGGCAGACGGAATTCATATTTACTGCTGTTTTTCCGATTCAGCCACCTGATAAATGCCTGCACGTCATTCCAGGACACGCAGGTTACAGGATGACTGTCGTTCTGCTCAAAACCGGGATTATCCCAGTATGTTCCCTCTTTCTTTTCCCATTTGCCCGTCCATACATACGCGCCGCCGCCCTTTTCCGCGTCGGTTTTAAATTTTTCCTCTCTTACAAATTTCCGCCACTGCCCAACGGTAACTTCGTATTTTCCCATGTCAAAAGCACTTACGCACACCTTATGGCGGGGCACTTCATCAGAAAAAGACTTCTTATACCTCTCATTTCCCACGGCCTTTATCAACTCGCTCTTTTCCTCCCCGGTCTGACCCATTTGGAAACATCCTTTGGAAATCCTGACAAATTCCATGCCGGTTACCGGTTCTTTCCAAACCGTACCCGGCTTTGGTTCGGACGGAGATTCGGCTGAAGGCTTTTCAGATACAGCGGGCTTCTCCTCCGGTTCGTCCCTGTCCAGGTACATGGTGACCTGCGTCATGATTCCTTTCTCAATCAGGACGCTTTCCTCTTTGTCCTTATATCCGCCGAGGCTCGCCCTGATTTTCACATCCCGGGGTTTCATCTTTGTTATCCTGAGCGGTGCATTTCCCATATTACTGCCGTCTATCCGCACCATCGCGCCGGAAGGAACTGTCTTAATCCGCAGTCCGCCGGTACGGGGTTCGGGAAGCGGTTCTGGCTGAGTGACTATCGTGCTGCCGTCGGCGATTTTTTTTGAATCAGAACCCGGGGGCTTCCCGGAAGGTCTGAAATAAAAATCCTTCAGCAGGGAAGTGGATACCCAGGGAATCTGTTTGTAGGTGCTCTCTTCTGCCACACCGATGCGGGTTTTCTTCAGCGCCTGCTCGATACTCAGCCCCCTGGTTTTTATATGCCTGAGAAGATGCCTGGTATAAAGTCCGTTCCTGCCCTTTCCGTCCGAGGCAAGGGCATCCGGAGCCGTGGCATAGCCGATAATCGAACCCGCGGGCACATCCATCTTTGCCAGTCCTTTTACCACCCCGCCGGGCCCCCTGGTTCGGAACCCCCTGTCAAAGGGATTGTTCCGGCAGGCATCCAGGATAATGATATTCAGGCTGTTTCCCGCGTCCCTCATTTTTCCCAGCACCCTGCCCG